>NZ_JBFTPA010000009.1:0-272016 GCF_056398245.1 Paenibacillus sp. 01T47
TATAGAGGAAAAGCAACCCTGGTTTGTGGTGGTTAAGCACACATATGTGCTTAATGAGTGGAATCGTCGTGAGATCACGCTCGAAAGTTCGCTGTAAGAACAAATATGCGCTTATWGGGGAAAAGTAACTCTGGTTTGTGGTCTGTAAGAACACATACGTGCTTACAGAGTGGGATCGTGGTGAGAGTATGCTCGAAAGTTCGCTGTAAGAACACATATGCGCTTATAGAGGAAAAGCAACCCTGGTTTGTGGTGGTTAAGCACACATATGTGCTTAAAGAGTAGGATCGAAGTATGAGTTGGTCTGTATAGATGTCGATTGCAATGTCGAAGTAGAAACATTGCAATCGACATCTATATCTAGTGTGCGTGTCGAAGTTTGACGAAAAGTATTCTGATTGTAAAATTTTATCAACAGCGTTTTGGTGAACGAGAAGTGCTATCGATTTCTTGAATTATTCGCTTGTATATATCTAGATCTTGTGACTCGTATCTCCGATTATTCCCGAAGCGCATCTTTTAATCGGCTGTTCATGCCTGCGGAAGCAGATGCTTTTCGTATCGATTCAAGCTTCATTTTCTTGATCGTTTCGGCCATTAGATCTTGATCTTTTTCAAGTTTTTCGATGTATTCAAGCAGCTCCGGCACTGTATATCCGGCATCTTTGAACAGTTTTTCTAGCAATGTTCTTATTTGTTCTGCAGTTGTGTTTACGATTTTCAGGACCCCCAAAATAGCAATAAAATGTCACTATCACATCATATCCTCATCTGTTAAAATAGTCGAGTGCGCCAAAAAAATAGATTAATATTTTCTCCATAATTTTCATTGACTACTCCTATATATTGATGTAGAATCAAAAACATCAACTACATATTGATGTGGATTGGTGCCTTCAACGATTACCAGCGGTATATCTTGAACAAGCGCAGCTGACGGAATTGCTAGTCAGAAGCGCTTTTTAATTGCTTGATTACAGTAAGGGAGCGAACGTGTTATGCTAGTCGTCTATGATTCCAAAACAGGCAACGTCAAGCGTTTCATCAAAAAATTGAATATGCGGGCGGTGCCGATTGATGAGAGGGAAGAAGTTGACGAGCCGTTCGTGCTAGTAACATACACAACAGGGTTCGGCCAAGTTCCAGAGAAGGTAACTTCGTTTCTAGAAAGCAACTCTGGCATGCTCCGCGGCGTTTCTGCGAGCGGCAACCGCAACTGGGGAACCGGGTTCGCAAAAAGCGCGGATACGATCTCACAAATGTACGATGTTCCAGTGATTTTGAAGTTTGAATTGTCAGGTACGAATCAAGATACGCAACATTTTGTCGAAAGGGTGCGAACCATTGAAGCATATTGAATTGAATAACGAATTGATGCAGCGCGGTGCAGACGGATTTTACCAGCTTGATAAAGATAAAGAGGCTGTCGCTGCATTTATGGAAGAAGTGGCTGAGAAGAGCGTGAAGTTCGACTCCCTCAAACATAAGCTAGAATACTTAATCGAAAACGATTATTACGATAATGTATACGAAAAGTATACATATGAGCAGGTTGAAGCTGTATTTACACTAACGGCAAACAGCGGCTTTGAATTCCAATCCTACATGGCAGCATCGAAGTTCTATAAGGACTACGCGATGAAGACCAACAACAAATCGCAATACTTGGAACAATATTCCGATCGTGTAGCTATCGTTGCCTTGCATTTGGGCGAAGGCGATGCAGCTAGAGCACTTCGAATTGCGGAAGCGATGATTGACCAACGTTTGCAGCCAGCTACCCCTACCTTCCTCAACGCAGGCAAGAGCCGCCGCGGAGAAATGGTTTCCTGCTTCCTGCTAGAAATGGACGACTCTCTTAACTCCATCAACTATGTACTCGGCACATGTATGCAGCTCTCCAAAATCGGTGGTGGCGTAGCCGTCAACCTATCGAAGCTTCGTGGACGCGGTGAGCCTATTAAAGGCGTAGAGGGCGCAGCAAAAGGCATTATGCCGGTGCTGAAGCTTATGGAGGATGCTTTCTCCTACGCAGACCAAATGGGACAACGCAAAGGTTCTGGTGCAGGCTACTACAATATTTTCGGCTGGGATATTATCGAATTCCTTGATTGCAAAAAAATTAACGCAGACGAAAAAGCACGTATTAAAACTCTTTCGATCGGCCTAATTATTCCGAATAAATTTTATGAGCTAGCTGCTCAAAACAAACCGCTATTCGTGTTCGGTCCACATTCCGTTCAGAAGGCATACGGCAAGCATCTCGACGATATGGATATGGACGAGATGTACGAAGAGCTGCTGGCTAATGAGCTGGTAACGAAGAAAAAAGTAATGAACGCACGCGACATGTTGACAAAAATCGCTTCGATTCAACTAGAATCTGGCTACCCATATATTATGAACAAATCGAATGCTAACAGCGTTCACGCTTTGAAGGATATCGGCTCTATCAAAATGTCCAACCTGTGCACAGAAATATTCCAGCTTCAGGAGACATCGGAAATTAAGGATTACGGCTACGAGGATGTCATTAACCGTGATATTAGCTGCAACCTTGCTTCCCTTAATATTGTTAACGTAATGGAGCACAAAAAGGTGAAGGAATCGGTACATGTTGGTATCGAAGCTTTGACGACGGTTAGTGATTTGTCTAATATCGACAATGCACCAGGCGTTCGCAAAGCGAATGAGGAGCTTCACTCCGTAGGACTTGGCGCAATGAATCTGAATGGATACCTTGCCAAAAACAAAATCGCTTACGAAAGTGAAGAAGCGAAAGATTTTGCCGGCGTATTCTTTATGATGATGAACTACTACTCCATTGAGCAAAGCATGGAAATCGCCAAAGAGCGCGGAATTACTTTCAAAGACTTCGACCGTTCGGAGTATGCGAAGGGCACATACTTCACTCGTTATGTGGAAAATGATTACCGTCCAAAAACAGACCGCGTGAAGGAATTGTTCGACGGTATGGAAATTCCATCACCTGAGGACTGGGCTGCACTTAAAGTAAAAGTCCAAGAACACGGCTTGTACCATGCTTATCGTCTGGCGATTGCGCCTACACAAAGCATTTCGTATATCCAAAATGCGACTTCAAGCGTAATGCCGATTGTTGAGCATATCGAAACACGTACGTATGCAAACTCAACTACTTATTATCCAATGCCTTATTTGGCGCAGGAAAATTACTTCTACTACAAATCGGCTTACAACATTGATCAGTTCAAGCTGATTGATCTTATTGCAGAGATCGGACAGCATATTGACCAAGGTATTTCGACTGTACTGCATGTTAACAGTAATGTGACGACTCGTGAGCTGGCGCGCTTCTATGTTTATGCTGCTCAAAAAGGTCTTAAATCGCTTTATTACACAAGAACGAAGCGGCTTTCCGTTGAGGAATGCACGAGCTGCGCAGTTTAAAATATAAGAAAGTATATGTTTTTCATATACTTTTCTTATATTTCTCCGCGAAACGAAAGCTATGCCTCTAAAAGACGGCATAGCCGTTTACGCTTGAGTACTATTTAAATGACGCTTACGTAGCAAAGAAGGAGCTCACCAAATGAAAGCAGTAAACTGGAACCGCCCAGATGACGATTTCACGTTAACATTCTGGCAGCAAAATGTAATGCAATTTTGGACGGATGAAGAAATTCCGTTATCAGATGATAAAATGGACTGGATGGAAATGACGGACGCGGAGCGCACGCTGTACAAAAATGTGCTCGGCGGTCTGACTTTGCTTGATACGATTCAAGGCGGCGTCGGCATGCCGAAGATTTTGGAGCATGTTGATGGCTTGCAGCGCAAAGCAGTATTGTCATTTATGTCGATGATGGAGCAAATCCATGCGAAATCGTACAGCAGCATCTTCACTACACTTGCTTCTGGCGAAGAGATCGACGAAATTTTCCTGTGGGTAGAGCAGAACGAACAGCTTCAGAAGAAAGCAAACTTGATTTCTTCTTGGTATTCGAACATCACTGGCCCGAAAGAGCTTTACAAAGCGATGGCTGCTTCTGTATTCCTGGAGAGCTACTTGTTCTATAGCGGATTCTTCTATCCGCTTTACTTGGCTGGACAAGGTAAAATGACGAGCAGCGGCGAAATTATCGATTTGATTTTGCGTGACGAGAGCATCCATGGCTTGTACGTTGGCGTTCTAGCACAAGAGCTGTTCCAAACGTTTAGCCCTGAGGAGCAAGCACAGCTGGAAATCGAAATTTATGCATTGCTTAACGAGCTGTACGAGAATGAGATTGTGTATACAGAGCATCTTTATGCGCCGCTTGGCCTTGCTGAGGAAGTAAATGTATACGTCCGCTACAATGCGAACAAAGCGCTTATGAATCTTGGTATGGAGCCGCATTTCCCTGAGGAAGCGGTAAACCCAATCGTGTTCAATGGTATCAGTACGCATACGAAGCAGCATGATTTCTTCTCCAAAAAAGGTAATGGCTACGTACGTACAATTCACGTTGAGCCGCTTAATGATGACGATTTTGTTTTCAACTTCTAATAAAACTTAATTTAAATTCAACATACGAGTCGCTCTTTATTCAGCCTTTTAGGCAGAAAAAGAGCGATTTTTGATTTTTTTATTGAGGAAACAATTGACACATTATTCTTTCGATGTTAGTATTTCCCTCTCAAAACTTGCGCGGAGGTAAAAAATAGTGATTACAGTTCATGGGATAAGTAAATCGTATCAGGTTGCTAAACGCTCTTCAGGCGTTAAGCAAGCAGTAAAGGCATTATTCAAAAGGGAATACAAAGTTGTGGAAGCGCTTAACGATATTTCTTTCACGATTGAGCCGGGTGAAATTGTAGGGTACATCGGACCTAACGGGGCGGGCAAGTCAACGACCATTAAAGTGATGAGCGGCATTCTTGTGCCAGACAGCGGTACATGTACGGTCATGGGTTATACGCCGTGGAAGGATCGGGTCGCGTATGTGAAGCATATTGGTGTTGTTTTCGGTCAGCGTTCTCAGTTGTGGTGGGACGTGCCAGTCATCGATTCCTTCGATCTGCTGCGGGATATTTATAAGGTGCCAGAGCAGGAGTATCAAAGCACATTAGCATTGCTTACAGAAACACTTGAGCTGCAGGAAATTATTCAGATGCCAGTAAGACAGCTTAGTCTTGGACAAAGGATGCGCTGCGAAATTGCGGCTTCCCTGCTGCACAGCCCAAGTGTACTATTTCTGGATGAGCCCACAATTGGCCTCGATGCCGTATCCAAAATCGCTGTGCGCCGCTTCATTAAGACGATAAATGAAGAGAAGGGCGTTACGATCATTTTGACCACGCATGACATGAATGATATTGAAGCGCTGGCGAACCGGATTATTCTTATTGGCAAAGGAAAGCTGCTTTATGATGGCAGCCTAAGTGCGATACGCAGCCAGTTCGGAACACAAAAAACGATAACCGTCGTATACAGCCACCGGGCTGAGCCGCTTGAGATTGCTGGTGCTGTCGTTGAAGAATGGTCACCTGAGCGAGCTGTGCTAAGCGTCAATACAGCTCAGGTTGTCATAAGCGATGTGCTCATCCGTCTGTCTGAGCAGGTGGAGCTTCTCGATGTCACGATTGATACCTTGCCTATTGAAGATATGATCGTTCAGCTGTATAAGGAGCATCAAATATAATGAAAGCGTATATTTCGGTATTTAAGCTGCGTCTCACATACGGATTGCAATACCGTACCGCAGCGCTGGCGGGAGTTGCGACTCAATTTTTTTGGGGTTTCATTATCATTATGGTGTTTGAGGCGTTTTATAGCGGGACAACGACTCCGCCTCCAATTTCATTGAAGCAGCTTATCACATATGTATGGCTGCAGCAGGCTTTTCTTTCGTTCGTTATGTTGTGGTTCCGTGACAATGAGTTATTCGGACTTATAACGACAGGCAATATTGCTTATGAGCTTTGCAGACCTAGCGGCATATACGGATTATGGTATGCCAAGCTTATTGCACAGCGGCTCTCGAGTGCCATTCTAAAAAGTATCCCTGTTTTGATAGTAGCTTTTTTTCTGCCAGAGCCTTACCGGATGCCGCTGCCAGAAGATCCAGCAGCCTTTGTTTTGTTTATCGTTGCATTATTGCTTGGACTGCTTATGATTGTTGCCCTTTCTATGTTGATGTACATATCCGTGTTCGTTACGCTTTCACCGGCTGGCTCGCTGCTTATGTTTGGTGTGATCGGCGAATTTCTGGCGGGAATGGTTATACCCGTGCCTCTTATGCCCTCATGGCTGCAAAATATTGTATATGTGCTGCCGTTTCGATGGACAGCGGATTTCCCATTTCGGGTTTACTCGGGACATATTGCTAAGGAAGAAGCGCTCATCGGCATCGGTGTTCAACTGGTTTGGTTTGTTGTACTAGTGGGCTTAGGCAGGCTGGCAATGGCAAAAGCATTACGTAGAGTTGTTGTGAATGGAGGGTAACCCATATGAGATTGTTCGGTAAATATATTTTGATCATGTTTAAGTCGCAAACGCAGTACCTTACCTCATTTTGGCTGCTCTCCTTAGGTCAATTTTTTGTGCCATTTTCTGTTTTTGCAGGATTATATTTTATGTTTGAGCGTTTTGGCCAAATTGAGGGTTGGAATTTTCAAGAAGTAGCGTTATGCTTTTCTATTATTCATATGTCATTTGCGATTAGTGAATGTTTTGCACGCGGTTTCGATTCGTTCTCTACGCTGGTCGTTAATGGAGATTTTGACCGTCTGCTGGTTAGGCCGCGCAGTACCGTGCTTCAGGTGCTCGGCTCGAAATTCGAATTTTCACGTGTGGGACGGCTGCTGCAAAGCGTAATCATCTTGACGTGGGCTTTAAGTGAGCTTACGATCGAGTGGACATTGCTTAAAACAATAACTCTTATTTTTATGATTTTGAGCGGTGTCTTTGTTTTCTCTGGTATCTTTATACTAGCTGCAACGATGTGTTTTTGGACGGTTCAAGGTCTTGAGATTGCAAATATATTTACAGACGGAGGGCGAGAGATGGCCCAGTATCCGTTAAGCATTTATAAGAAATGGGTGACTCGTTTTTTTACGTTCGTCATCCCTTTCGGAAGTGTCAATTATTTGCCTTTGCTCTACTTGTTAGACAGAACCTCTGGGAATGAACTGCTCTATATGATTTCGCCAATAGCTGGCATCCTCTTTATTTTGCCTTGTCTGCTTGTATGGAACATCGGTGTTCGTCATTATCGCTCGACAGGCTCTTAATATGAACAGCACTTTATGATAACAGCAAAGGAGCGTAATGTTATGAAATCAATAGCGGTACGGGAATTAGCAGCGCAATTATCATTAGAAATATTAGCAGGAGCCGATAAGCTCGATCGACAGATTGTTAAAGCAAGAGCCTATCGACCAGGACTTGAATTTGTTGGATATTACGATTTTTTCCCACAGGAGCATGTTCAAATTTTGGGCAGGAAGGAAATTACATACCTTCATTCCTTAAGTGAAGAAGAACGAAATCATCATATTGGCAATATTGTTAAATATCATCCGCCTTGCTTTGTAGTCACTGCGGGTCAGGAAGGTCTAAAATATTTGACCAAATATTGCGATCAAGAAGGCATTCCTTTGCTGCGAACGAAGCTTCCAACGGTGCAATTGCTTGGCATGCTGGATGCTTACTTACTCAAAACGCTTGCTCCGGAAATATCGATTCATGGGATTTGCTTAAATGTGCTTGGCATTGGCGTGCTGCTGCGCGGCAAGTCAGGCATTGGCAAAAGCGAAACGGCTCATACTCTCATTAAACGGGGCTCAAGGTTAGTTGCTGATGATATCGTTGTACTAAAAAAGCTGAGCTCCCAAACGCTGCTTGGCACGCATAATGAGAAAACAAAGGAGTTTCTAGCTCTGCGCAGCATTGGTCTTATTAATGTTGTTAGATTGTATGGCAGACAGGCGTTTCAAGACGAGACGAGAATTGTACTCGATATTGAATTAACGAAGTGGCGTGATAATGAACTCAATAATGATTTAGAGCTGGAAACCAAATTTACAGATTATATGGGTGTGAATATTCCTCATATTGAAATCCAAGTGCAGCCGGGCAGAGACGTTGCAGGTTTAATTGAGGCAGCCGCGAATAATTGGTACTTAAAGCAGCAAGGCTATAGTGCGGTAGAAGAATTTATGAAACGGCTGGAGCAAGGCTAGCGGCTTTGTCAATAATCCCGATAAAGGATTAACATGCAAACGACTATCCAAATACTTGCAAATCATGTTACACTATGGGCAGAGAAAGCTCATCCTAGCGCACAAGTCCTGACAGATTCGAAGGAGGAAATCGCGTGGAAAACTGCTCAATCGTAACAAAACCTGCGCTTCATTTGGCGGGTATCAGCTACTGCGGTCCATATTCATCCTTTCCGGATGAAGCGATTCGGCTGCAGACCGAGTTTTTGACACGCAAGCACGAGTTGAATGATGCAACAAAATCGACCGTATTGTACAGTCCCTACTTCGGCAATGAAGTGTTTGCTACCTACTGGGCTTGTTATGAAGTCCAGCATCTGGAGGAATTGCCTCCTGGTATGGTGCAATTCACGATTCCTGAACATCGTTATGCGATGGTCGCTTGCTCCAATAAAAGAATCGGCGAAGGGTACGAGCAGCTTCATGCTTGGATAAATGAGTTGCGGCTAGAGAAGCAAGAAAACGCCGTATCGCTGGAGTTGTTTTATATTGACGAGCATCATTTGGAGGAAGAGCCGGTAGAGCTGCTTATTCCGCTCAAAGGATAACCTATATGAAGTGCTTGCACGCAAACGAATCGGAGTATGGAATGGATAACATTCGAGCCGGATCATTTTGTGACAGCAAGCACTTTTTTGTTTGTGATTGAAACAGATTCAGAGAAGAGGATTTCAAATGTCAGCTATGAGAGATGGGAATATGCGCTCGTTTTGGCAGTATGCCAGCAAGCTAGTTATTGCTGGTATTGCGGCTGGTGCTGTGAGTGGAATCGTGTTAGGCTTTACGATGAAGCTGCTTGAGCGCCTTACCGGATCAGCGGTATATGTATTGCTTCTTAATATTGATTTCATGGAATGGCTGCCTTATAAACGAACGGAGACGCTTGAATTTATCCTTCATATGGTTGTTGCACTTCCACTAGGTATTATTTATTTATCCCTGTTGTCGCTTTGGAGAGCTCCGATAGGACTAAGCCTTGGCATGAGTATAGCAGTCGCATGCTGTACGTGGATTCCACTTACACAGCTCTCAGAGCGTACTCCAGCGACTAGCGATGTACAAGCACTGATTTGGTGGTTGCTTGGTCATCTCTTATATGGCGCTGTACTTTCGTTGTTTGGCGTGACATGGAGTAAGAAAGGAATGTTGGAAAAATGAATTATGCGTTATATATTGTAGATGCATTTACGAATGAAAAATTCAAAGGCAATCCTGCCGCCATTTGCATTGTAGACGAGCCTCAGTCTGAACGCTGGATGCAGCAGGTGGCAGCGGAAATGAATCTCTCAGAGACGGCATTTATTGAGCAGGGAGCAGAGCATTATGAGTTAAGATGGTTCACACCGATTGCTGAGATTGATTTATGTGGACATGCTACACTTGCTACAGCACATATATTATGGGAAACAGGAAGACTGCCACAGCACGAAACGGCGCGATTTATGACGAAAAGCGGGTTATTGACTGCTGTGCATAAAGGGGACTGGATGGAGATGAATTTCCCTTCCGAGCCGCCGGAAGCAGCTGTTGCACCTGAGGAGCTCATTCAGGGTCTGGGTCTTATTCCGAGATATGTTGGCCGCAATCGAATGGACTATTTTGTTGAGGTAGACAGTGAGGATACACTGCGTACGCTGCGGCCTGACTTTGGGATGCTTGCCCGTCTGAGCGCCCGCGGAATTATCGTTACAAGCCGTTCAACAGATGCTGCGTATGACTTTGTATCTCGGGCATTTTTTCCTGGCACAGGGATCGATGAAGACCCCGTAACGGGTTCGGCCCACTGCGCGCTCGCGCCATATTGGGCGAAGAGGCTCCGCAAGCAGGAGTTAACTGGCTATCAGGCATCGGAGCGCGGAGGGATTGTGAAGGTAAGACCGGAAGGCGAGCGAGTGTATTTGCAAGGACAAGCAGTGACTATTCTGAGAGGACAATTGGAGGGTTAATAATATGTTAATGTTGAAGCTGCCAAAAGAGCAGAAGGAGCAGTTGATTGCTAGCATTCAGCAGTATTTCGAGCTGGAGCGTTCGGAGACGCTTGGATCGATTGCGGCGGAGCAGCTGCTTGATTTTATGATACAAGCGGTTGGGCCGCATGTTTATAATCATGCGATTAAAGATGCTCGCCAAACGGTGCTTGAGCGGATGCAAACGCTGGAAGACGAGCTTTATTCACTAGAGAAGCCGACTGCGGCAAAGCGATAACAATAGGGCTTGGCAGCTGTTAGGTACAGCGAGAAGGCAGGACAGCTATTGAAAATTGTAAGCATATGACGAATATTGAGTACTTACGCTTTTCTCAGAAGCAAACAAAAAAAAGGCACTGACCATCAAGGCTATAAGCCTCATGATCAGTGCCTTTTCATTGTTTATGCTTTTGATTTTTTGGAAGCAGCTGATGATTTGAACGGGGTTACTTTATTTTTGCCCGTCGTTTTGGAATAGTACATCGCTTCGTCAGCCTGCTTAATCATTTCTTGAACAACCTTGCTTTCTTTGGAGGTGCTGAAGCCGACACTTATTGTAACCATCGTTTCCTGCTCGACTCTGCGCCGAATGGATTCAGCTACAATTTCAGGTTTTACGCGCTCCGTGCTAATGCAGCTTAGCAGCTCTTCTCCGCCATAACGGCCCGCTGATCCGATGCCGCTCGATTCTTCCTTAATAATCTCGGAAACCTGCTTCAGTACGCCATCGGCTTTATGGTGGCCATGGGTATCATTCAATTTCTTAAAGTTGTCGATATCGCAAAAAATAATAGCCATCGGCTTGTTGCTCTGAAGCAGCTGCTCCGCCTTCGAAGAGAAATGGCGCCGATTATACAACCCAGTCAAGCCATCCATAATAGATGATTGATAGGTAAACATCAACCTCTCGATCACCCACTCGAACAAGAGAATAAACAACAGGGTATAATATACGATTGGCAGCAGCTGGCTAATCGTCAGCAACCAAGTCAATGAGCCATGAAATACATAGGCATTCGACAGCCTAGCAAGCTCGCTTGCAAAAAAAACGATTAAGCTCGCGTAATATTTGGAGCTCATATGGGCGCTTCTAGTATCAAGCATAATCATGAAAATAACGATTAAACCATAGAAATCGAGTGCCGGGTATGTAAAAGCTTGCGCATGAACGACCGTGTCCATCGAATTGGGCATAATCGCAAATTGTATGCCTGCAATAACGAAAGTCATCATACTCATAATGATAAAGGGAATGACTTTAAGCTGTGCCGTTCGATGAGTATATAATTTCATGAAAACAAAGTTTATAATAATAAAAGATAGGATTTGAAGTATGGTAAAGGCTAAATGTAGAAATGGTGATAATGACCAGCCTGGATAAGCGAGCACGACGAGCAGGCATTGCTTAATAATAATGATTGGGATGGCTGTAATGAGCAAGCGATAAATTCGTTTGTTGCGGTAGCTTACATAAAGCCGAACCGACATGAAGAGCATTAAGATCAGAATGACGATGACCGCCGATGAAGAGAGCAGTTGTCCATTTGGGCCTGAAAGCCATTGTGTAAGAGTCATGAGTTACCCACCGTTATCTAGTATTAGTTTCGATAGCTTTACAGAAACATATGTTCTAATATATCATGTTTTACGGTGAACGAATAGTTGGAATACATGTTTTACGTTGAAAGGATGGGACACATGAATATTTTACAAGCGTTATTTTTTCCACCGGAGCAGCCGGGCGGAGTTTCTTCCATGATCCCGTATATTCAAGATAGATTCATTAAGTTTGGTTGGCAAATGGAATTGTTCTCTCTGCCTAAGCGGGTTAGAAGTAAAGGGCAGGAAGAAGTGACATTCGAAACCTTTGATCACACGATCTACAGCGGCAATGTAATGGTCGATAAATATATTCAAACGTATAAAGATTACGTATGGTGGACAAAGATGCGCATCAAAAAACCATACGATATAATACATGCGCATCATCCGATTGCTGGACTTGTCATGAAGCAGCTATTTCCAGATACTCCGCTTGCGATGACGATCCATTCCAGCTATGAACGGGAGCTTATTCTAAACGGCAAGATTAAAGAGGGCGGACCTGAACACCGATTTCTAATGAGTCTTTATGGCGAGCTGGAGGCGAAGGCGGATCAGTTGCTGACCGTTTCCGAGTCCTTCCGTACCTATATCGCTCCTCATATCAAGCATCCAGAGAAAATAAAGGTTATTCCAAATGGTTTTGACGAGAAACGATTTAAACCGATATCCCATGAGAATGCGGTAACGCAGCTCATTACGGTGTGCAGGCTCGTCCCTGCCAAAGGGCTCGATGTACTGCTGCGCGCATGTGCAGAGCTTAAGCAAAAGGGTCATCCGTTTGTTCTTCATATCATTGGCGATGGACCGATTCGCGAGGAGCTTGAAGCATTAGCAGTTGAGCTTGATTTGTATGATGATATTATCTTTTACGGCTATATGCTGCATCCGGAAGAGTTTATGCCGTTTTTTGATGTATTTGTATTGCCTTCTCGCGCTGAGGCCTTCGGCTCTGTGTTCGCAGAAGCTGCTTTATGCTCGCTTGCACTTGTCGGCACGAATGTAGGAGGCATTGCCGAGCAAATCGAAGATGGCGTTAATGGATTGTTAGTACCGCCGGAAGATGCGACAGCTCTTGCTGATGCGCTGGAGAAGGTCGTAACCGATCCCACTTATCGTTATCATCTGGCAAGGTCTGGTTCGGATAAAGCCAAAAAGGTATATTCACTTCAACGAGTGATTGCACAGCTGAAAAAAGTTTATATTCATATGAAGCCGGAATAACGGCTCATTCTATCGGAATAGGCGGTTATAAAATGTCGGTACCTTTTCGATTTATCCATGCAGCAGATTTGCATTTAGACAGCCCTTTCCGAGGGCTTGCGAAGGCTCCAGATCAGGTGCGAGAGGTGCTCAGCGAGTCCACCTTTGCAGCGCTGCGTCAGCTAACGCAGACCGCCATTCGCGAGCAGGTGGATTTTATCGTGCTGGCTGGCGATTTGTTCGATGAAGCAGACCGTTCGCTCAGAGCACAGCTTATGCTCGTACGAGAGTGGAAAAAGCTGCAGGAGCATGGAATATCCGTATATGTGATCCATGGAAATCACGACCCGTTAAATGGCGAGCGAGCAGACTTAGAACTGCCGGCAAACGTGCATATATTTGGAGCGGATCAAATGGAATATCGGCCGGCTTACCGTACTAACGGTGAGCTGGCTGCATTTGTTTACGGCAGGTCATACGGAAAACGCGTCGTCTCGGAAAATATAGCTGCGGCTTATCAAATACAGCAGGAAGCGCCCTTTCATATCGCGCTGCTGCACGGAAATGTTGATGGCGATGGAACGCATGACCCGTATGCGCCATGCTCGCTGAGCGAGCTTATCGGGGGCAAGGGCTTCGATTATTGGGCGTTAGGCCATATCCATAAACGAAGGGTGCTGCATGAATACCCTCATGTCGTATACGCAGGCAACACACAAGGAAGAAATCCGCGTGAAGTAGGAGCAAGGGGCTGTTACTTGGTGGAGGTAACCGCTGCTAGAGCGGTAGAGCTGACCTTTATGCCGCTGGATGAAGTCAGGTGGCACGAGTATGACTGTTCCATCTCTGAGCTGAGTACAGAACAGGAGCTTTTGCAGCAATTGGAAGGTCTAATTGACAGAATATTAGCTGAAGCGGAAGGCCGCTCGGTTATGCTTCGACTTTGTTTGACAGGTCGCGGGCTGCTGCATCAGAAGCTCTCGGAGCCAGCGATTGTTCGAACGCTGCTTGAGCAATTGCAGGAGGGCAGGGCGATATCGTCAGCTGAACCATGGATCTTCGTGCATGGACTAGAGGTGAATACAGGGGCTGCGATCAACTGGGAGGAGCTGGCGGTGGAAGACAGCTTTACCGGAGAGCTCGTTCGATTTAGCGCAGCATTAACGGAGGATGAGAAGTTATGGCAGGATTTTGCCAAAAATGCTGTGAGCCCGGCAGCAGGGCATGCGAAGCTTGGCAGACTTATGTTTAACCAATGGGACGAGCCTCCCGAGCGCTGGCTAGAGCAAGCCCGCGAGCTGACGCTTGGTTTGCTTCATGATCATGAACGTGGCGGATGATGATAGGGCGAGTGCAGCTTGTTTCTGCATAAGCCTATAGGAGATGACAAGTAGCATGAAGCTTTTGAAGGCTGAAATTGACGGTTTCGGACAGCTATATAGGAAGCAAATACCGCTCGATGCGGCGGTCATTATCGTATATGGTCCAAATGAAGCGGGAAAAAGCACGATGTTCGGCTTTATCCGATCGATGCTTTTTGGTTTTGCCAAACGCGGACAGTCGAATGAGCGGCAAGAACCGGTGAATGGCGGCAAGCATGGCGGTCGGATGTTTTTTCAAAGTGCAGAAGATGAAGCATACGTGGTTGAGCGATATGCGGCTGACGGATTAGGCAAGCTTAAGCTGCGCGCTTTAAGCCATGCAGCTGGCAATGACGAATTGTTAAATGATCCATTCATTAGCGTCATTGCTGCAGCAGATAAATCTCTCGAAGAAGTAGCGCTCACACAAACGGAATGGGAACGGCAGTTTCTAGGAGGCATTAGCGAAAAATTGTATCGACAGTTATTCGCTATTACGCTGACTGAACTGCAAGAAGTCGGAGCGTTGTCGGGAGAAGAGCTTGGACAATATTTGTATCAAGCAGGGTGGGACAACGGAAAATCGATAGCAGCAGCTGAGAAGCGTTTAGCACAGGAGATGGACCTCCTCTTTAAGCCTCGCGGAGCTAATCAACAAATTAATCAACATTTGAAAACGCTTGAGCAAATAGATGTTCAGCTTCGGAAGCGCGCAGATGCCATTGTCTCCTACAACCAGTTGACGCAGCAGACGGGCCAGCTGGATGCATCCTTGCAACAGCTGGAATTGGAGCTGCCAGCAAAAGAAGCAAGGCAAATGCTGTTTCATAAAGCTTGCACGACTAGGCCATTGTGGATTCGCAAGCAGCAGCTGATGATGGAGCGCGAGCAAGTCGCTTACGCTGCAGAGCTCTCGCCGCATGCGGAGAAGGAATGGGACGAGCTGAAAAGGCAAAGAGCTGAGCTGCGCGAAGAAGCTGAGAAGCAAAGGCAGAAAGCGCTGCTGATGGAGCTGCAGCTTGAAGCGATAAGTTATGATGAGCAGCTTCTCCGTATTGGAGATGAGACGGAAGCACTGCTTCAGGCAGCTGAGAGTATGCGTCAGCTGAAGCAGGACAGCATAGAGCTGGAATCAGAGCTACGCGAGCATGATGAGATGATTGCAAGGCTCGTTACCAGCATCGCGCCGGAATGGACAGAGCGTCAGCTGAGGGAGCTTCACGTTACGATAGCCGATCGTGACTTTGTGCGCAGCGCCAGGCAGCAGGAGCTGGAGCACGCGCGAGGAGAGGAGCGACTCGCGGCTGAGCTTGAGACGCTTAAGCAGCAGGAGCAGGAAGCGTCTATCGCTTTGGAGGAGGCAAGGTCAGCCGCCGCACGGGAGAAGGAGCGCAGCGAGCAGGAGGGCAGCACCGGATTTGAGGTGCTGCCGCGCACGCGAGATGCGCTGAAAGGGGCGTGGAACGCCCTCGATAGCGCGCTGCGCGAGTGGGAGCTCGAGCGGGCGCGCTCTGCCGGAGCCGCTGCAGCCGCAAGTGATAGCGAGTCGGCTGGCCGCGGCGCGGCAGCTTCGGGCCGAGGCGGAGCCGGCCCTTGGTGGGCTGCGGCGGCAGGAGCGGGCGGAGCCGCGCTGGCGCTTGGAGCTGCCGCGCTTGGCGGAGCAGGGCGCGGTGCAGGTATTGCTGCGCTGGCGCTGGCGGGAACGGCGCTTGCGTTTGTTGTTGTGGCGCTGCTGCGGAGTCGTGGCGCTGGGGCTGCTGCTGCAGGCGAGAGCAGCGATCAGCTGCGTGGACGCGGACGTTCGCGAGGGCGCGGCGGAGCAGCTGCGCTTACTGGCACGGAACTTAATGAACGAGAAAAACGAGTGCATCAAGCTTTAGAGATGATTGTACATAATCCGCAAGAGGCAGCGGCTGCCCTGCTTGCGGCAAAACATTACAGCTCGCCAGAGCATCTGCTCGCTGCGGAACAGGCGCGCACACAGCTGCGCGCCGCAGTCGAAGCCCGTCTCGAGGCGCTGCAGCGCAGCGAGCGCCTCATCGACCATAGCAGCGAGCTCGCCCGCCGCCTAGAGCGGCTGCGCGCGCACGCTGCAGGACGCAGCGAGGCTGCCGCCGCTGCTGCACAAGCAAGGCAAGCCATCGCCCATCAGTGGGCTGACTGGCTTGCAGCTCGCTCACTGCCGGCGGGAATGTCGCCGGCCGCTGCGCTCGAAGCATTCGAGCTTGCCGAGCAAGCTTTGCAGCGGCTGCAGCATTATGACCGGCTGTCGGCGAAACAAGCCGCCGCAGGCAAACAGCTGGCTGCTTTCGCTGCGCAAGCAGCTGAACTGTGCGGGCATTTCAAGGAAGCTGCCGCAGCGGCTGCTGCTGACCCAGCCCTCGCGCTGCGCCTGCTGCATGCCGAAATTCGCCGCCATGCTGCAGCCAAACAAGAAGCACGCGCTATTATTGCGCGCCGCGATGAGCTGCGCATGGCGCAGCAGGCTGCTGAATCCCGGCAGCTTGAGCTAGAGAGCCAAGTGTTGATTGCAGTGGAAGCGGCTGGTCTATCAAGTGAAGCCCAATATGAGCTGGCCATTTCACATCATAGGATATGGACGGCGCTTGAGCTTGAGTTGTCGAAGCTTGCGTTGGAAATAACGGCTGGCATGTCAGCGGAGAGAATTTCCGAGCTCGAGCATTTGTTTGGCAGCTATGATGAAGAGCAGCTGCAGCAGCTGCATTTGGAGTCGCAGACGGAGCTGAAAGAGCTGGAGCGGCAAAAGCAGGAGCAGCTTGAAAAGCGGGGGAGAGTGCGGCAGTCGCTAGACCATCTTCTGCAGGAAGAGGAGCATCAAAAGCTGCTTTCTGATAAAGCGATGACGGTTGCCCAGATCGAGAAGGATGCAGAGCGGTATGCGGTTCTTTCTATTAGTGCAGCATTAATTAGCCGAACTAAACGTGTTTATGAAGAAGAGCGTCAGCCTGTCGTGCTTCGCAATGCGTCGCGCTTTATGATGGAGCTGACAGGTGGCAAATATATTCGGGTACTTACAACGCCAGGCGAACCGGGAATCAGGCTGGAAACAGCGGAGCACCGTCTCATCGACAGCGGAATGTTAAGCAGAGGAACAGCGGAGCAGGTTTATTTGGCGATGCGCCTTGCTTTGGCGGAGGAAGCAACAAGTGGAGCGAAGCTTCCTCTTATGCTGGATGATGTGTTTGTTAATTTCGACAAAGGCAGGCTGCATGCAGTAACCAAGCTGCTCGCATCCTTATCGAGTGAAAGGCAAATTATAGTTATGACGTGTCATGAGCATGTTCGAGACGCAATGCTTGAGCATTGCGAGGGTGCGTTACTCGTACAAATATGATGATTTATAGCAGCCAGCTGCTCTCTAATGAGTAATAACACGTTTGCGGATAATTAAGATGAGCCAGCCCAAGCTGACCAAGCCGAATAACGGATAAAGAGTTGATAGCAGCGGACCAAATCCGATTTGGCTGGCTACATAACAAATCGCGAGGATAAGAAGTACAATCAAGCTCCGAGCCCATTTCAAACGCTCATGAAGCTGAAGGGTGAGGCCGTAAATGTCTGCAATGAGTGTCGTGAAGATTTCAGCGAAAATAATGAAAACGTAAATAAACTGTACGCTAGGCCCTAGCTGCCTAGCAATCCCGCCCATCGGTATTGCGAATTGTTGAATGCCTGGCATATGAACGGAAAGTGCGATGTGACCAGCCAGCAGCATGAACCCAATTCCGATTCCTCCGACCCATGAGCCAGCAATAATGACTTTGCGGTCACGAATTTCTGCTCCCAGCGGTACAAGCACAGCTTGTGACATTGAGAGGTTAAAGGCGGTATATAAAAAAGGTGAAGCCCAAGCGGCCCAGATGGAATGGTCGCTTGATAAAGTAATGAACTTGTCTGCGCCTGGCGTTTGAAATGTATTGATTATGATGAGTACAGTGAACAGCAGCATAACAGGGACGACGATCGCATTGACCGTCAGAATAGCATTCATTCCTTTGCGCAGCAAAAAATAACAAGCGGCAATCGTAATAAGCAGACCTGATTGATAAGAAATATTCCAATGCTCATAAAAGATGGTGCCGGCACCTGCGAGCATAACAGCGGTTACGCCAAGGAGTACGACTAACATAAAGTGGCTGATAAGTCGTCCATATTTGTCGCCGAACAATGCTTTATTTAAGTCTTCGTACGACTTTGCTCTAATTTCACTTGCAATGAGCATCATCTTGGTGCCTAGCCAAATGAACAAAATGGTAGATATAACAATCGTGACCGTACCCCAGTAACCGAAGCGGGTAAAAAACTGAAGTATTTCTTGGCCGGTGGCAAAACCGGCCCCCACGATTGTCCCCATGTAAGTTGAAGCGATTTGCAATACTTTCCCAGTACGTTTCCACATCGTCTACCGTCCTCCGTTCGAAAACCCTCTATAATTAGAAGGTATGTCCAAACGGGGACAGGCATGACTTTTTTCAAAATATTACGATTTTCTACGGGATATTTAGAAGCAGAGAGGGCCTTAATTCTAGTAGCGGCGGTAGTGCTGTGGTGTATTTCCTTCAATGGCAGCCTTGGTTTGCTCTTTACATTAGTTACGCATGCTAAATTCTGTCTAGCTGATAGCGAGAAGCTTAATGGAAATGATTTCGTTATGCTCGGGGTCAAGATCCAGCTTTAGCAGCGCTTTGTTTGCTTTGTAAGTGAGCAAATATGCGGTTTGCTTCTCAGGCTTGCCGAGTGCAAGCAGTACAGCTTCCGGATTGTCGCCAATTTGCAGGCCGCTTAGGCCAGCTTGAATGTTTTTTTCAAAAAGCTCTATAAATTGTGTTTTTTTCTTAGCATTGATTCCAACTGCAAATCCGTCATATTCAAGCACGGTAACAGGATCCGTCTCTTCCTCAAGCTTGTAGCTGTCTTGAGGATTGCCAAACTGCTTGACAACAGAAGCATGGGTATCGCCAATTGCTACGCCATGGAGAAGAGGCGCGTCTGCTTGCCACAATGCATCCTCACTTTCGGTTTTTACCTGCGCTTTGGGATTCTCTGACTTGCTGACTGCTGAGGTTTCAGCGTTTGTATTGCTGCTCGTATCCACCTTGTTCATATGAGGCTCGTCCATTTGAATCTCATTTTCCGTTAGCTCAGAGTAAGAGTTCTGAGGGCTGTTAGGCTTGCTCGTCTGCTTGGTCAGAAGAGGAGCTGTGTCATCCGTGTAAGTATCAGGCGTGGTTGTCGATGCGCTCTGGCAGCTGGCAAGCAATAAAGCAAGCGTTGAAGTTGCCGCGACCATAGCCGCTTTTTTCGTAAATAATCGATTGGTTTTCAAGGTTTTCACTCCTTTCCCTATAGGAAATATCATCGGTATAATGAACCATATTTATAAATGTGCTGCTAAATTCGTTCAAAAGTTATGTTATTAAATTAGACGTGTAAAATGTGGTAAAAGTTTCTCTATTTTACTGTAGATATGAAATTTCTCGCTCGAATTCGCTAGATTTTTTTGGGATTAAAAACGATCCCTTCAATAGGGTTGCACTTTTTGCCTGACCTATGGTACGGTATCAAAAAGGATTTTGGTGGAGGTAATGAAAGATGGAAAGTTTAAAACAACGTATTTTAGCAGAATCATCCGTATTGTCTAGCAATGTACTGCGGATGGATGCTTTGATCAACCACCAGGTCGACCCAGCATTGACAATGGAAATGGGACAAGAGTTTGCAAGGCGCTTCGCGGAGGAGCAAATTACGAAGGTGATAACGGTGGAGTCGTCGGGAATACCGGCTGCCTTTGCAACCGCATATACTCTAGGCGTACCGCTCGTTTTCGCTCGCCGCAAGAAGACATTAATTGCTGATCCGGATGCTTATGTGGAACGTGTTCCTTCCTTTACAAAGGGAATGGTGACTGATATTATGGTGTCCAAACAGTTTCTAACGGCTGAAGATCGGGTACTCTTTATTGATGACATTATTGCCAACGGCGATGCAGCGCGTGGATTGATAAAAATTATTCAGCGCTCGGGAGCAGCTTTAGTTGGGCTTGGCGTCGTTGTCGAGAAGTCATTTCAAGCTGGAGGAAGAACATTACGGGAACAAGGAATTCGTGTGGAGCCGCTCGTTCGCATTTCATCGCTTGATAACGGTGAAATTAAATTTGAGTAATAAGTTCCAGTACAAATGTTCTTTTCGCATCCGGCATTATCGCTTATAATGGTACAGAAGTGATCGAGGGGAGGCACATACTATGGGGGAAATGTCTGCAGAGTTTATGTATACAAAGCTAAGCGATGCTAAAGTCCACTTTGAGCGTGCACTAGATTGTAAACATACGGAATTTGATGATTTATATCCTTATATGATTGAGCATCCGCAATTTTTCTGGTACAAACGTTATGTCGCGTGGTCAGAGCTGCTCACTATCGTGAAGCTTTGCGATGAATTGTCTATTGAATGGCGGGAGCAATTCACTGACCGTCAAGGCGAATATATCGGCAAACGGGTGATGTCATCACGCGTGCTGGATGAGTGGTATGAAACGAACGACGCGAAAGAGCATGCAGGTTAACGTAAAGAATGATATAAGTATAAGTTAAACCTTATTATTATTTTATATTTTGAAGTAAACCTCAATGTGATGCGTAAGCATCCATTGAGGTTTTTCAATAATCATACGGGTTAGAATAGAAGCAGGAGGAATTGCAATGATAAGTGAAGAGCAATTGGATCAATATCGCGTAAGCGGTGAGACGATAAGAGTTGTAAGAGATGCAATCGAAGCAAATGACGTTAAAGGTATCGTTGTAGCATGGGACGAGTCCTCTGTCGTTATTCGCAGACCAAATCGCCGAGTAGTGAAGCTAAGCCGTACATATAGCTACACACCAGCATCCGAGGATCGGCTTAATCTTTTTCCTGATGAGAATTAGCAATCGCATGAATGGCATCAAGCGCTTCTTTGCCGGTTCCGAGCTTGTATCCCTCTGACATGTAACGGATTCGTCCTACATTATCCAAAACAAACAGGATGGGAAACTGTTCCATCCTCTTCGGCACGATCAAGGGATGAAAGAGGTTAAGGCCAGTGTATGACTGGTCAAGGTGGAAAGAAGCGTTTCGGGGCAAGGCAGCATCTTGTTCTAATGAGAAGGATGCGGTCAGCTTATCTTCACCCGCTGTCAATATGACTTGGCCATTCCATGCCTCAAATGCAGGAGCCAGCTCTCGAAGCTCTCTCAGTAGATGTTTTGAAGGCTCACGGTCTGGCTCGATCCAAGCGATGACTGCGCCGCGAGGCTGAACGGCTGCCTTCATGATAATCTGTGGATAGAATAACGCCTTATCCATGGCATCAGCGGAGAGTGAGGCTAGAATTGGAATTTCCATATCCTTGCTGCGGAAGCTCAATGTCAATTTTGTTGTAGCTGAAGGAGAAATGTCGAAATAAGCAAGCCGGACCTTTACAGTACCATTTGGAAGTCTTGTTCCGGTTATTAACCGATATTGTCCGCATACCAATTCGATTGGCGCGTCGAATACGTCCTTTTTGCCAAAGGGGAGCATCTGTGTGTGATACATGCCCTTCGTAAAGCGCGCAATCGTGAAGTTATTGAAATAGGCGGCTTCTTCTACATCTGCTGCTATGTCTTTGATGAAATGAACAAAACCTAGTGCTGGCGCTGAGGTGCCCTCCGAACAAAAGTCAGTCCAATGGCTTAGCATAAAGTATTGCGGCCTTAAATCAGTTGGTTCAAGGCGAGCTGGTATTCCTAAGCTTCTTGCTGTCGCGATTAGAAGAATGTAGAAGCAAAGCCGATCGCCTTTTTGTAATTCAAAGCTGCCTAGCGGCGTGGCAGAGCCGTTATAATGATTCATGCCTTCGATAATATCAAATTCACCGGCAAGCCGCTCGTACATGGCCTCAGGTTGACCGCGATACAGCTCCTTTTCAGCCTCAGAGTAATGCTCTTGGAAACGATGCTTGTAGGGTGCAATCATCTCATAATGAATACGCGGACAAAGAAGATACTTGCTGGTAAAAGATTTATCTAAATCGGTATCCTGACTTTCAATCAGCGGCAAAGAACCAAGTAGATGATCATCTAACGTGATCTGAAACGTATCTGTCAAATCCTTTTCATGAAGTGATTCCAGCAGCAAAAGCGGCCATTCTCCATATAAAGGCGATTGATTTTGTAAAAAAGCATAAATCTCATGGCTGTTGCCTCTAGCTTTTTGAAGGACATTCCATACCCGATCTCCATTTAGGGAGAGCTGATCAGCTAGCTGAGAAGACTGCTCCAAGCTAACAAATGTTGCTTCATATGCAGCACGAATTTGGGAACCCTCTTGAATTCGCTCACTATTTTTCTGTTTCTCCTGCTCAGTGGCGGCTGAAGTCAGCTTGCTGTCCACAGATGGCGGGGGGATCATCTCAATATCCGAAATGCCGCCTCGAACTTCCTCTTTGCTCATAACCATTGTAAATTCGTTCGCGTCTCCCGTATGGATAAGTATAGAGCCCCAGCCTTCTTCGCCAACAGCATGTATATATAAGCTGCCAAGTCCAGTTGTAAGGGTAACTTGCCCGGCTTGATCTGTCGTCTTTGTCACAATAGTAGAAAACTCGGCGTAATTATACAGCTGGAAGTGTACCTTAGCACTAGATGGGGAACCAGCTTGATTAAGTACTTTGATCGTAATGGTCTTGTTTACGGCATAGTTATCTAGTAAATTAATTTCGGTATACCAAGGATGCTGCAGCGTAATTTCCTCGGGGCCTGCATAGTTGGAGGGAACTCTCGTATTAACGAGCATAGCTCTTTGGGCAGGGGCGCTAAACCAGCCTTGGTCTAGCCTTGCTTCTGGCTCGCAAGCACCGAGAAAATGCCAACGACCGTCAGCCCAAGCTTCAACCCAAGCATGATTGGAATCACAATGGGCCCAGCGTGGTGTATAGCACTGCCTTGCAGGAATTCCGATGCTACGGAGTGCAGCAACTGCAAGTGTGGACTGCTCTCCGCAGCGTCCGAGAGTGGTACGGATAATGGTTAAAGGAGATACGGTGCGCTGGTCGTTTCCTATGTAGGTAGCTTTTTCATGGCACCAGTAGTTAGTCTCCAAAATGGCATCTTCCATGGACAGTCCTCGAACGCGCTCGAACAATTCATTAAACAGCAAGCTTCGAATATCTTCGATGTTCTCGTTATTAACCCGATATGGGAGAACAAAGTGGTAAAATAAATGATCGGACACCGTGCTGCCCCATGGCACTTTATTCCGAATAGCAAGGGAAGCCCGTACATGGCTAAGAAAAAGTTCACCATTATAATCAGCTAAGTCATTAAGAGGCATGTAGGCATATAAAAATTGCAGCGCAAACTGCTCATCCGCGCTTAAGGGCTGCTGAAAAACGCTGAATAGCTGCTCTTCACGCAAGCTGGCTAGGCTCCTTTTGTAGGCGAATTTTTCTAGAACCTGTGTTGTCCAGTCTGAATTCATAATTATGATCATCCCTCTCCTAAATACTGCAGGTATACTCGAATGAAGTTGGTATATTTAATTTGCATTATAAAGAATTGATTTGGTATAATCAATAAAAGAAATGCATTACGGATAGACTGGAAGTGAATGAGCATGCAGTCCGATAACAAACCTTTGTATATGGTCATTCTTGAGGATCTCAAGGAAAAGATAAAATCGGGAGAATATTTGCCTGATCAACAACTTCCAACAGAAGTGGAATTGGCGGAGAAGTCAGGGGTTAGCCGCATTACATCGAAGCGCGCATTAATCGAGCTGGAACGGGAAGGCCTAATATACAGGAAGCGCGGAAGCGGGAGCTTCGTCAAAAAACAAGAGATTTATATCGAATCCGATACAGGCACCTCAAATGCCAATCGGATTATTTCAATGATTCTTCCTTATATGGCGACACATGAATCGGACTATATAACCGGAGCATCGGACTATTTGGACGATAAAGGTTATTATTTAAGCATTCATAACAGCAATTGGAGCAGGGACAAAGAGAAGGAGCTGCTCGTTCGAATTCCTAAAAACGGTTCAAGCGGCATCATATTGTATCCCATCAGCACCATTAGCAATATCGATTTAATCAATGCTATTTATTGGAACGACTACCCGATTGTGACGATTGATCAGTACTTTGAAGGCATTCCGATTACGAGCGTTACTTCAAATAACTTTGAAGGCGGTTATGAGATCGCGAAGCAGCTCCTTGAGTTTGGCCATGAGCGAATTGCTTTTGTTTCCAGCATCAGCATCGAATTTCGCAGTTCGGTGCGCGACCGGTATCAAGGCTACTGCAATGCGCTGAAGGATTACAAAATTCCGATTGATCCTGACTTAATCGTTTCGGATTTCTATAGACAAGTAGATGAAACAAATAGCAAAACCTTCTATAAATCAATGATTGCTTCGCTGATTCAGGCTGGAGTAACAGCGATTCAAGTTGAGCATGATCACCTTGCCGTCGATCTTCTTAAAAACGCGATTGAAATGGGATTGCAAGTTCCAGGACAGCTTTCAATTGCCGGCTTCGACGATCATATCATTGCGCAGCATGTAGAGGTTCCGCTTACGACCGTAGCCCAAGATTATAACGAAATAGGCCGTAAAGCGGCTGAATTAATCGTTAATCGAATTGAACGAGCTGATTTTTCACCGCAAAAATTACAGGTTCCCGTTCGTGTGGTAGAAAGAGAGTCCATTGGCATGCAGACGGTAGATGATCAAGCCTCGGTCAAATCGGTATAGGCAATCTATTGTTCTGCGTCATTCATTTTAGTGTAAAAAGCTGGCCATAATGGCCAGCTTTTTTATTTGGTATAATCAATAATGTATTTTACTATATTAAGTATATTCATTGTTTACAAAAAATAGTATTGCGATTATAATAACTTTTGTAAGCAGGCTAAAAGGTATATCTAATTACATAGCCAAATCGGTTTGTAATTAAAGTGATACACCTTGAGAACGAACCGATTGTACAACAATGGATATATCGGTTATTTTTGCTTGCGAAGAATGTAAGCGCTTTATAACTGGTTTTATTATGCCGTTAAGGAGGGCTGTTCGGTATTTCTGTCTAGAGCTTGGTTAAAGCGTTTCGTAATCATGTCTTTTTAAAATTTCAATCCAATATGAATGATGGGGGATTTTAAATGAAAAAGCTAAAATTACGCTCGTTTGCAGTCATTGCATTAATACTCATGGTTTCAATTGTAGGATGCTCCGGAAAAAATGGTGCTAACAGCAATCAAGGGAAAGAAACGAATGCAGTTTCTCCGACAAATGCTGAACCAACAACAGAAGCGACTGTGGCGCCGGAAGAGAACAAATACGATTTAAAAGGGCAGACGATTAAAATCGGCGTTTGGTACGACGGAGCAGATCCAAGATTAGTAGAAGAAAAAGGTCCCGCAGAAGAAGCACAAATCAAATTGATTGAAGATGCGGAGAAAAAATATAACGGCAAAATTGAATTTGTAAAGTTCGGCGACTATGGAAAGTATATTGAAAATTTTACGACGACCTCTCTCTCAGGCACACCATTTGCGGATATCGTTCGGATCGAGCTTTTCTGGGCGTTTCCACAACTTGTGAACAAACAGTTCATTCAGCCAGTTGATGAATTTTTGGATTTGAATGATCCGAAATATATTAGCTGGATGAAGGTTGGAGGAAGTTATGACGGCAAGCAATACGGGATGACGGATTCAGCTCCTTCTCCGTACGGCATGTTTTATAACAAAACGCTCGTTCAGAAGCTTGGCCTAGAGGATCCATACGAGCTTCAACAAAAAGGCGAATGGACATGGGATAAATTCCGTGAATTTGCAAAAACAGCAACGAAGGATACAGACGGCGATGGAAAAACAGATGTATTTGGCGTAACCGGGGCTTACGGTAAAGTTAAAGCATTTGCAGAGCAAATGGTCTACACGAACAACGGGGCTCTGGACAAGGATGCAAGTGGAGAATACAAATTCGCTATGAATAGTGAAAATGCGATTGAGTCCTTGCAGTTCATTTCTGATCTCTACAACACAGATAAATCGATCATGCAGCCGGTTCCTGAGGATGCAGCGAAAGAATTCATCGCTGGCAAAGGCGTTATCTATGCAGGATTCAGCTGGGAGCTTGGCACGTTTGTCGATAGTATGAAGGATCAACAACTTGGTTATGTTTTCTTCCCGAAAGGCCCTAAGGCTGATCGCTATGTTTCCTACACACCGTTTGGCAATATGTTCATGGTAGCTAAATATTCGAAAAATGCTGAGGTTGCTGTGAAAATTCTTGATGAGATTAGTCTTCATGAAGAGGGCAGAAAGCTAGCCAATGAGTCATGGGAAACTTCTTACCCAAGTAAGGAGTCGCTCGATACTCGGAAACAGATGGCCGACAACATTGAGTATATCTCCTACTATGGCATTCCAGATGGCGAGAAGCTCTTTGAAGGTGTCGTCAAAGAAATTACAGAAGGCAAAGTATCGCCGTCCACTGCAGTTGACAAAATCAAACCGCAGTTTGAAGCGAACATGAACAAATTGCTTCAAGACAACAAATAAAATTTTGCCAAAAACTCTCGGCAGGCTCCTATTTTAATAGAGAGCCTGCTAGGGAGGAGGGGGAAACGATGCGGCGACCAAGCGTTAAAGTCATTTCGTTATTGCTTCTGTCACTAGCTGTTTGTGTCTCCTTGTTTTTTCAGGAGTCCGCACTAAATGGCACGGTTACTGCTGAAGGAACATCGGCAAGCAATCGGAATACCCATTCGACGGCTTTAGATGCGCCATATGAAAAGGGTGGTTATGACGAATACTTGTCTAAATATGATCCTATTCAACTGGCGGCTAACGATACGATTGTAATCGAAGGGGAGAGCTACAGCGAAGTTAAGGGAATGGAAGTTTCTATCGTTGAGAATAGAGCGGGCAATGAGGGGCAAGCGGTTCTCACGGAAGATTCAGGTGCGATTTCCTGGGCATTCGAGGTTAAGCAAGAAGGGCTATACAATCTCGGTATACATTTTTATAGCGAGCCGGGCAAGGATTCAGATATTGAACGGGAGCTGTTAGTGGATGGGCAATCGCCATTTAATGAAGCTAGAAGCATAACCTTCAATCGAATATGGAAAAACGAGAAGCAAAGCTTCGATCGCGATGCAAGGGGAAATGATCTGCTGCCTAACCAAATCGAAGAGCATATGTGGCAGGAAAGCTTAATTAAAGATAACACGGGCTTTTATGAAGAGCCTTTTTTATTTTATTTCTCGAGAGGCCAGCATACACTGACGCTGACTTCGGTTAAAGAGCCGCTCGTCATCGATTGGTTGAAGCTGTCTGCACCGGAAATTGCTCCTACATATGCAGAGGTTGTCAGCAAGTATAAAGAAGATGGGCTAAAGCAGGCTGCAGACGTTTCGATCAAGCTTCAAGCAGAGCAAGCTTTATATAAGTCTACGCCAAGCTTGCTGCCTTATAATGATCGTTCTTCTCCCGCGGTCGAACCTTACCATGTATCAAAGCTTCGCAATAATGCAATGGGTGGATGGGCATGGAGAATGCCGGGACAATGGATGGAATGGGAAATTGAAGTAGAGCAAGAAGGGCTCTATCAAATCGCTTTGAAAAACCGTCAAAACTATTTGAATGGCATGTCTGCGCTGCGCTCCATTTATATAGATGGGAAGCTGCCCTTTAAGGAGCTGAAAGAGGTTCAGTTTCCATATAACCATTCTTGGCAAATGAATGTTTTGGGAACGAGCAAAGATGAGCCTTATTTATTCCATCTCACTAAAGGCAAGCATCGGTTACGGATGGAAGTGACTTTGGGCGAGCTGGCGCCAATTCTGCGATCGGTGGAAACGAGCATTCTTGAGCTAAATGCCATGTATCGCCAAATCATCAGCTATACAGGTACCGTTCCGGATACCTTTCGTGATTACAATCTGGAACAGCGCATCCCTGAAATGATTGAAGTGTTTGAGAAACAAAGCGAGCAGCTTTATAGCATTGCGAGCAGTATGGAAGGACCATCTGAGAGTGGAAATGACCGTACAGCGATTATTAATAGATTAGCGTATCAGCTTAAGGACATGGCGGGCCGCCCGGAATCCGTGCCATCACGGATCGAAGCATTTAAGACGAATGTTGGCGCGCTTGGCTCATGGATGCTTACGATCAATGAACAGCCGCTTGCTTTGGATTATTTGATCGTTAGCTCGCCAGAAGCAAAGCTGCCGAAGCCCGAAGCAACCAGATGGGCAAAGATGTTAACTGGGATCAAATCGTTCGCAGCATCCTTTAGTGAAAACTACGATGATTTCTCGGATGAAGAAGAGACGAAGCAAAGCGTTACAGTATGGGTAACATCGGCTCGTGACCAAGCACAAGTCATTAAACGATTGATAGATGATCGTTTTACGAGTACGACGGGCATACATGTGAATTTAAAACTCGTAAGCGCGGATGTGCTTCTACCGTCAACCGTCTCGGGGAAAGGGCCGGATGTTGCTTTGCAGGTTGGCAACGACTTGCCGATGAATTACGCGAGCCGCAGCGCTCTTCAGGATTTATCTGCGTTTCCAGATTATCCCGAAGTTCAGCAGCAGTTTCTAGCAAGCGCCATGGTGCCTTATGAATATAAAGGAAGCTATTACGCATTGCCTGAGCAGCAAACGTTTCCAATGATGTTTTTCCGAAAAGATATATTGGAGGATGAGCTGCATTTGAAAGTGCCGGAAACGTGGCAGGATGTCTATGATATGCTGCCTACGCTCCAGAAGCATAACTTGCAGTTTGGTTTACCGCAAAAACCGCTTGATTCCATTGGCAATGAGCTTGCAACGACGAATATTATGACGCTTCCGCCCAATCCTGCATTTGCGATGTTTCTGCTTCAGCAAGGCGGCCAGTTTTATAAGGACGGTGGTAAATCGAGTGATTTGGATTCAGAGACATCGATTTCGGAGTTCAAGAAGTGGACCGATTTTTATGTCAATTATAAAATTCCTATCGCAGCTGATTTCGCAAACCGCTTCCGAACAGGCGAAATGCCAATCGGTATCGTCGATTATACGATGTATAACAAGCTGACTGTTTTTGCGCCTGAGATCAAAGGGCTGTGGTCATTTGCGCCTGTTCCAGGCGTTGCTGCTGCCGATGGTTCCTTCCACCGAGAGGTAGGCAGCGGAGGCTCGGCATCGATTATGTTCAAGCAAGCGAAAAACAAAGAAGAGGCGTGGACCTTCTTGAAATGGTGGACAGGCAAAGATACGCAGGTTGCTTTTGGTAGACAAATGGAAATTCGAATGGGTGCTGCTGCTAGATACCCAACGGCAAATATGGAAGCGTTAGCTTCACTTCCTTGGCCAACGAAGGATTTTCAAATGCTGCAGGAGCAAATGAAATGGGTTAAGGGCATACCAGAGGTTCCGGGTGGATATTTGACAGGCAGAAATATCGATAATGCATTCCGCCGTGTTGTCGTTCAAGGAGAAGATCCGCGTGAAACGATGGACAAATATGTAAGGGCGATGAATGAGGAAATTACATTAAAGCGCAAGGAATTTAATCTTCCTTATTAGAAACGAGGGGCTTAAATGAAACAGCAGTTAGCAGCCCGCCCCGTAACGAGGGGGAAAGGCGATTCACGTATTCTAGCTCACGGGAAAGAGCTGAAGCCAAAATTAACGCGCATGTTTGTTGAAATGAAAAAAAGTAAACACGCCTATGTGCTACTGGCACCATACTTTATTATTTTCTGCACATTTACTGTACTCCCTGTGCTATTATCGCTGCTGCTTAGCTTTACGAATTTTAATTTTCTTGAGAAGCCTAGGTGGATTGGCTGGCAAAACTATTCAAGATTACTCGTTCAAGACGATATTTTTCTGATTGCGGTAAAAAACACGTTTTTGTTCGCGGCCATTACGGGGCCGATTAGTTACTTGGCATGCTTCTTATTTGCATGGCTTATTAACGAACTAAGGCCGAAGATAAGAGCTTTTCTTACGCTCGTCTTGTATGCGCCATCGATTGCGGGCAATACCTATTTGATTTGGCAGCTATTGTTCGCAAGCGACTCTTATGGTTATGCGAACTCCTTTCTAATGAAGTGGGGCTTCATTATGGAGCCGATTCAGTGGCTGCAAGATACGAGGTATGTGCTGGGTATTCTCATTCTCGTTCAGCTATGGCTAAGTCTCGGCACATCCTTTCTAGCCTTTATCGCAGGGCTGCAAAATGTAGATCGCACCCTGTACGAAGCGGGAAGCATTGACGGCATTCGCAACCGCTGGCAGGAATTATGGTTCATAACACTGCCTGCTATGCGTCCACAGCTGATGTTTGGCGCGGTTATTCAAATTACGTTGGCGTTCTCCATCGCAGAGATCTCCATCTATATGATCGGTTTCCCAAGTGTGGATTACGCAGCACACACCATTGTTACACATTTGGTTGATTACGGCTCCATTCGGTATGAGATGGGCTATGCGTCGGCAATTGCCACGGTATTGTTCAGTATCATGCTCCTTACAAATCTCTTAACGCAGAAGCTGCTGGGAAAAGTGGGTGAGTAGAGGGATGAAACGATCTTTTAAAGTGTCAAAGAGGCTGAATCGTTCCTTGTCAGTCGATATACTGCTGTTTCTGCTGCTTGGCGGCGTCGCTTGTTTTATGGCATTGCCGCTTGTGTTCACAATCAGCAACGCGTTTAAGCCGTTGGATGAAATTTTCTCCTTTCCTCCAAAGCTGTTCGTTCGAAATCCTACTTTCAAAAATTTCAGAGATTTGCTGGGTATATTTAGTGATTCGTGGGTGCCCTTCTCAAGATACGTATTCAATACTTTTTTCATTGCTATCGTGGGCACCGTGGGGCATGTCATTTTTGCTTCGGCAGCGGCTTACCCTCTTGCCAAGCTTAAATTCCCGGGGAAACGAGTGTTGTTCTCGCTCGTGGTACTCTCCCTTATGTTTACCGCCTACGTTACACAAGTGCCGAACTACATGATCATATCGTGGCTTGGTCTGATTAATACGTATTGGGCGATCTTGCTGCCTGCTTTCGGCATGACTCTAGGATTGTATCTCATGAAGCAATTCATGGAGCAAATCCCGGATGCTCTGCTAGAAGCAGCCAAAATTGACGGAGCGAGCGAATACCGAATTTATTGGCAAATTATTATGCCGATCGTTAAGCCAGCTTGGCTGACGTTAATCATTTTCTCCTTGCAAAGCTTATGGACAAATGGCTCAGTAACGAGCCACAAATATATTTACAGCGAGCAATTAAAAACGGTAGATTACGTTTTTGGCCAAATCGCAAGCGGAGGACTTGTTAGGACAGGACCGGTAGCTGCAGTAACACTGCTGATGATGCTTGTGCCGATCACCGTATTTATCGTAACGCAGAGCAATATTATTCAAACCATGTCTACATCAGGCTTGAAGGAATAACAGGAGGGAAGCAACGGATGAAGAGAATCATCGCCGCGTTATTTATCGCATCGCTCATGATCGGTGCGGCCGCTCCTGTTGCAGAAGCCGCAATAGATACCTATCAGTATTCCTATTGGGGAGATGCTGTGCCCTCGCCGAATGCATACAAAATGGAGCAAGTCATTTACGGTGACAACTGGAGCAGTGGACGTCTTGCTTCGCCAATGGATATGTTCGTTGGCAAGGATGAGCGAATATACATTGCGGATACGGGCAATAACCGAATCATTATATTGAACAAGGAATTTCAAGAAGAACTGGTCATTTCCAAATTTGATAATGAAGGAAAAGAAGATGCGCTGAATAAGCCGGAGGGGGTATTTGGCACAAACGATGGTCTCATCTATGTGGCAGATACACTCAACCGAAGACTTGTCGTATTTGATACCGCGGGTAAGTTCATACGAGCAATAGGCGAGCCTAAATCAACGCTGCTGCGGCCAGGGTTTCAGTACGCGCCAATTAAGGTGGCCGTTGATAAAGCGAAGCGAATATTAGTCGTTAGCCGAGGATCTTATGAAGGAATGATGGAGTTTGACGATGAAGGGCAGTTTATCGGCTTTATTGGAACGAACCGCGTAAAGTTCAGCCCGATTGATCTGTTCTGGAAACGGATATCGACCAAAGCACAGAGACAGCAAATGGAGCAGTTCATACCGCTTGAATTTAACAATCTCGATCTTGATGAGGACGGGTTCATCTACACCTCAACCTCAGAAGAGGATTCGAACCGGCCGATCAAACGGCTGAATCCATCGGGAGCTGATATTTTGCGGAGCAAGGGTTATTTTCCGCCCAAGGGTGATATTGGCACTCTGAAGACGGGGACCAATCCGGGCAGCTCCATATTCATCGATGTGGCTGCGGATCAAGCAGGCATGTACATTGCGCTTGATTCTAAGCGGGGACGGATATTTACTTACGACAAGGATGGAAATCTGCTGTACGTGTTTGGAGGATTAGGAAGCAAGCAGGAGAATTTCCGTACCCCCTCTGCCATTGAAATTATGGATGATCATATACTTGTGCTGGATAAAGATAACGGACGATTGACCGTATTTGAGCCAACCCGCTATGGCAGCTTGATTAGGGAAGCCGTTATTTCGCTTTATCATGGCAAAACAGAGCAATCCACAGCCGCTTGGGAGAAGGTGCTTCAGCTAAACGGAAATGTGGAGGTGGCCTATTTAGGCATCGGCAAATCTCTGCTCAAAAAAGGCGAATATCATGAGGCGATGTCTTATTTTAAGCTTGGGAACAACAGGGAGTATTACTCCGAAGCCTTTAAGGGTTATCGAAAAAGCATCGTGCTGGCGCATTTCGGCACTATTGTTCTCGTTGTTGCACTAGCTGTTGTACTTGGTTTTGCCCTCATGAAGTGGAATCGGAGAAAGGTGAATGGCCAGCACTTTCAGGAGTTCGGCATTATCAAAAATCCTTTCTACACGATGATGCATCCCTTTAATGGCTTCTGGGAAATGAAATACGAGCAAAAGGGCAGGCTCAAGCTCGCTTTCGGCATTGTGTTTCTGCTTGTCATCTTCACCATTATTAAGCGGCAATACAGCGGCTTCGTCGTCAATTTCAACAACCCAAGCCAATTGAACAGCTTGAACGAATTAACTTTTATCGTATTGCCATTTGTTCTGTGGTGTGTTGCGAACTGGTCCTTAACGACCTTGATGGATGGTGAAGGTAAATTCAAGGAAATTGTGATGGCGACTGCTTATGCGATGATGCCATTAGTTATCATTTATTTGCCTCAAACGCTGTACAGCAATTTAATTACAGGCAGCGAAAGCTCGTTCTATTATTTGCTTGATGGGGTTGCCCTGATCTGGTCAGCATGGCTGCTGTTCACAGGTACGATGACGGTGCATCAATATTCAGCTGGGAAAACGGTTATTACGATGCTGCTTACACTCGTTGTCATCGGAATTATTGTTTTTATCGGGGTATTATTATTCAGCATGCTCCAGCAGATGATCAGCTTCGCCATTTCTGTCTATAAGGAATTATCGTTCAGATTGTAGCGTGCGGGAAGGAGAGATGGTCGTGACAGGTAAGAGGAAGATGTCCAGCATCCTGTTCGCGGCACTGCTTGCGAGCGTTGTTGCTGCAAGTGCGGCAGGCTGCAGCAAGAAGGAAGAAGCTGGAGCGCAGATAAACCTCGGTACAAAAGAAGCCGAGGCCGTCTCTGATCAGCAGGAAGACCGGGTGATTGGAGCAGGACGTAAATCAACTGCGGTCAACACGGATAAGGAGCTGCAAGCGTTGTCGGCGATGGAATTAGTGAAAGAAAATGACGCGCTTCAGCTCTATATCAACCGTGAAACAGCAGAAATTGCCCTAAAGGACAAGCGCGACAGCTACGTCTGGTTTTCAAACCCGGTTGAGAGAAGCGAGGATCAGAAAGCTTCGCCTTTGTACCATTCAGAGCTATCCTCACAGGTGCTGCTTACTTACTACAATGAAAAAGGGCAGGTCAATGCTTTCAACAGCTATGACGATAGCGTCGCAAAGCAGCAATTTGAAATAACGGACGAAGAGAACGGGATCAAAGTCGTTTATCGACTAGGCAATATTGCCAAAGGTTTCGCTAACATTCCAAAGGTAATCAGCAAAAAAAGATTTCAAGAGCAAATCTTGGATCAGATTGCCGATGAAGAGTTGAGGAAAAGTGTTGAATACAAATTCAGCTTCGATGAGGCAAAACAAATTTATGTCGTCCGCAAGCTGCAGGATTACGTAGCGGAGGAAATCTCTGCGGCACTCGAAGCTGCGGGCTACACAGCAGAGGATGCGCAGCAGGATAACGAAGAGAACGGCGCAGCCGACGCTGCATCAGCCGCAAGGGCAGAATTTACGATTCCAATTCAGTATACGCTGGATAATGAGCAGCTTGTCGTAACGATTCCGGGCAAGGAGCTGCAATTCAATGCGGAGTATCCAATTGCCAGCGTACAGGTGCTTAAACATTTTGGCGCTGCTGGTGTGAAGGAATCGGGATACTTGTTCGTGCCTGACGGCGCTGGCGCTCTAATCGAGCTGAACAGCGGAAAGCACCAAGCGGAACCCTACAATTTGCCTGTGTACGGCAATGACGGTACGTACAATGTGAAAGAAAAAATACAGACGAATGAGATGACAAGGCTGCCGGTATTTGGTCTTAAGCGATCCGACCATGCTTTGTTTGGGATCATTGAAAATGGTGATGCGATGGCAAGCATTACAGCAGATGTAAGCGGACGAAATGACTCCTATAATACCGTTGGCAGCAAGTTTCAAATTTCATCCATGGACTTTTACACGCTTACGTCGGGGACAAAAACAAGCTCTGTGCCGATGTTCCAAAAGAAAAGGTATGACGGCGACTTATCCATAAGATATTCCTTTCTTAGCGGTGAAACCTCCGATTATGTAGGAATGGCTGCTGAATATCGCAATTACTTAATCCAAAAATTCAATATACAAAAGCTGGATAAAGTCGAGGATTCGCCGTTTGTGATGGAGCTGATAGGAGCATTCCGGGTAGATAAATCATTCCTCGGAATTCCGTATGAAGCAACACAATCGCTAACCAGCTTTTCTGAAGCGAAAAACTTGCTGCAAGAGCTGATGGATACGGATATCGACCATATCGATTTACGTTATGTCGGGTGGTTTAATGATGGTATTCGGCACAGCTCGCCAGCAAGTATCAAAGTCGTGAATAAGCTGGGAGGCAAAGAAGGGCTTCGTGAGCTAGCTGATTTTGCACAGAAAAACGGGATCGGCTTCTACCCGGATACAGCCTTTTTGGAAAAATACAAAGGTTCCAGCGGATCGGCTACATGGCTTGATCGCGGAGAAGCAAAGGTTTATCAATATAATCCGGTTATGTACGATCAGGATACTTCAAAATTTTCCCACTATATCTTATCGCCTGCTGCGCTGCCGAAGCAAATAAACGGTTTTCTGGCGGATTACAAAGCGCTCGGCCTGCAGGGACTATCGCTAAGAGATATGGGAAATCAGGTCAATTCCGATTACAATCCGGATAAAACGATAACCCGTCAGGAAGCGCTGGAAATGATTAAGACACAGACAAATAAGCTGAGCCTTCAGGCGCAATCGATCATGGTGAATGGCGGCAATGCATACAGCTTGCCTTATGCAGATGTAATCGTAAACGCACCGACCAAGAGCAGTCTGATGAATATTACAGATCAGGATATTCCGTTTTATCAAATTGCATTGCATGGCTATTATGATTTGGCTGGCTCACCTTACAACATGGATGATAAACAAAATCCTCGTCTATCGATGCTGAAGGCGCTGGAAACGGGCTCGAGCTTATATTATCAATGGTACGCCAGTGACTCAACGAAAGTGAAGGACACCGACTACGATAATCTTTATGCTTTGAACTACAAAGATTGGCTAGATGAAGCGGTGCAGCTCTATAAGGAAGCGAATGGCGTATTGTCGAAGGTTCGGAATCAGGTCATTGTGAAGCATCGACAAATCGTGCCGGGCGTCGCGGAAACGACATTTCAGAACGGTTATGTCATTACGATCAACTACAATAATAAGGCGATAGCAGTAGAGGGCATGCAGCTTGCAGCTCAAAGTTATCAGGTAGGCGGTGAGGCAGATGTTCAATAAGCCATTGACCTTGGCGCAGAAAAAAGCATGGTGCGGCGTGCTGTTCGCCACGCCATTAATGCTGGGATTAGTCATGCTGTTTATCATGCCGCTCATTCAATCCTTACGATTCAGCTTAAGCTCAATAAGTTTGGTTGAAGGCGGCTTCGCAGTAAAGTATGAGGGTTTCGCAAACTTTCGTCATTTATTTCTGACAAATGCAGATTTTCCACGCAGGCTGACTGAATCGGTTACAGATATGATCGTTAATGTGCCAATCATCATCGTATTCAGTCTCTTTGCAGCGGTGCTGCTGAATCAGAAATTCAGAGGAAGAGCGATGGCAAGGGCAGTCTTTTTTCTACCCGTCATTCTAGCATCTGCGGCTATAGCCAATATGGACATTAGCAGCTTTGTTGGAAGCTCTTCATCATCTAGCGGAAGCGGAAACCTTATGCAGAGCTTCGAGCTGAAAAAGATGATGATGGAGTCCGGCTTGGCGCCTGTATTCGTAAATTATATTTCGGATGCGGTTGACCGAATCTATGAAATTATTAGCTCCTCCGGTGTCCAAATTCTTATCTTTCTTGCGGGCTTGCAATCCATTTCACCCTCACTGTACGAATCTGCAAGAATTGAGGGGGCAACGGGCTATGAGATTTTCTGGAAAGTTACATTCCCAATGATGACGCCGCTTATTCTGACGAATTTAATTTATTCCATTATTGATTCATTCAATAACAATTCGGTTAACGCACTTATTTCGGAAACGGCATTCAAAACGTTTGAGTTCGGGCAGAGCGCAGCGATGTCTTGGGTGTATTTTATCGTTGTCGCAATAGTACTTAGCCTATCAGCGGGCATCATTTCGAGAAAAGTGTTTTACTACGATTGAGAAGGAGGAGAGGCCATGAAGCTGCCGGCCATTCACGCGGAAAGGTTTCACCGCCACTATAATCCGGTCGAGAGATCGAAGCGATTGTTATGGACGTTGCTAAGGTCAGTACTCGTTTCTGGTTTTTGTTTTATTATATTATTTCCGCTATTTCTTCGTTTCTCGGTCGCATTCCGCAACAAAATTGATATCTATGATCCGACGGTGCTGTGGATTCCTAGAAACTTCACGTTGGACAATTTTAAAATTGCGATGGAAGCGACCCACTATTGGGCTACTCTACTGAATACGTTTTTGATATCGGCGGGAACGACTGCCATTCAACTCGCATCCTGTGCGCTAGCGGCATATGCTTTTGCAAAGTTGAAGTTCAAAGGCAGCGGCATCCTCTTTGGATTCGTTATATTCACCATTGTTGTACCGCCGCAGACGATTATGATTCCGCTATATTTAACGTATAGGTACTTTGATATGTTCGGTTTAGTAGGTTTGTTTTCGAAGAGGGACAGCTTTAATCTAATTGATACCTTTTGGCCTTTCCTAATTTCATCCGCTACGGGAATGGGGCTCAAAAACGGTCTTTATATTTATATTTTTCGGCAATTTTTCCGAGGCATTCCGAAGGAGATTGAAGAAGCGGCCGTTGTTGACGGCTCAGGTGTTTTTAAAACCTTCTATAAGATCATGCTGCCGAATGCCGTTCCTGCTATCGTTACGGTTGTGCTGTTCTCCTTCGTATGGCAGTGGAATGACAGCTATTATGTCTCGTTGTTTCTCAGCAAAGTAAAAGTATTGTCAACTCAGTTAGCAGATATGGGCTCTGTGCTTGGCAAAGAACCCGATCTTGTGTATCAATCCATGCTGCTGAATACAGGCGTTCTCCTGCTTATGCTCCCGCTTATCATCATGTACTTGTTCGTACAGCGCTATTTCGTCGAAAGTGTAGAGCGTACAGGCATCGTAGGCTAACGCAAGCAAAGTGAGCATTAATCGGCATTAGGCAAGCACGTGGAGCAGCGTCTTTGCTTTCATCCCAAACAGAGAATGGAGAAGGATACTTTGATATCATCTACTACTGTTCATATCATTTCACACACCCATTGGGACAGGGAATGGTACTTGCCATATGAGAAGCACCATGTTAGATTAATTGCGCTTATCGACCGTTTGCTTGAGACGCTGGAGCGAGATTCGGATTTCAAAAGCTTCCATCTTGATGGCCAGACGATTATATTAGAAGACTATTTGCAAATTCGTCCGGAAAAAAGAGCGCTGCTTGAGCAGTATGTTCGCGAAGGACGCATTCATATTGGACCGTGGTATATTTTGCAGGATGAATTTTTGACGAGCGGTGAAGCAAATGTACGCAATCTCGTTTATGGACACCGAGATGCTATACAGTTCGGCAAAGTTGCAAAGGTGGGTTATTTTCCGGATTCGTTCGGGAACATTGGGCAAGCACCGCAGCTGATGCTGCAAGCAGGGATCGAGAATTCTGTGTTCGGACGCGGTGTGAAGCCAACTGGCTTTAATAATGAGGTTTCTCAAACGAAAGCCTACGAATCACCGTTCTCCGAGATGATTTGGGAGGCTCCTGACGGCTCAAGAGTGATCGGCATTCTGTTCGCCAATTGGTACAGCAACGGCAATGAAATTCCAACTGATCCTGAAGCTGCCGGTGCTTATTGGCAGGGTAAATTAAAGGATGTCGCCGAGTATGCTTCAACGCCCCACTGGCTCATGATGAATGGCTGCGATCATCAGCCGGTACAGACGGATGTAGCACAAGCTATTGCGACAGCGCAGCAGCTATTTCCGGAATATCAATTTGTCCATTCGAATTTTGAAGATTATATTGGGGCGGTAACCGCATCGCTTCCTGAGAAATTGTCCGTCGTCAAAGGTGAACTAAGAAGCCAGCATACCGATGGCTGGTCGACGCTAGTTAATACTGCATCTTCGCGAATCTATCTAAAGCAAATGAACCAAACAGGCCAGGCGCTGCTAGAGAAAGTGGCCGAACCGATAGCAGCCTTTGCTTATTTGACAGGCCATGCTTATCCTCATCATCTATTCACTTATGCTTGGAAAACATTGATGCAAAACCATCCGCATGACAGCATTTGCGGATGCAGTGTCGATGAGGTCCATGCAGAGATGGTGACCCGTTTTGCCAAAAGCAAGCATGTCGCCGAAAGCATAATCGAAGACAGTTTATCCGAAGTCGCTTCGAAGGTAGACACAAGCGGATTCGCTTCCTTTGGAGAGGTTGCTTCTTCACTCGTTGTTGTTAATACAACGGGCTGGCTGCGTTCTGGTATTGTTACCACTGATGTTGAGATCGAGCGCATCTATTTCAATAGTGGAATAGATTTCTATACGATGAAGCAGCGACTGAAGGAAATTGATTTAGCAGGTCTATACCTCGTGGAGTCAGAGGGCAGCAAGGTCTCCAGCAGCATAGAAGATCTAGGCGTACAATTCGGATACGATTTGCCTGAGGATCAGTTCCGTCAGCCTTATTTTGCTAGAAAAGTACGTATTCAATTTGAGGCGCACGGTGTGCCAGCACTTGGCTACAAAACCTATGCGCTGATTAGAAATGACTACTCTAAACAGCTTCAAGCTGAAGAAGGCTCTCTAATTAGGAATGAACGAGAGATGGGCAATGATTATTTGACCGTAACGATCGCTGATGACGGTTCCTTGACTATTGTTGATCATCGTTCGAATGAAGTGCTACGCAATCAGTGTATATATGAAGATACAGGAGACATCGGTAATGAGTATATGTACCGCCAGCCAAACGGTGACGTCCCGCTGACAACGAGAGGTCTTCGAGCCGAAATACGTATAACGGAAGATACACCTTTTCAAGCCAGCTTTGAAATTACGCACCAAATGTTAATCCCAAAGTCGGCAGAAGAGCTGTTGCAGCAGGAGAGAGAAGAGCTGATTTGGTTTACTGGACGAAAATCAGGCAGGTCAGATATACTCATTCCTTTTACGATTAAGACGAAGGTTTCACTTAACAAAAACGGGCAAGCATTGCAAATAGAAACCACCTTTAACAACGAGGCTCTTGACCATCGTTTGCGTATGTTGTTCCCAGTAGACTTTCATTCGCAGACTCACTTGGCAGATTCAATCTTTGAAGTGGTGGAGCGGGATAATACCCCTTCAGAGGAATGGAGAAACCCAAGCAATTGTCAGCATCAGCAAGCTTTTGTGACGTTGATTGGCGAGAAACAGGGTGTTACGATCGCCAACCTTGGTTTAAATGAATATGAAGTTTTGCGAGATGAAGATGAAAACAATACCATTGCGGTTACTTTGCTGCGTGCGGTGGGAGAGCTAGGTGATTGGGGATACTTCCCGACCCCTGAGGCGCAGTGTCTCGGCGAGCATACGGTTAAGCTTGAAATTATACCTTTTCCGGTGGAGAATCAACATGCAAAGTCGGAGTTCATTGGACATGGAGCTATGGCATCGATGAAGGAAGCTTATCAATACCAAGTTCCATGGATAGTAAAGCAGACGGGTACACATGAGGGCGGGCTTCCAAGCCGTTTTTCCTTTATGCAATGGGAGGGTGACAAACTATGTTTGTCTGCTCTTAAGGTATCGGAGAATACTGGGGATTTGATTGCGCGCTGGTATAATTTATCACGAGATGAGCAAACGTTAAGCGTATACCCTACGCTGGGCGTGAACGCAGCACATCGCAGCAGCGTTATGGAGCAGAGGCTGGAGGAGTCAGAGCTTGGCCGAATGGTGGTTCGTCCCGCTGAAATCATTACGCTTAGTTTAGATGTTTCTTTGTAAATTAGCATACGGAGTATAACACACCCCTAACTGTCTTTGAGAAACGGTTGGGGGTGTGCTATATTTCAAGAGGGATGAGGATGACATGGACGTAAGCATCAAGTTTGCGGCATGGGCAAATATTATGAAAACAAGGGGAAGGTGTTACGGATGAAAAGAGTACTGCTGCTCGGAGATTCGATCCGAATGGGCTATGAACCGCTTGTGCGCGAGGCTTTGAATGAAACGGCAGAGGTTGTTGCACCTGAGGAGAACGGCAGATTTGCGAAACATACGTTATGGGGAGTTAACTTGTGGATTAGAGATCTGGGCAAACCAGATATCGTTCATTGGAACAACGGATTATGGGATTTGCATCATGAAGCGCCAATGGTCGAGGCACTCACTTCATTAGAAGAATATTTGGAAACGCTTAAACGGACGGCGAATGAGCTGCAAAGAACGGGTGCAAACATCATATTTGCAACAACGACGCCTGTTCCAGCCGATGCGATTGGGCGCAGCAATGCAGAGATTGATTTATACAATGCGGCAGCTGTAAAGCTGATGGAAAGCCTAGGCATACAAATAAATGATCTGAACGCTACCATAAAAGAAGATCTAGCGTTACATATTTGCGAGGACCGTTTGCACTTATCTGAACGAGGAAATCGTAGATGCGCGGAGAAAGTCATCGAGCACATACATCAATATTTGTAATGTAAGGAGTAAAGGAAATGGCAGTCCAAAGCCTGTAGCTAGGCCGGACTGCCATTTCTTGTTTTAACGGATAAGGTTCACATCGTCGCATCGATCAAAAAAAGCGGTTTGCTGCTGCAAAGAGGCTTCATCATTTTTGCAAGCGTGTATAGCTTTGGCGAAGTTGCTTGCGCACATTGAAATATACTCCTTACCATACGCTGCCGTCGACAATGAAGGATCGCCCGCAATCTGATTTGGGAACTCCATATACCAATGGATGCCAGCGGACAACCTATGCTCCGTTAGCGTTCGTCCAAGACCTTTGGACTCCCACTCGCCTGGATTCAAACGGTCCATATGGACTAGAGACGGATTAATATGAAGAATTTGCGATGTTTCCATATGATCGGCATGCCCATAGTCATCTGGCGTTTCATAGGATTGATCAAGATGAGCAAGCTGCTCGGCATTTAATTCCCATAGATTATAGGCGTACACAACATAATCCTTGCGTTCATCAAGCATCGTTTGGACGAAATAGCTCAGCAGATTGTTATTGCCGCCGTGCCCATTGGCCAAAATAATTTTGTTGAAGCCGTTGCGCCTAATTTCCTTGCACACTTCCTGCAAGAGGCGCAGCTGCAGCTCACTGCCAAGAGCAACTGTGCCTGTGTAATGCTTCACCTCGGATACTTGGCCGAAAATATAATAAGGAAAAATAACACAGGACTCTAATTGAGCTGACTTCTCTACAATTTCTCTAGCGATCATCATATCCGTTCCGAGGGGAAGATGATCGCCATGCTTTTCAAGACAGCCGATCGGCAGCACACAGACTCGGTTCGTTGACTTCACGGCCGCCTCAAATTCCTTGACGGTTAAGTTTTCCCATAACATACAGTTGGTCCTCTCTGTGTTGTTTAGTGCGCTGCCTTGGATACGTAAACGAGAATAATGGTTTCCAAATAATTAAGATCCGCAGCCATTCGTTTTTTAACTTCTACGTTCAAAGCACGATCCGATTCGATACGCTCCAGAAGCTTCTCTATTTTCTTAAGTGCTTCTTTGGCGTCCTTGCCAACTGATTTTTTATCCTTCCAGCTTTTTTCAAGCTGCTCCAGCTCTTTTACATATTTCTTATCGTTATCCATCCCATTGAACGGGACATAAATCTGTTTGATTTTGCGCTGCATTTCGGAAATGATCGTTTTGAAGGATGTTAAAACATCTTTGTCTGGCACGATGGCGGGTTTGCTGTAGAGCCCTGCTAAAAGCGCCTTGTCATATTCATTTCCAAACAACGATTCAAATTCGAACAAAGCTGAGCCGGAGACGCCTACTGCGACGGAGTCGTTTATTTGTTTAAGCAGCATCTCCTTCGTTAAGCCAAGATTCGTTCCGACACCAATGACGATCAGCGCTTTGTTGTTTGCGAGTGTAACGGAGTTTAAGGAATCAGTGGCAACAGATGAAGCGTCTGGATGATAGGACATCGGAAAGAGCTGGTCGATATAGTTTTTGGCAATCCAGTCCTTTGGCTCTTGGTGCATGAACTCTGGCCCATTCACGTAGTTCGGCCATACGGCTGCGGAGACTCGGATATCCGGCTTCAATTTTTTGGCTTCACTGGAGATCCGATATACGAACTCATTAATCGTATTTTTTCTAAAATCAACCCACGCTTGCCAAAGGTTGTCGCCGGGACGAAGGTCGATCGGATCTGCGCCATGCTTCTGCTTGAACAGATTGCGCGTATAAGAGTCATAACCAAAATCGTTCGTGTAATCACCTGCATCGGGATAACGAATATAGTCCAAATGCAAGCCGTCTACTTTATATTTCTGAAGCAGCTCCTTATAAATTTCAGAAACAAAGTCCCGTACTTCAGGCCTTACAGGGTTGAGGAAATAGTACTGGGTGTTGTAAAGTGGAACGTCTTGATAATCATGGCCTTGTCTACTAATCATGGACCATTCCGGCTTAAGGCTTCTGACGGGACCTGCCATACTGCCGACGCCTACCAAAAAGTTTTCGACCCACGCATGAACCTCGATGCCTGCTTTTTTGGCTTCTGTTATATAGGCGTTCAATACGTCAAAACCGCCATAAATCGGATTTTGAGCAGCTAGCGGATGGCTCGTTGGGTAAATCGTAAAGCCATTCCACCACGTCTCTAAGTAAATGGAGTTGATATTTAAAGCGTGAAGCTTCGCAATATGCTGCTGAACCTGCTCGAGATTCGTTTCCTTCGGACGAATCCAAATGGATCGATGGTCTACAGCGCGGGATTCATAGCCCATGAAGCTGGCTTTCTCCACCCGTGCGTTCAGCTCTGCGAACTGGACCGTGAAGGAAGCGAAATCACCTTGTGCAATCTGGCTTTTCAAATCGACCAATGCTGCTTGTGCAGATGTAATTTGCTGTTCCATACCGTTATAGTTAATGTCTAGAAACTGCTGCTTGGAGAGAATAAGCTTTTGCTTCGCGGCATCTATTCCTATTTGCGCTTTATCCAGATAGGATTCTGGCGTGAACAGAAATAACGCTTGTTTCTTATCCGTGAGCAGCTTGAAGCTGCTGCCTATGGATACATGCTCGCTTAGCCAGCTTGCTTTGACGCCATGCCCGGATATGACATATCCGCCAGCTGGAATGGTAGAATTATTGCCGCTCACCTGCGTGACCTTGCCTTCCGAGTTTACGACAACCTCGTATCCCCAAGGATTCGTTCCCGTTGCTGCGCCATAGCTGTTGTCGTAAATAATGAGCTGATCCGTTCCGCGGTGTCCGGGGTATGGTTCATTGCTGCCGTCATCCCAGCCTCCGGGATTATCTTCTCTCGTTCGCGGATTTAAGGCGTCGTATCCTATTTTGGAGGCTTCAACTAACACTTCATTGTTCATATTCAATTCAACGGCATCTCCAATCCGCACAGTTCCAATTAATTTGGCAAAAAACGGACTTTCAGCTTGAATAGAGAGAACGTATCCACTTGCAGGAATGGATGAGTTGTTATCGAGCCAATTGCCGGTAGTATCCTGCGTCATCGTTGCTATTCGCGTAACGGAACCTCCGTCAACGGTGATCTCCATGCCCCAAGGATTTGTTTTTGTTGCAGGGCCGTATTCTGGCAAATACAGAACGATATCCGCCGCTCCGCGCCCTGCATTAACCTGAGTAATTGGAACGATCTCTTCATTAACGGTAAAATATTGGGCTGGATAAACCGATATAGGAAAGCTCGTTGTAATGGAATCTCCAATCTTGAAGCCGCTGATCAATGAAGCTTTGTTTCCCGTTCCAGATATGACGTATCCGTTAGCAGGAATATAAGTGCCGTTAGTGCTGTTTGTATATATGGCTGTAACGATATCGTTTGTAATGATGGCTTCTGTTGTCGGAACGAGCGGAGGTTTTGTTGTGGTTCCGTAGCTGCGGGTAAATATCATGAGTTTGTTGTCTTGACTCTCTTGATTAATGAGGTCAACGATGTGGTTTGTGCCGTCCTCAAGCGTAATGGATGGCTGGTCAGGAGAAGCGGGCTCTGAGAAGGCGGTTGAAGAAATGCTGATCAGAAGAAGGGCAACACAAAGAACGAGATTAAACAATCGTTTGGTCATCATGGCATACACCTCGAATCTTCTCATTTGTACGCATAAAACAGAACCTTACACTTCACCGCCTTTCGGATAAAGTAGTTGTTCATGTTCATGATGGATTGTTTATCTAGCAGTAGTGTAACAGCAAGCGGATTGTTTTTCCATAAATTTTATAAAAAGAGGATAATATTTTTATTTTCAAACTATCGCTTCAAATTTTCTGGCCAATGCGTCTCAATGCCTTGATTTTGAATAAGCGTTAAAAAAGCTTCCAGATGCAGCTTATTTTCTCGTACTTCATGCGGGGTGACTTGATTTATAATGGAGTAAGCGGCTAAATAACCTGCTGATTCACCGATGTTCCATTCGGTTGGATGCAGTCGGTAGCAGCCGTTTGTAATTTGAGTGGTGCCAATATTTTTACAGGCAGGGAGCAAATTTTTCATCCGAACGGGGAGGAGGGCTCCGAGCGGAATTTCGTAAGGCAAGCTGGGAATGTAGAAGCCGCGATTGGATTTTGTTGTTGTGTGGAGATCTAGATGATAACTTCCGACGCCTACACTGTCCTCATATCGTTTGATCCCTTGATCCCCCCTGATTTCGAGGCTGACATCATGCTCCGTAATCGTATATTTCGCCTTTATTCTGCGAGATTCCCGTATATAAGGATGTTTGGCAATACCATCTTCTGTTCCAACAATGTCACCGCGAAGTCGAAGGCCGGGATAACCAATGCCTCCATCTGGACGCGGTGCTTCCGTTTGCAGCCAATAAACGAGCGATAGACTTTGCTGACGCGCACTCTTCAAATGTTTTTGTTTTTCTTCCTCAGTTACCTCATAAATAGGTCCTAAATAATAATCGTTTTGTGCCCAGTTAATTAAAGTGATATCGCTTTCAAACGAGCCTTCTTTAAACAAAGAACGGTCAATAATGCGCCTGTAAGTCCAGAAGGGCATGGGTTCTTTCCCATCGGGCATGAAGATGATTTCTTTGTCCTGATCCTTGTCATGAATGTCTCCCATTTTCCAGCCGAACAGCGGGAAGCGTGAATGCGCAGGAATGAAGCTTCGCCAAAAGTCATACTGCTCTGGTTTCTCAATCGTATAATCTGCATTCTCCATGTGATCTAAAGCAAAAACATACGTAAAGGATTGCATATCAAGGGAATCGGCCTGTTCGAGCGCATGCGGTTCTCCTGTTTCAGCTTTTGCTTCAGCTCCTGATACATACTCTGCACCGGCAAGAGGAAGAAGGTCGCCGCATTCGGTCGCGTCCAAATAGTAGGAGCCATGCAGCTTCTTCATTTCACCTGAGGTGATATGTTTGATAAGGACAGATTCAATCAAGTCTTCGTTTGTTTCAGAGGACTCTAAATGATAGCCGAGTAGAATAGTTATTTTTCCACTACTGATATGAGGAGCAAGCATAGTCTCAAGCACATGAAGCGCGGCTTTTGGTTCATGGCAAAGTCGGCTGACCCAGCCGTTTCCTGGGTTTAGGCGATCATTATTTTTGGCGTCTTCTACTAAGGGATAGTTTTCCTTGTAATAACGGCGAATACGGTTGCGAAACTCACGATATGTACGGGTACAGCCGAAGCTTTCAATCCAAGGATGCTCGTCGGGAGGAACGGCTTGACTAGTCAACTGCCCGCCAATCCAATCTGTTTCTTCCGTAACAATCACCTTCATGCCTAACTTAGCTGAGGATAGTGCAGCCATGCATCCACCAAGCCCTCCGCCAAGTATAATGATGTCAGCCGTAATCGATTGTTGTTCCATTCGAGTCCCGCCCTTCTAGAATTGAATGAAAATTTGCTATATCGTAACACGAGATAGAGATTATATCCACCAATTATGATATTATTAAAAAAAATATCTTTTTCAAAATTATGGCAGGCCATGAAGCCAATATCCGAACATTATTTTAATTTGTGAAAGTCAATTGAAGGAAAGAGGAGGGATTCTATTGCCTCAAGATATCAGTATGCAATGGGTTACGAGTCTTTGTATTCATTATGATATTGGAGTGCCTCTCATTCAGCCAAGTCCAGTCACTGGCGGTTTGCTTCATCACATGTGGAAGCTCAGCACAACAGAAGGCCAATTCGCCTTGAAAATATTAAACCCTGAAATTATGTCAAGAGCAGGTGTCTTGTCCAACTATTTGCTCTCGGAGCGTATTGCAGCAGCCGCAGCAAGTGCAGGTATACCTGCCGTCTTAGCAAAGACAGTTAATAATGACATCATTACTCAGGTTTCTGGTGTGGATGTTATGCTATTTGATTGGATTGATGGAGCTGTCATTACTCCCGCTGATTGCCGCAGGGAACACGCAAGTATAATTGGAGCTTTGCTTCATAAGATTCACAACTTAAAATTCGAGGAGCAGCATAGCCCACTCTGGACTTCCTTCGGGCAGGACTACTTGAGGGAATTGATAGATGATGGACTTAGGACAGCGACGCCATGGGCGCAGCAGATTGATGCTGGATTCAATGACTTGTTAGAATGGAATCATCAGTATCAGCAAGCCAGCCAGATGTTGAACGATAGCCAGTGCTTCAGCCATCGCGATTTGAATCCGAAAAACGTCGTTTGGAAGGACGGTCTTCATCCGCATATTATTGACTGGGAAGCAGCTGGTTCAACAAATCCAACAATGGAGCTATTTGATGCTGCCTTAAGCTGGAGCGGGATTGATACGGGTCACGTCAATAAAGAGATTTTTATGACGATGCTAGGCTCATATCAAAAGGCCGGTGGGACAGAGCTAACGCATGTGAAGGAAGCTTTCTACGGCAGAATGGGCAGCATGCTCGAATGGATGGAGTACAATATGAGACGTTCACTGCACAAAGATATTTTCGGTGAGCCGGAGCAGCAGCTTGGCAATGAGCAGGTGCTGTTGACCTTCTCGTCCTTAAAGGAAATGTCAGCAAATATTGTTGAGTGGATGGAATGGATAGAGGAGAGGGATCAGAATGAAACCAGCAATCAATAAAAAAATTATCGTCATTGCCCACCGAGGTGCGGCCGGGTATGCACCCGAGAATACGATGGCGTCCTTTCAGCTTGCGATAGAGATGAAGGCTGATTTCTTGGAACTGGATATTCAGCTTACAAAGGATGGGCAGCTTGTTGTTATTCATGATACAGAGGTTGATCGTACGAGTAATGGCAGAGGCAAGGTGCTGGACTTTACGATGGCTCAGCTGAGTGAACTGGACGCAGGAAGCTGGTTTAATGCGAAATTTGAAGGTGAACGAATTCCAACACTATCAGAGGTATTCGACTTATGCAAAGGGAAAATCGGTATCTTAATCGAGATTAAGGCGCCTTGGCTATATCCGGGGATAGAGCAGAAGTTAGCCGAAGAGCTGCGTGCTCACGGCATGCTGGATGAAGATCCTGCTTCTATTATTGTTCAATCTTTTGATCAGAGCTCTGTGAAGCGATTTAGTGCTATTATGTCCCAGGTTTTAGTTGGTTTGCTTGTTTATCAGTCTGAAGATGTAACGGCAGAGAAGCTTCAAGAAACAGCTGTGTATGCGGATTATGTGAACCCGAGCTTGAATCTCGTTACAAAAAGTTTCGTAGATACCATTCATGCATTAGGCAAAAAAACGACGCCTTGGACGGTTCGTTCGGCAGCGGAAGTGCCGCCATTGCTCGATCTTAACGTTGATGGCATTATTACCGATTATCCTGATTATGTGAAGTGATAGGGATTGATCAGGATGTTTTGAGGGTATTACCTTTATTGTAAGCCATGAGTAGATCATTTAACTATTTAGATAAGTACACTATGAAGCGAGCTGATACGATGAAGATGGCAGGTCAAAAAATTAACCAATCCAATACGCTTTTGTTGATTTCGAGTATATATACTTCCTTGACCAAAGCGGAAAAAAAAGTAGCCGACTATGTGAAATCAAATCCCGAGGAAGCGGTTATGGCGACGGTAACCGATTTATCTGAGCAGGCGGGGGTAGGCGAAACGTCCGTTATTCGGTTTTGCCGCAAGTTAGGCTTCCGCGGTTATCAAGAGTTTAAGCTTTCTATTGCGCAGGATTTGGTCAACCGTCCGTCGTACTCGACCGTTGAAATAGAAGAAGAAGACAGCACACTGACGAAGGCAAGAAAGATTACGCTTCGCAACGAAATGATGCTGAAAAATACGCTTGATCTAATCAATCCGGCGGATTTGGAGAAAGCAGTCCATCGGATGCTCGCAGCGGACAAAATTTATATTTTTGGAGTAGGATCATCCGGTATTACAGCGCTTGATCTTCATTATAGGCTGATGCGAATTGGAATGAATGTGGAGGCGCATAGGGATTCCCATATTATCGCCATGTCTGCATCGCTTGTGAAGAAAGGGGAAGTGGTGTTTGGCATATCAACCTCGGGGAGCACGAGGGATCTGGTAGATCCGCTGCGACAAGCGAGAGCTAATGGAGCTGAGGTCATTTGTTTGACAAGCCATATGCGTTCTCCGATAACAGCACATGCTGACACCATTTTATTGGTGCCCTCACGTGAGATGCCTACCGAAGGCGGTTCTTGGTCAACAAAAATTACTCAGGTACATTTATTGGATATTTTGTGCAATTTGTTGTCTCATAAGAAATATAATGCCACAGAAGCTTTGGAGAAGACGGCTCGCTCCGTCGTAGACAAGCTGTATTAATGGATAGGGTACTCTTGCGATTATATCGCAAAGCCCATCAAAAATAGGGCTGTCTCAAAAGCGTTTAGCTTCTGAAGGAATTGCTCACATGAAAAATAGCCGTACAGGAGAGCTATTCCTGTACGGCTATTTTTCTATTCTGGTCTGTATTTGTTTGCTTCATCAGATCGTGGAAAAGCGAAAGCCACCTGACCTCTAGACTAACCTTAGGCAAGCAGCAGAGCAGAAAACGCCGAAATCCCCGGTTATTCTTGATCTGCCCGATTATACTTTCGGGTTCAATCATTCGTCTTACCGACAACGCATATCCTTACACTTTTCCTTTGTTTTAATGCTATTTTGAGAAGTCTCCAACTCCAATTTCCGCGATCTATGTCCAGCTATCCTGCAAAATTGCAGGAACTTCGCCCATGTTTAGCTGTGTTGGAGATCTATGTTGTATTTTTGCAATAACTTGCTATATGATCTGCCATTTTAGTACTTTAAGAGCGCTTATATTGTAGGAAATACAGTATAGCTGCACGTAAGTGTGAGAAAGAAGCCGCTATCCTGCGAATATGCAATATAGAAAATAATGAAGGACAATGTAGAAGTGCAGAGTTGCCGAATTAGAAAAGGGGATATCCCAAAAGGGTAAACCTGAGAGAGAGAATCTCATAGGATGTGCAAAAGAACCTTCAAAACCACTATGAAAGTGAATCTGAAGGTTCTTTTTTGCCAGCATATTACGTGAAAAGTGGGGGCTGAATGATTCGGAAATTGCTTTAGGGTCAGCCCCCTTTTCTTTGATGGGTCTCTATAAAGATAAAGAGCGCTTATTGCCCTGCTTCGTCCTGTTTCTCTGCTGCGAAAGATTGGATGCTTTCTTTGCGGCGCTCGTTTTTAGCTTCGATCGATTGCTGCTGATCCGAAGATAATTCATCTGCAAATTCATTTAAGTACTGTTCTGCTTCTTGCAAATTTTCTTTTGTGTTGTTAATATGCTGCTGCAAATGAGCGGCATTATCTTCTCTGTTGTCTGGTTTAGCCATTTGTAATCCTCCTCTCTGTGCAGTAGTCCTTATTAAGATGTCCGACAAGCACCAAAATTATGCCAATAGAGAGCGCTGACAGCTAATGTTTAAATTTTCTGACAATATAGAATAAAGGTATATTTTTTTAATATATAAATTAATAGTGGAGAAAAAATCCAATGTGTGATAGCTTAAAAAAGGATTCAGCCAGAAAAGGACGAACCTTTTAAAATACGATTTTTCCAAACGGTTTTAAAGCAGATTTTCGAATAAAAGAATTTTCTTTCAGAAAAAATAAAATTATTGAAAAATTCCTCCAGTGATGATATGTTGTAAACAGGAAAGATCATCACTTTCTGGAAGGATTTATAGCATCTCATTATTGGTGGACTACCATGACAATCACATAAAAAGTAAGCCGAAACCTTCCAAGTAAGTGGGGCATGAAGGCATCGATGCGGGGTTGGAACTTGAACTGATAACAGGGAGGGATGACCAAACAGCAGTTGATCGCAGCAAATGTAGAGTAAGCATGAGCTCTTGCATTTCATCCATTGGAGGGGTAAGCTATGCGGAAAATAAAATGGTTTGCAATGGTTTTATTGGCGGTTACGCTCGTTTTTGTATCGGCATGCAGCAAGGGCACCAATAACGGAAGTGAGAAAGCTACGAACAAGCCTACGAATGATACGACTGTTGAAACGGCAGCTCCGACAGAAGCACCGCCTGTAGAGCCGGTTATCGACATGAACGGCGAGACGTTGAAAATTATTCACTGGGTCGACGGACCGTCAGAGGATACGCCGGAAGGTGCAGCGACACTGGAGAAGTGGCGAGCTGCCGAGAAGAAATATAATGTGAAGATCGTGTGGGAGAAGGTGCCTTGGGGCGAGAACATAAAAATGGTTACAAACGCCGCGCTCTCTGGTGAGTCGGCAGCCGATATCGTACCTTTGGATTACTATTTTGCAGTGCCGGCCATCAATCAAGGATTGTTTATGCCGGTGGATGATTTCTTCAATTTTGATGATCCCAAATGGCCTGCAGGCTTGAAGCAGCACGGTGCGGTCAATGGCAAAATGTACGGCTTTACCTCCAATATCAACAACGCCTCTGGTCTCTACTACAATAAAACATTATTTGAGCGCGAAGGTCTTCCAGATCCGCATGATTTGATCGCTCAAGACAAATGGACATGGGACGCTTTCCTAGACATCGCCAAAAAAGCGACAAAAGATACGAACGGCGACGGTGTAATCGACCAATGGGGCGTTACCAATATCGTCGGAAATCTATCGCGCATCTTGATTCACTCCAACAACTCCTCCTTTATTACACTCAAAGACGGCAAAAACGTCTTCAACTATAACGATCCAAACCTGCTAGAAGCACTTCGATTTTTTAGTGATCTATTCAATGTGCATAAAGTCGTCGCTCCTAACAAAAACGAGAATTTCGAGGATTACAATGAGTCGCAAACGTTATTCAACTCCGGTAAAGCCGCAATGGTGACTGGTGAAGTATGGGAAGGCGCAACAAGAACAACAATGACCGATGAGCAAGGTTTTGTTTATTTCCCTAAAGGTCCAAAAGCAACAACATGGCAAGGCAGCATTGAAAACTACGTGCAGTTCTATATCCCTGCCATCGTTAAGAGAGCAAAGGAGAAAGCTTATATTTGGGAACAAATTCAAATGTGGGATCGCGTAGAGCCGATTAACCGCGAGGAAGCGGAGAAGCAGCTGCTTGCTGATGAAAGCGATATTGAAGTGATGCTCGATTCTCTCAAATATGCACAGCCTATTTTTCTACCGCTAGGCGGAGCTTTAAGCGATATTTCCTATTCCATTGCTAATCGCGGCGAGTCGCCTGAGACGGTGCTTGAGCGAAATAAACAAATTGCGCAGGATGCGATTGATAAGGATTTGAATACACAAACAACAACAAAGGCAGCACAATAAAGGATGAGACTAGATTGATGAAACAGCATCGCAGGGAATCCCCATTAGGGATTCCCATCCTTTTATATGGACGACCATTTAAAGAGGAATGAGGGGTTCGCATGCTGAAGGTAACCAGGAAAACAAAGAGAGTGGTTGGCGCACTGCTGGCTCTGGTCCTATGCCTGACAATCGTCTCCATTTATCCTGCGAGCCGCTCCTCAGGCAGCGATCACATACTGGAGTCTACTCATGCGGCATCAGCCTTATTGGAGAAGAAAATATCAAACCTCCCTTCAGCAGGAAATCGCTATGAAGAGTATGCAGCTGAGTATGCAAATGAGCCGCATCCATCGATCAATCAAACAATTGAAGCCGAATCCTTTGCTGCGATTGAGGGTATGAATGCTGAAAAATTCGAAGTTTACGACGGTGCCGAGACGCCAGTCGTTGAAACGGAAGATTCAGGTGTCATTCATTGGAATGTTGATGTGCCAGAAGACGGATTATATCATATGGCTTTGCGCTATTTTCCGGTGGAAGGCAACACTTCTCCCATTGAGAGAGAGCTTCGTATCGACGGTGAAGTTCCTTTTGAGGAAGCTTCCAGACTTGTTTTCTCACGGGTATGGCGCAATGAGCTGGCCGAGCTGGAGCAGGACGCCAAGCAAAATGATTTGCGGCCGAGACAAGTTGAAAGCCCGCAGTGGCAGGAGAGAGTATTGCGTGATGCGGAAGGTTATTATCGTGAGCCGTTCTCCTTTTATCTATCCAAAGGCCAACATCGAATTTCACTCGTTTCTCTAAGAGAACCGATGATTATAGACTATTTGAAGCTTTACCAGCAAGAAGAAATTCCTCCCTATGAGAAAGTAGCGCAAGGGTATCAAGAGCAAGGCTATAGTGCGACGAACGGCTTGTTTATTAAGCTTCAAGGCGAGGACGCCGCGTTCAAATCGAATCCCTCATTGTATCCGCTGAATGATCGCTCCAGTCCTGGCACGGAACCCTATCATGTATCAAAAATTAGAATGAATACAATCGGAGGCGTCAACTGGAAAATTCCCGGACAGTGGATTTCGTGGAACCTTGACATTCCAGAAGACGGGCTTTATGAATTTGGCCTAAGATACAAGCAAAATACGGTCAGAGGCGTCAATGTAGTTAGAGAGCTTTCCATCGACGGGAAAATTCCGTTCAAGGAGGCGGAAGCTATCCCTTTTCGTTATGACGGCGCATGGCAGATTGGAATGCCTGGCGAGGATGGCAAGCCGTACTTATTTTATTTGACCAAGGGGAAGCATGAAATCAAGCTGGAGCTGACGATGGGCGACCTCGCTGAAATTATTCGAATGGTGCGTTCCAGCATCCAGCAGCTCAACGCATTGTATCTCAAAATCATCATGATCACTTCGGCTTCGCCAGACCCCCTTCGAGATTACGAGCTGGAGAAAAAAATTCCTGAGCTGCAAAAGGTGTTTAAGGAGCAGAGCGAGTTTCTTACTGCCGCAGCAGATCGGATGGATGAGCTGGTTGGCGGCACGAGCGCCAGCACGACGATCTTAAGAACAACCTCCTATCAATTGAAGGATATTGGAAGCCGTACCGAGACGTTGACCTCACGGCTCAAAGGCTTCAAGGATAATGTGACCGCCCTCGGCACTTGGCTGCTTACCGTAAATCAACAGCCGCTTGAAATCGATTATTTGTTTTTCAAATCGCAGAACGTACCTGTGCCGAAGGTCAGTACTGGAATCATCGGGAAGTCTGTACATGAAGTGATGTCCTTTGCCAGATCGTTTTCCGAAGATTACAGCCACATCAGCAATGTCAAGCAAGGAGACAAGGAAGTAACCGTGTGGATTGCAGCAGGAAGAGATCAGGCTCAGCTGCTTCGGTCTATGATTGACAACACTTTTACGCCGCAAACCGGCATTTCAGTTAATTTACAGCTCGTGAATCCAGCAGTCGTTCTGCCGGCAACGCTAGCAGGGAAAGGCCCGGATATCGCGCTGACACAAGGCGATGTAATCAACTTTGCGATGAGGAACGCGCTTCAGGATTTATCCAGCTTCCCGGAATTTGCACAGGTTAAGGACCGGTTTATGGATAGCGCTTTCGCAAGCTTTAAGTATCAGAACGGCGTGTTTGCTCTACCAGAAACACAATCGTTCCCAATGCTATTCTATCGCAAAGATATTTTGGAAGAGCTGCATTTGGACGTGCCGCAAACATGGGAGGATATGTACCGTATCATCCCCGAGCTCCAGAAGCACAACATGGATTTGGCGCTGCCGCAAAATATCGTGTTTGAATCGATGCTCTATCAAAATGGCGGCCAATATTACCAAAAAGACGGGATTGCAACGGATCTTGATTCAGCCATTGGCATAGAATCGTTCCAAAAGTGGACGGAGCTGTATACCAACTATAAGCTGCCAATTGAATTTGATTTCATTAACCGTTTCCGCACAGGTGAGATGCCAATTGGTATTGCGGATTATACTACGTTCAATTTCTTGACGATTTTTGCCCCGGAAATTAGAGGCCAGTGGAGTTTTGTCGCGGTACCGGGCACGAAGAGCGAGGCGGGGACGGTTCGCCACGACACACTTAGCTCAGCTACAGGCACAGTGATGTTCAAAGACGCCAAAAATAAAGAGGCAGGCTGGGCGTTTATGAAATGGTGGACGGACACGGAGGCACAGGTCACGTTTGGGCGTGAGATGGAAGCGATATTAGGGGAATCGGCGCGATATGCAGCTGCGAATTTAGAAGCTTTGCAGCGTCTTCCATGGTCAGCAAAGGAAATGAATCAGCTGGTTGAGGAGCTGAACTGGGTCGTCGGCAGACCTGCTGTCCCAGGCGGCTATTCACTCGATCGGCACATCTATAATGCCTTTTACGAGGTGTACACCGACGGCAGCGAACCGCGGGAAACGCTGGAAAACTATGTCCGAACGATCAATCAGGAAATTACGATCAAGCGCGAAGAATTTGATTTGCCGACAAAGTAGAAGGGAGGGGTCCATATGATTCAGCTTGTTAAAAAAAGCAAGTTTAAATTGGACAGCAAAACGCTGCGGCCGCGGTTGAATCTGAAGTGGAAGGAAGTTTCGAAGAACAAGGTTTTATATGCCATGATTGCACCGTTCTTTCTAATCTTCTTCACCTTTACCGTCCTTCCCGTCTGCTTATCGCTGCTGGTCAGCTTCACTAACTTTAATATGCTGGAGTTTCCGAAGTGGGTAGGCTGGCGCAATTACGCTCAATTGTTCGTTAGGGATGATGTGTTTCTAATCGCTCTAAAAAACACTTTGATCTTCGCCGCAATCACAGGGCCTGTCAGTTATATCGCCTGTTTTGTGCTCGCGTGGATTATTAATGAGTTTCCGCCAAAGATTAGAGCTTTTGCGACGCTGGTTTTTTATGCGCCTGCCTTGTCAGGGAGCGCCTTTATCGTGTGGACGCTCTTGTTCAGCAGCGATTCCTATGGATATATCAATGCCTTCCTGCTCAAGTGGCATTTGATATTGGAGCCCATCCTTTGGCTCAAGACACCTAAATATATTCTTCCGATCATCATTATCGTACAGCTTTGGCTCAGCCTTGGAACGAGTTTTCTTGCCTTTATCGCAGGGCTGCAAGGACTTGATAAAACGTTATTCGAGGCGGGTGCGATCGATGGCATACGCAACCGCTGGCAGGAGCTTTGGTTCATTACGCTGCCTTCAATGAGGCCGATGCTGATGTTTGGTGCGGTCATCCAAATTACAGCTTCCTTCGGCGTTGCGGAGGTAGCGACTGCGCTCGCTGGGTTCCCAAGCGTGAAGTATGCGGGCCATACGATCGTTACGCATTTAATGGATTACGGCTCCATTCGCTTTGAGATGGGATACGCCTCAGCTATTGCGACCGTGCTGTTCGCAATGATGCTCGGCTCCAATCTCATCGTACGAAGGCTGCTGGCGAAGGTCGGTGAGTAGCGATGATCACAATTCGTCTAAGAAAAAAAAGAATAAGCCGCTCATGGATGGGCGATGTCTTTCTGTTCTTTCTGCTTGCAGCAGTAGGATATTTTATGGCAATGCCGCTCGTATTTGTGATCAGCAATGCATTCAAGCCGATTAACGAAATTTTGAAGTTTCCGCCTGATTTTTTGGTCAAAAATCCAACATTCACTAACTTTACGGACTTATATCATCTGCTTTCCGGCTCATGGGTGCCTTTTACTCGTTACATTTATAACACTTTTTTTATTGCGATTGTTGGTACGGTCGGTCACGTGCTCATTGCTTCCCTCGCAGCTTATCCACTGGCGAAGCGGAAATTTCCAGGAAAGGGATTCCTTTTCACCATTGTAGTGCTATCGCTAATGTTCTCAGCTACGGTTACTCAGATTACGAATTACATGACGATGTCATGGCTCGGTTTTCTGGATACCCACTGGGCGGTTATTATTCCGGCAATTGGCTCCTCGCTTGGGCTGTATCTTATGAAACAGTTTATGGAGCAAATACCGGATGCGCTGCTCGAAGCTGCACAGATTGATGGTTGCAGTGAAGTTCGCATTTTCTGGAGTGTCGTTATGCCTGTCGTCAAACCTGCATGGCTTACGCTAGTTATTTTTTCTTTCCAAGGTTTATGGGGGGCAGGCGGAGCAGCGGGCTCGATGTACATTTACAGTGAGCAGCTCAAAACAATTGATTACGCGTTAAGTCAGATTCTGGCGGGAGGCATCGCACGAACGGGTCCTTCGATGGCAGCAACATTGCTGCTGCTCACCGTTCCGATTCTCATCTTTGTGCTTTCGCAGAGCAGCGTTATTCAAACGATGTCAACCTCCGGCATGAAAGAATGATGGGAAAGGGGAGGCTTACGTTGAATCGATTATGTAAATTGCTGCTGCTCTTCCCACTAATGCTGATCCTGGTTGGCATTTCGGTTCCGGTCTATGCTGCACCATACGATGGCTACAATTATTCGTGGTGGGGAGATCCTGAGCCAGCGCCTGTGCCGTACTTGCCAGTGAAGCAAATCGGCGGGGAGCAGTTAAGCTCCGGACCATTCAAATCGCCAGAGGACTTGTTCATCACCGCTGACAATCAGATCTATGTCGCGGATACAGGCAATAACCGCATCGTAGTGCTTGATGAGCAAGCAAGCGTAATTCAGACGATTGATGCTTTTGTGAATGGCAATAAAGCGGATAGCTTCTCAGCTCCGCAAGGGATCTTCGTACATTCAAATGGACATTTGTTCATTGCCGATACAGGAAACAAACGCATTGTTGAACTAACGAAGGAAGGCGAGCTGGTACGCGTCATTGGCGCTCCGGAGAGCGATGTGCTGGGCGGAAACTTTGTCTATGAGCCGATCAAGCTGGTCGGAGATTCAGCGGGTCGTTTATATGTTGTCGGAAAAGGCGTGTTCAATGGCATTATGCAGTTTGATTCCGGCGGCAAGTTCTCAGGGTTTATGGGCGTCAATAAAGTGCGCTACAGTGCCGCGGATTTGTTCTGGAAGCGCGTCATGACGAAGGAGCAGCGTTCCAAAATGGTGCTCTTTATCCCTGTCGAATTCAACAACGTCGATATTGATAGTGAGGGCTTTGTTTATGCTACGACAAGCGAGGCATTCTCGGATACACCAGTTAAGCGTCTGAATCCATCTGGAACGGATGTGCTGAAGAGAACGGGCTACCAGCCCCCAAAAGGTGATATTCGATTCCGCACAGGAGGCACACGGCCCGGAACATCAGCTATTCAAAGCGTCGCGCTTGATCGAAATGGGATTTACAGCATTTTGGACAGCACGCGCGGGAGAATCTTTACGTACGACAGAGAAGGCAAGCTGATGTATATTTACGGACTGCTTGGTGAGCAGGTTGGGACGTTTAAGACGCCAGCCGACATTGACATGTTAGGCGATAAGATGATTGTGCTGGATAAAGGCTTGAATCAGCTGGTCATGTTTGAGCCAACGCGCTATGGAAAGGTGATTCGGGAAGCCGTTATTAATAATGATATTGGCGAGGAAGAAAAGTCGGTCGAGAAATGGCGCGAGGCTTTGCGATTAAACAACAATCTCGAAATCGCTTATTTGGGGATTGGGAAAGCGGAGCTCAGACAGGGACATAATTACGAAGCGATGAAGCATTTTGAGCTGGGCATGCACACGCAGTATTATTCACGGGCTTTTGAACGTTACCGCAAGGATTTCATGTGGGAGCATTTCGGGAAAATTGCGGCAGTAGCCATAACAGCAGTCGTTCTGCTCATCGCTGCGAGAGTGCTTATCAAGCGCAGAACAGCTGAGCCTAGCGTAGTGGGAATGGGCTGGTATACGATCTTCCATCCGTTTAATGGATTCTGGGAACTGAAGTTTGAGCGAAAAGGGAAGATCTGGTTTGCTTTGCTGCTGCTGCTTATTCTCTCTCTTCTCTACGTACTCAAAAGGCAGTTTACCGGCTTTATCTTTAATCCAACGGTCAATGCAGAGAATGTAAACGTGCTTGATGAGATTAAATTTATCGTGCTCCCGTTTTTTCTATGGTGCATCGCCAATTGGTCGATGACGACGCTGATGGATGGCGAGGGGAAATTCAAAGAAATTGTAATGGCTACCGCCTATGCGCTTATTCCAGTTGTGCTGATGCAAATTCCGCTTATTTTATTATCCAATGTCATTACGATTCAGGAAGGTTCGTTCTATCGATTGCTGGAGTCAATCGGCTTCTTGTGGTTTTTTGGATTGTTATTTATCGGGATGCTTACCGTTCATCAGTATACGGTGGGGAAAACGGTCATTACGATGCTGCTAACGATGCTTGTGATGGGCATCATCATCTTCTTAGGCTTGCTTTTCTTCAGCTTAGCGCAGCAAATGCTTTCCTTCGCGGCTACGGTATACAAAGAAGCGATGTTTAGACTAGGGGAGGGATAATGCCATGTCAAAGCATAATACACGGAAATGGGTGGCATTGTCCCTGCTGCTTGCGATGCTGTCGCTGCCGGCTTGCACATCGGGAACGGTTAACAGTACCCTTACATCCGGGACGCCTAGTAAAGTTGCCGCGGCAACGGATGCTTCGCTCCGTGCACTGGACGCATCAGCTCAAGTGGAGCCTCGAATAGAAGGTCTTGATCCGGTGCTGGAGAACGATGCGCTTCGGCTGTATATTAGCAAAGCTACTGCTGAAATTGCGGTCGTGGATAAAAAAAGCGGGAACATATGGCGCTCGAATCCAGACAGCTCGGAGGATAACCTTGCTTCACCTTATTTAAAGGGGAAATTATCCTCCCAAATCTCTTTCGTTTACCTCACGAAGAGCGGTCAGAACAAGGATTATGACAGCTATAACAACAGCGTGAAATTTAATCAGTTTGAAATTAAGCAAGCGGATAATGGGGTGACGGTCACCTATCAGTTCGGTGATCCACAGAAAGGGCTCGAGTCCATACCGCAGAAGATAAGCAAGGAGCGGTTCGAAGAAAGATTGCTGAAGCGATTGGAAGATCCAGCGGATCAAGAACAGCTGAAGGTTAGATACAAGCTAAATGAGGAGCAGGGTATTTACGAACGCCGAGAAATACCAAAAGCTGTCGTGAAAAAGCTATTGGCAATCTTTGAGAAGGCGGAATATACGGAAGAGGATTTTGCTATCGATAATGGTGAGGGAGACGGCGGTGGAGCAGCTGAAGAATCGGTTAAACCGAAATTTTCAGCAGCGATTGAATACACATTGGATGGCAGAGATCTAATCGCTTCAGTGGATACGTCGACCATCACTGAAGATACTCCGCCTTATCGGATTCATTCGATCAGTCTTCTAGAAAATTTCGGAGCTTCGGGCCAGAAGGATGACGGCTACCTCTTTCTTCCTGACGGGTCAGGAACGCTTATTAGGTTCAACACTGGAAATATCCAAGCGCAGCCTATCCTGATCCCGATATACGGTGAAGATAGCTCGATCTATGTAAATGAAAAGTTTAATACGCTTGAGCCAAACCGGTTGCCGGTATTCGGAATGAAAAAGAACGATGCTGCTTTTCTTGCCATTATTGAGCAGGGGGAAGCGCTCGCCAAGCTTTCCGCGGATATAAGCGGGCGATTGCATGAGTTTAATACGATTGCTGCCCAGTTCATTATTTTGCCGAAGGACGAGGTGCGTTTAAGCAATAATGAGATCATGCACAAAACGCCAAAGGAGACGTACAAGGGGAATTTGAAAATTCGTTATTCCTTATTAAGTGACGATGAGGCTGATTACTCGGGCATGGCAGCAAGCTATCGCACTTATCTGGAGAAGGCGGATGGGCTAACAAAGCTGAAAGCAGAAGGAGATGCGCCATTTTATATGGAGCTTGTTGGCAGCATCCCGAAAAAGAAAAACATGTTAGGTTTTCCTTATGAGACTCTTGTGCCTTTAACGAATTTGAAGGAAGCTGAGCAGCTCGTTGATCAGCTTCACGGCAAGCAAATACAAAATATACGGCTGAGTTACAAGGGCTGGTTTAATGAAGGCTTAAATCATACGATAGCATCGAATATCGACATGGATAACGTGATAGGGAGCAGAGGCGATTGGAAGCGATTAGCGGAAAAGCTGCAGAAGAGCGGAGGCGGGTTTTATCCGGATGCAGCCTTCCAGCTTATCTATCAGAATTCCGGGAAATTTAGCCCGAGCAAAGACTCTGCCCAGTACATTTCTCGGCGCTATGCGAAAATTTATGAATTCGATCGCGCAGCATATTTTCGGCATAACGAGCTGTTGTCACACTATTTGTTGACTCCAAGAAAGCTAAGTTCAACGGTCAGCGGTTTTCTGTCTGATTTCAAGAAGCTGAATCCTGGAGCTATTTCCTTGAGGGATCTGGGCTCTGAGCTTCATTCGGATTTTCGAAGAAATGCAGAGGTGACAAGAGAGGACGCAAAACGAATCGTTACAGATCAGCTCGAAGCCATTTCGGAGATGTCTCCAAGCATAATGGTCAATGGCGGCAATGCTTATGTTCTCCCGTATGTATCGCATATTCTAAACATGCCGCAAAAAAGCAATGAATATCAGCTAGCCGGTGAGTCGATACCGTTTAACCAAATGGTGCTGCATGGTTATATCGAATATGCGGGAAAAGCATACAACATGGCTGATGAGCAAGACATTCGGGAAAGTGTACTGCGCTCGCTTGAAACGGGTTCAAATGTCTACTTTAGCTGGTTCTATGCGGAGCCGTCCGTCCTTAAGGACACTCGATTCAGTTATCTTTATTCGAATGATTATGGGCAATGGTTTGATGAGGCTGTCGACGCTTATGGCGAAGTGAATGCAGTGCTCAGGCAGGTCCGCAGTCAGAGCATGATCAAGCACGAAAAGCTGGCGGAACGCACTTACAAAACCGTATATGAGAGTGGCTTGACGGTATACGTAAATTACAGCGATGCAGTTGTGCATACGGATGGTGTGACCATTGAAGCCCATGATTACATCGTTAAGGGGGGATAAGGATGTCGAAGAGACGAACACTGAGCTTGGAGCGCAAAAAGGAAATTTACGGCGTGTTGTTCGTAACCCCTTGGCTGCTTGGATTCGTACTGCTGATGGTTATCCCATTCGTCCAGTCGCTTCAATTCAGCTTCCATAAGCTGACGCTTAATTCGGAAGGCTACTCGCTTCAATACGTCGGCCTTGAAAATTATCGCAACATCTTTTTCGTTGATGCGTGGTACGTTCGTTCCTTAACGGAAGCCGTTACGGTGATGGCATTAAACGTACCGCTCATTATTTTTTTCAGTTTATTTACAGCCACATTATTGGTGCAGAAATTCAGAGGGAGAATGCTTGCGAGAGCGATCATATTCCTGCCAGTCGTGTTAGCCTCAGGGGTTATAGCTAAGCTTGATAACGGCAATTTTCTTGCTCAAATGATCGGCTCCGCTTCAACCGACATGGAGGGCAACTATTCTGGACTGCGAAGCATTGAGCTTAGGCCGCTGTTATTCCAAGCCGGTCTTAGCCGGGACATTGTGGAGTATTTGACGAGTGCGGTGGATCGAATCTACCAGATCATCAGCTCGTCTGGCGTCCAGATACTCATTTTTTTAGCGGGGCTGCAGTCGATCTCGCCTTCTCTTTATGAAGCGGCGAAGATGGAAGGGGCCACAGGTTATGAAGCCTTCTGGAAAATAACGTTTCCCATGATTTCGCCGCTCATTCTGACGAATGTGGTGTATACCATCATTGATTCCTTCTATGACAATAAAATGACGCAAATGATTCAGGACGCAGCTTTTGGTCGATTGGACTTTGGCGTTAGCTCGGCGATGTCGTGGATTTACTTTCTAGTCATCTCGATCATTCTAGTCGTATCGACGTATCTGATTTCGAAGCGTGTATTCTATTATGACTAACAAGGAGGAAGGGATATGGAAGCTGAGACGAAGGTGAAAAGCCGCATCTCGGACTCTGCCTTAGTGCGGGCCGCAACGAGCTGGTACGATCGCCATAGCCCAGTTGAAAAAGCGAAGCATTGGCTTTGGATATTCATCCGTTCAGTACTCATCGTCGGGATTTGTTTTATCATTTTGTATCCGATCATTACGAAGCTGTCCATCGCGTTGCGCGACAAGCAGGATATGTTCGATGCAACCGTCGTATGGCTGCCGCGGCATTTTACACTGGATAATATCAAAATCGTCATGGGTTATTTAAAATATTCGGAATCCGTCACTAACACGCTGCTGCTTAGCCTTGGGACGTCGCTGCTTCAACTCGCTTCCTGTGCACTGGCTGGTTATGGCTTTGCAAGGCTCAAGTTCCGGGGCAGCGCCATTTTGTTCGGAGTCGTCATCTTCACCATCGTTGTGCCGCCGCAAACGATTATGGTTCCTACGTATTTGCATTATCGCTTTTTTGATGTGTTTGGGCTCTATCAACTGTTCACAGGAAAAGATGGTGTGAATCTGCTGGAGAGCTTTTGGCCTTTCTTTATTTCTTCGGGGCTTGCGATGGGCTTGAAAAACGGTCTGTATATTTATATTTTCCGTCAATTTTTCCGCTCACTGCCGAAGGATTTGGAGGAGGCCGCGTATGTGGACGGAGCGGGCATTCCGGGTACCTTTGCAAGAGTCATGCTGCCTAATGCTGTACCTGCGATAGCTACGGTCATGCTGTTCTCGTTCATCTGGCAATGGAATGACAGCTACTTTGTAAATCTCTTTGCGCCAAATTATACCCTTCTAGCAAGAATGCTCGATTTGCTGCCTGGTGCTGTTCGACCCGAATATGTTGGTGGTATTTCTCATACATCTTTATATTTGAACACTGGAACACTGCTCGGCATTTTACCGATCTTTATTCTTTATTTATTCGCACAAAGATACTTTGTAGAGAGCGTAGAGCGCACAGGATTGGTAGGCTAGCGATTATTCGGGCAACCGTACTTACGATTGGAGGGTTCTGCAATGAACGATGCCATAGGAGTAGATAGCGAGGGGCTCTTGGATAAGCAGGTGACCCTATGATCCCACTATTAATTGCCGGACTAAAAAAAGGATTTATCGTATCCTGTCAGGCGCTTGAGCATGAGCCATTGTATGGCTCCGATATTATGGCTGCGATGGCAGCGGCAGCGGAATCCGGAGGGGCATCAGCTATTCGTGCCAATACGCCGCAGGATATTGCCGCTATCAAACGCAAATGCAAGATTCCGGTTATCGGACTATATAAAAAACATTATCCCGATAGCGATGTCTACATTACTCCAACCTTGCTAGAGGTAGGGGAAGTGATTCGAGCGGGTGCTGATATCGTGGCTATAGACTGCACTTCCATGCCGAGGCCAAGAAACGAGAAGCTGGATCATGTCATTGCTGCTATTCGCAAAAAATTCGCTAATACACTGATCATGGCGGATATTTCTACTTTTGAGGAAGGCGTTTCCGCTATGAAGCTTGGCGTAGATGTCGTCTCTACGACGATGTCGGGTTATACGCCACAAAGTCCGAAGCAACAAACCCCTGATTTTGAGTTAATCGGGAAATTAGCTGCGCTTGGTCAGACACCCGTTTTTGCGGAAGGAAGAATATGGTCGATCGAGGATTGCTTGCGCTGCTTTGACGCTGGCGCGCACGCTGTCGTAATCGGAACCGCTATTACAAGGCCGCAAGAGGTTGTGAGACGTTTTGTAACGAGCATCAAGTAATTAGTAGGAGGCAGCGACATGGAGCGATCGGATAGTGGAGCTTTTCTTCGTTCAGGGGAACAAACGGCAGGAATAAACAATCTGATGTTGTTTTATAACGGTCATTATGAAAACGATGCGGGCGTATGGAGGAAAGAGCAATTTATACCCTATATCAGCTACATCGATGCTGAAGGCAAGCCGCTCGAATGGCTGTTTGACGGGGCTTTGTTTCTAGCCAAGTGGTCTCATTCATCAAAAGGATTTGAAGAATCAGAGGAGCATCCAAACGATCAAAATGACTGGCAATGGTACTTGGATAAGACTTTTGCGGAATCAGGTGAACTATCGGCATTAAATGAAGCCATGGAGGAAGTTGCTCTAAAATTAGCAGACCCAGAGCATAAAATGAAGGTTGTGCTCATGATTCCCTATCCGGCACCGAATCAGCAGAACTTTGGAGCAATAAGCGATGATAGCAATTCGCTTTGCTTCGATCATACGATTGTTTCTGCAGTCGAAGCGACTCGAAATAAACAAAAAGCGCTTGAGTGGTATATTGGTCAACTGCTAGAGCGCTGGGAGAATGCTGACTTTCCCTTTCTCGAGCTGAAGGCGCTCTATTGGATGAATGAAGCTGTGAATACGAGCGTTCCCTACGAGGAAGGGCTGATTGGCTGGACGGGAGATCAGGTTCGCGCAAAGGGGTTGAAATTTTTCTGGATTCCCTATTACAGGGCCAGCTTGTATTGGAAATGGAAGGAGCTAGGCTTTGACGCAGCAGCTATGCAGCCTAATCACTTTTTTACTAAGACAGGCGAATCGAGAGTCGGGATCGCAGCCAACATGGCCAAACAAGCCGGCATGGGCGTAGAGATCGAGGTCGATTCTCGGGTTTTTGAAAGCAATGGCGATTTCCGCGCAAAATATGAAAATTATTTGGCAGGCGGCGCAAGGTATGGTTATAGCGGGGAAGTATTTAAAGGTTATTATCAAGACGTCAAGCTGCTCTTTGATGCAGCATATGCGGAGGAGCCGGAGAAAAGGGACATTTATGATTTGACCTATAAATTTATAAAAGGGGCGTTATAAACGATGACAAAAGTGAATATTGGCGTGATCGGGGCAGGCTCTATTTCGGAGGTTCATCTGAATGCGTATGCAGGCAATCCAGAAGTTAACCTTTATGCCATATGTGATTTAAATGAAGAACGGGCCCAAAACAAAGCGAGTAGATTTGGCGCGCAGAAGGTGTACACCGACTACCGCGAGCTGCTCGCTGATTCAGCAATCGATGCAGTAAGCATTTGCACATGGAACAACTCGCATGCTGAAATTAGCATTGCTGCCGTAGAGGCAGGCAAGCATGTGCTCGTGGAGAAGCCGCTTTGCAAAACCGTTGCAGAAGCGGAGCGGGTAGAGCAAGCGGTGAAAAATAGCGGTAAGGTTTTGCAGGTTGGTTTCGTGAGGCGATATGGATCGAATACAGACGTTTTGCAGCGTTTCATCAGTGCAGGTGAGCTCGGCAGCATTTATTATGCAAAGGCGACTTGTTTACGAAGGTTAGGGAACCCAGGCGGTTGGTTCTCTGACAAGGAGCGTTCGGGCGGCGGACCTTTAATCGATCTTGGCGTACACATCATTGATTTATGCTGGTACTTAATGGGCAAGCCGAAAGTAAAGTCGATCAGCGGCAATACCTATCGTCAGCTTGGGAATCGGGCAAATGTCCAAAATCTATCGTTTTACAAAGCATCCGACTATGATTCCAGCAAAAACACCGTTGAGGATCTGGCAAACGCGCTTATCCGTTTCGACAACGGGGCATCACTTTTGGTTGATGTAAGCTTTACGCTGCATGCCAAAAAAGATGAGATTACCGTTAAAATTTTTGGTGACAAGGGCGGCGCCGAAATCGAGCCGGAGCTGTTCATCGTTGCGGAAAAACATGATACGATTCTGAACATTACGCCGCAGGTTGACCAGCTAGGCTTTGATTTCGCCAGCGGATTCCAAAATGAAATCAACCATTTCATCGACAGCTGTCTCGGACGAAAAGAAACATTAAGTCCAGTACAAGATGGTCTTGAGGTGATGAAAATGCTGTGCGGCATATACGAATCGGCAGAGAAGGGTGAAGAAATTCAGTTCAGCTGAGCTTTAAAGGATTATTAAAAATGCTGTTCCATCGGGCAAGCCTTGGAACAGCATTTTCATATCTGATGTTGATGGCTTGCGAGCGCTGTGCTATAAGGATAAATCGACTTCAAACATGCGATTCCAAGGGAGCTCGGCTTTTAATTCGTCGATCCTGCCCTCAGCGAGTTCAGCTAAATAATCATTGCAGAAGCGCTGCAGCTTTTGGGTGATGAGCTGAGATACATGCTCTTTAACTTGGCTCACATCGAAGTAGTTGGCTCCGAGCTCTGGCAAGTGATGAGCGACTTCCTGTCTTACGATCGTTTGATAACCCCAATCTTCAATCAAACGATAGAGCATGAAATGCTCGCTCATCTGTGTGCTTGATTCTTGGTTATTACTTTGTTGGCGATAGAAGGAAGCTACGATGGCATGCGCTATCACTGTTCCGAGTGTATTGCCGGACGTATTCCAGCCAGCGTAAGCGGAGAGGCGGGAAATTAGGTTTTTCTTGGATAACAGCTTTAAGAGACTATTATCGGCGCCGTTGCATGAAGCGACATCCGCCAGTGCGACCATGCCCCCTTTATTAGCTATCGCTTCAATCGCCGTAACGAATTCAGCTATATGTATCTCAGAGAAGTAGGAACGGTGACGATCCCGGTATAAATTTGGTGATTCAGCTGCATCATGCGAAGACACTGGAGGAGAATTTACCATGAGTACAAAATCGGCTGTCATCGAGGAATCACCCATGAAGGCGCCTCCTGAAGTTAAGTGAGATTTTATGCTTTCATTCAGACTGCGATCCTCGTATTTCGGAATGATCGTTGGCCCAAGTGTCGAGGAGTAACGAACAAAAACCTCAGGTTGATATTTTTTGATCGTGCAAAACACTTTGGCGAATAAGATGTTTCCTATTTCGTCAGCACCAGGGTAGATAAGCACATTATCCATGAGATTGTACTCCTCTACCGAGATAAGAAGCTTGCGCTGCTCCATTGGACTGAAGCCGTATTTCGAATTATCGTCCAGAGGAATAACGAGATGATCAATGATGCCGGATTGTACGAGTGTAATAATATGCTCATTTACTTGTGAGTTCGTTTCTCTGCGCTTTAGAAAGTCATTTAGAATGGCGCTTGGTATAGAGCTATGAAGCTGAAGCCATTCGTTTTGTTCATCATCGTTCAGCAGCTCGGAAGTCTGCTTGTCTTTTAACCAGCCATAGCGATAAATCGAGTGTCCATAATGCGCGTAATAGTCAGGTTCCTCGTCACTGCTGTTGTAAGCTGGGGCTCTCATAATTAAATTGAACGCATAAATGCGAAGTGATGGATTGCGCTGCTTCAGCTGCTCAAGCAGTTGAAGACGTTCCATGCATGCTTGAAGCGATAATTGATGCAGACGGGAAGGAACAATGCCGCCGTAAACGAGCATATCAACGGAAAGTATCAAGTAGTCTGCATCAACAGCTTGCTGCATGAGCCAGTCATGTACCCCTTCATAGCGGGCAGGCTGTTTCTTTCTTCCGAGCAAGTCTAGTGGCGGAGCGACGAGCGAGAGATCGCTGATTGCAGCTATCATTTGTGGAAATTTTGCATTGCAAGGACGTTCGTCTAGCGGAAGGTAAACGACTTTACTCATACAATGACCTCCATTTTTGGATAAATGATGAATTACACCTATTATACATCAAGCTGAGTAAATGGAATATTTTTTTATAAAAAAATATAAAAAGGATTTTTTCTCTAAACGGATCATAAAAATTGGATTATGAGATCTCACATCAGCTGTTGGATGATCATTTATGAGGCGTGGTCTCGTTCTACTAGAAAAGTCGAAATTGAAACGATTGGAGGATTTATTCTAAAAATTTAAAATAAATAAAAAAATATTCCGTTATTAATTAATAGGTGGTACACTACAAGTGAAATTGGAAAAAGGAGGTATAAATGGTTGTCTACGTTGTTTAAGGACTCATTTCGCAACCAAGCCGTTTCTGGTCCTAGCATCCAGATTGATCCCTCATTTCCCTATTATCAGCAAAGGTCGCCAGAGAGTATTGTTGAAGAAATTATGCTTGCAGGGTATCAAAGCGTCCATTATTTTGTTGTAAATGAACATGTCATTCAGAAGGACTTGCTGCTTGCCTTCCGTCAAAATGGAATTCCGGTGTGGGCGATGGTGATAGGAAACGGTACCTTCTCTACCGACAGGTTTCCAGAAGAATGGCCCTCTTGGCAGATGAAGCTGCTTAAGGAGCCGAATGACGGCTTCTGGCGATTGTCACCATTTAGTGAAGGCTACGTGCAGTGGAAAAAATCAGCGATGGCTAAGCTTGTGATGGAGTATCCTTTTGACGGGATAGAAATTGCCGAACCGTATTTTCCAGAGTGGGGCGGGATTGAGAGAGGGGTTTACGGAGATGTTGGGCCGCTTGCTAAGTCGGCGTTCCGAGCACGTTACGGCGTAGATATGCCTGATTTTACAAATGCAGCTGCTCCTAACTATTACCTTCGGGATGTTCAAACCTACAACAAGTGGATCGAGTTCCGTGTAGAAGCAGTCAATGGCTTTATAAATGAAATGATAAATGGAGAAGGAGGCGTTCGTGAGGTTAGGCCAGATATCGTTGTCGCCACTTGGTCGCTTGCGATTAATGCAGGACAGGATAGCGTTGAACGACTCCGTGAAGACCAAGGCCTAGATGCTCCATCGATGATTGAAAAGGTTAAGCCGGATATCCATTTCTTGCAAACGCATTGGCCCGATTGGCTGCGCGGTGATCTGCCAGCTGATTACGTTAAAGGCTACCAGCCCTTTGTCGATCAGATCAAGGAGCGATTTCCCGAGCTGCCATTAGCCGTTCAGGCGGATATCGGTTCTGCACAACCAATGATTAAAAGCGGGGAATGGCTGGAGACATTCAGTCAAACGGCTTTTGCGCTCGGCTATGCATCTTGGACAGCTTATGAGTATCATACAGGCGGTTATATGTATGATCATAAGCCGTTTCCCATGCTAACTGAACGGAGAAGCAGAAACGAAATTGTGATTTCATTCAACAAACGGATTGACGAACACTCGGCTATGAATGATTCCTGCTACAAACTTTGGAATAACGGCGCTTCTATTTCTCTGATATGGGATCGTATAGCGGTTGATGGAAATAGAGTTATTCTTCGTTCGGAACAGCTGCCGGCAGCTTCATTTGTGCTAGAACTAAGTGATATTCGTGATACGCCGGAGAGATGGTTGTTTAAGGATAGACCCGCAAATGTGATTCCAAATGGTACGAGATTGTCCATTCTAGGAGTTTATTGAGCAAGAACGCAGCAATCATTACTCATGGGGAGTGAAGATGATTAAATGCAAAATATTCATATTGGTTTTATAGGTACTGGCGGTATCGCACAGCTTCATGCTGGTCAGATGCAAGCGCTGGAAGGCGTGGAAATCGTTGCAGTGGCAGACCCAAATGAACAGTCTGCTCTGCAGTTTCTATCAACATTCCATTTGACCAATACCCGACGATACGCAGGCCATAAAGAAATGCTCGAAGAAGGCGGCTTGGATGCCGTTATTATATGCTCACCACATACTTTGCATTTTGCCCAAGCACTTGATGTATTGAACGCAGGCTGTCATGTATTGATTGAGAAGCCGATGACCTGCACCTCCCAAGAAGCTGAGCAATTAATAAATGCTGCAGAGGCAAATTCGAGGCTGCTTCAGGTTTCCTACCAAAGGCATTTCCAACCGGAGTTCATCTTTATTCGCCAAGCGATAGCAGATGGCGTAATTGGCAAACTAAGCTCGATTAACGCAACGCTCTATCAGGATTGGAAACGCAGCCAAACAGGCACATGGCGACAAAATGCTGCGCTTTCTGGTGGCGGTATGCTAATGGATTCAGGCAGCCATATTATTGACGTTCTGTTATGGACGACAGGCCTTACGCCGCTTGAGGTGAAGTCGACGCTTAGCAACCATGGTACACCGGTGGAAATCGATTCTTTTACGAGCATCACCTTTGAAGAGGGTGCCATTGCTGCGCTGAACATTATTGGTTATGTACCGGGCTATAAGGAGTTTTATTCCTTCTGCGGCGATTTAGGCGTGATCTATCTCGAGAATGGCAGAATTGAAATTTCAACCTATAAGGATGGCGTTCTGCCAGTTCAGCTGCCAGCTCAAAGCACGAATCAGGACAAAAGCTTCATTGACGCGATCAGAGGAGAACATGAAATATTGGTATCGGGAGAATATGCTAGGAAGGTTATCCAATTGACTGAAGCGATATATCGTTCAGCAGACTATCAAGTTTGATTTGGCACTTCTAATTTCCATGAGGAGCGTGATTGGTTTGAACGTTAGCTTGAGTATGTGGAGCGTGCATAAATATTGGTACGAGGGAAAATGGGATACCGTTGATTTCCTAGCATTTGCCTCCGAGACAGGGGTTAAGGGAGTGGAGCTGCTCAGTTGTTTTTGGAAGGAAAAGGAGAAGGATATCCCACTAATCGATGAAGCGCTTCGTAAATATGGTTTGCAGGTTGCGTGCTTCAGCGCGTGCAACAACTTTGTGGTAGCAGAAGATTCACAAAGGCAAGCACAATTAAAGGAAGTAACGGATGCTGTCGACTCGGCTGTTCATTTTGGAGCCAAGGTCGTTCGTGTATTCTCAGGGGATTTGCCCAACGACTCCATATCGTTTGAGCAGGGAATGCAATTCGTAATTGATGGACTTCGTGCAGCGGCTGATTATGCCGAACAGAAGGGTGTAACACTTTGCCTAGAAAATCACGGGTTATTTGCAGGACGCAGCGACCAGGTTATGGCTATTATCCAACAGGTTAATTCCCATGCACTGCGAAGCACGTTCGATACCGGAAATTTTCTGCTCGTTGGCCAAAGCTCTAGCGATGCGATTGATGAGCTGAATGGGTATGTTGGTCATGTGCATGTTAAGGATTTTCTACCAGTGCCGGAAGGTACGGCTGGCGGCGTCACTCGGGCTTTAACGGGGGAGTTGTTTCTAGGGAAAATTGCTGGAGAAGGCGCTGTCGATTTGAAATATATTTTCGGCGAGCTGAAGAAATCCGGTTTTGACGGGTGGCTTACCGTAGAGTTCGAAGGCGAAGAAGAGCCTAAGCTTGGCTCAATTGAAGCAGTTAATCATGTAACACGAATAGTGGCCGGCCTTTAAGAAAGCATTAAATGATAAAGGATAGTTAATTGATTCTGTCTACGACCAAAACTTAAGAACGATTTGGAAGGAGATATATTTTGAAGGTGCATTTTCTTGGCACTGCTGCTGCGGAAGGTTTTCCTGCGATGTTTTGTCGTTGTGTGCACTGCTTGAAGGCAAGAGAGCTTGGCGGTAAAAATGTGAGAACACGGAGCTCCGTCCTTATTGATGGCGTGTTGAAGGTTGATTTTCCGCCAGATACGCTTCATCATGTTTTGACGGGCGGCATCGATCTCGGTCTTGTGAAGGATTTGTTCATCACGCACACGCATCTGGATCATCTTCGTGCAGAGGACTTGGCGATGCGGATGCCTGTTTATGCTCATGGATTGGATGCGCCGTTGCACGTTTACGGCCACGATGCTGTCATTCGCAAATGCCGGGATGCTGTTGGCAGATCAGATGCGGAGCGGTTGGTGCTGCGAAAAATTGATCTGTTCGAAACCGTCGATACCGGAAATACGAAAGTGACGGCACTGCCGGCTAATCATGATCCCGATGAAACCTGTTTGCTCTTTCTAATCGAAAAGGATGGGAAGCGCATCTTTTATGGGCACGATACCGGGCTTCTTCCTGAAGAAACATGGCGATGGCTGGAACAGACGAAATTGGACCTCGCTATATTGGATTGTACGAACGGCCATCTGCCGTTTACAGGCGGACATCTCAACATCGAAGCCGTTCTTGATATTAGGAATCGGTTACGCAGCAAGGGAATATTCAGCCGAGAAAGCAAGGTTGTGGTTACACATTTCTCTCACAATATAGGATTGCTGCACGATGATCTTACGCAGTTTTTTGATCAAGAGGATATCATAGTAGCTTTTGACGGTATGATTTTGCAGCTATAATACAGTTCCTGAAAGGAGTGAATGCCCTTTATGAAAGCCTCCGAGCAGTATTACTTGCAATTCAGCCATCATGTTGAAATTGAAAGGCAGCAGGCAATGGATGAGGGGAAACAGATCAGCGCAGAATTGGCTGCTACGTATGAGAAGCTGGCTTCCATTCCGTGGAATGACCCGCAACGTGAACAAATGGCTGCGGCTTATATAGACGAAATGGGAGAGCTGCCTTTAAGAGCTGACTTTCCGTTTGTTGAGCCTTCTAACCTGCCGGAAATCGTAGCGGAACGACCAGTTGCCGAATTCCCGGTGAATCAAACTGCTCTATTTGAAAATTTAGCGGATAAAATGTATGGTGCATGGCTCGGTCGATCCGCAGGCTGCTTATTGGGGCAGCCGATCGAAGGGTGGAGAAAGGAACGAATTACAGGCTTGTTAAAGGAAACAAACAATCTTCCAGTTCATTATTATATTTCATCCGAAATTGATCCGGAAATTGCGGAGAAGTACGGCGTCATTAACGAAGGCGGGTCGTATGGAAACGAGCTCGTAAGCTGGATTAATAATGTGAAGCATATGGTCGAGGACGATGATATGAATTATACAATCATCAGCCTTGCTGTATTAGAAAAATTCGGCTATGACTTCTCTCCTGACGATGTAGCAGAAACATGGCTTAACCTGTTGCCATTGCTGCGCACCTGTACTGCAGAACGCGTTGCTTACCGGAATCTCGTTAATCGCTTAGATCCACCACTCTCAGCTACATATCGCAATGTCTATAGAGAGTGGATTGGCGCTCAGATTCGTGTTGATTTGTATGGCTACATTAATCCTGGGAATCCAACGAAAGCAGCTGAAATGGCATGGAGAGATGCTTCGATCTCGCATGTGAAAAATGGCATCTACGGCGCCATGTGGACTGCAGCTATGCTGGCAATGGCTGCTGTGACGGACAACAGGCAGGATGTAATCAGAGCCGGTCTCGGTCAAATTCCTGCAAATTGCCGGCTTGCAGACGATATTCGGACGGTGTTACGCTGGTATGAGGAGCAGGTGACCTTCGATTCAGTAGTAGAGCGTATCCACCATAAATATGATGAAAGCAATGCACATCATTGGTGCCATACGATCTCAAATGCGATGATTGTGGCCGCGTCTCTGCTTTATGGTGAAGGTGACCTGGAAGCAACAATAGGTTTAGCAATCATTTCGGGCTTTGACACGGATTGCAATGCGGCTACCGCAGGTTCTATTGTAGGTATGCAAAAAGGTGCGAGCCAACTACCCGAGAAATGGGTGAAGCCGCTAAACGATAAAATTCGTTCCGGCGTAGATGGCTTCGGTGTCGTATCTCTTTCTCATTTGGCAGAGCGAACGGTGAAATTGATTGCAAATAATCCTTATTTGAAATGATGGGGTTGCTACAATTTGAAAGCGATACAACTACAATAAACCCAATACCGCCAAGGTGTTGGGTTTATTGTATACTGGGAGAAAAGGGTAATCATTTCATCTTATAATAAGAGCTATATTTGGAGGAGATCATTCGATGCGTTATGAAGTTAGATTGAATGCGATAGAACAGAAATGGGATATTGTAGCTGGCCGAAAAGAGATCATAAAAGGAATGACGGATAAAATTTTTGCTGAGAAAATTGCTGAGGAATTAAATAAAGCCTATGATCAAGGCAGTGCTGATAGAGAGAATGTAGATAAGAAAATCAATGACAGCATAAAAAATTTATTTTTTTAAGAGTTAATAGAGTTTTGTTGAAGTATTGAAGAGGTAATTGTACATTTAATTAAAAATGATGAATTCGAAAGAGTTTTTGACAAGTGTATGGATTGAACTAAAACAGAATCGAGGTGTGCGAATTGAACCAAATTATTATACAAAAATATGATCCTCAAAGAGATAAAGCTCAAATCGAACGCATGCTGCTCAATTATAATCATCTATTGAATATATTTTATAATGATGAAAAAGGAAACAAAGATAATATCTTGGTTGCTCTTAATAACACTACAACCGTTGGGTTTCTTTCATTTAATGGTTTCGGCAGAAAACCTCAGGCCATATTATATGTGAACAAAGAATATGAAGCAGCGGATATCGGCCCAATGCTAATACAACAATATGAAAAAATGCTTATTCCAAATGAAAAAGTAGAGCATACCCTATTTACGTGTTCTCATCGTGACACTGATTTAATTAATCTTTTGGACAATAATGGATACAGATTATATATATCCTCCTACATTATGGAGCGTAAGGGTGAATCATTCCCCTCAGATAACATCATAGTTAGAAATTATGAAGAGAATGATTATTTTGAATGGGATAGAATTTGCGAATTAGCTTTCTATCATATGCGACAACGTATAGGATTGTATCCTTCGTTTTTTTATAAGCCTGTGGAATGGGAACGCGAGCAGTTTGCCCAAAATAAAAATAATATGTTTGTCATGATAGTTGATAATACTATAGTAGCAATAGGGAAAATTGAAGGAAATAAAATATGTATCATTGCTATTTCCATCGAACATCAATCACGCGGTTATGGAAGAGTTTTTGTGAAATACCTGGTTAATGAAATCATTAGCAGGGGTGAAGACAAGGTAATCCTTGACGTTGCAAAAGGTAATTTTGCGAAAACGTTATATGAAAGCCTTGGGTTTGAAGAAACGGCGTTTTATCACCACTATATTAAATATTTTAGACCGGATACAAGACTAAGTGCTCCACCCGACGATTATTAAACAATACTTATGGATGCTGAAAAGTGACTCTGGAAATGAATCTAAAGCTCGGAAGGCAATCCATTCAAACACATATGAATAGCGTTTGTATTTTGTTTAAGTACTTGAATCGTTTTAGAGTTAGGCTGTTTATATATTTCTAAATAGTCTATCTCGTTATATTGTTGCCGTATAGGAAAAGCTAATTTTTCTTCAGTTAAAGAAAACTCCGCAGCAATGCCGGCTTTATTTCCACGAGCATCAAAGCGAACCCATCTTCCAATGCTGTTGATATAAGCGGCATTAAGAGCATGAATGCAGTATCCTGTGTCGGGTGTATCCCCGATTGTAAGTCGTTGATAACAAAACCCTGTTGGAATCCCTTTGCTTCTTAACAGTGCAGATAATAAATTTGATTTGGCGTAACAAATACCTTCTTTATAAAATAGGACTTCTGAAGCGCTGCATGTTATCCGATTGCTTTGAATGTCCCAAGAGTGCGCTATTTGATCTCGAACAAATTCGTAAGCATTTTTTATAAAATCGACTACGTTAGAAGATCTAGAAAATAATTCATCTGATAAATTGTTGATTGTCGGGTGACTGAAATCGATGTCTTCTGTTTCCTCCAAATAATCTTCTATGTTATCCGACTCACACGATATGTTCATAGCATAATGCCTCCAGTTATTAGTTTATTCTTAGGAATTATTATGCATTTAAATGAATTAATATACAACAACTAATTTCGTTCAACCGTTGTTGACCTAGTAGTTTTTATGACTGGATAATGAAATACAATATGGTACAATAGAACGGATTATTATTAAGAAAATGCAATTTTATACGGTAGAATATAGAAGTAAAGTGCTTTAAGAATTAACATAATTTAGTGGTTATAAAAATATTAGCAAACAGGCAGGAGTAGAAACGATGAAATGCCCTCATTGCAACAACGAATTAAGTGAAGTCCCTTTATGTTACGGAATTGAAGCACCAGACTATTTTTACAAGGTGCCAGAAGTGCAAAGAACAGAGTTAATTAGAGATTTTTGCGTAATTGATGAACAATTTTTTTATATTAGGGGACACATTGAAATACCAATTATTGATAGTCATGAAAAATTTATATGGAGTGTTTGGGTTTCACTTAGTGGTGAAAATTTTTTGAAATCCAATGAATTATTGAATGTGCAAGGAAGAGAAAATGAGCAACCATATTTTGGTTGGTTGTCGACGGAACTTTCAATATATCCAATATCTACACTGTCGTTGAAAACAATGGTACATACACAAGAAGTAGGCGCTGTTCCATTAATAGAACTAGAACAGACTGATCATCCACTTGCAGTTGAACAAAGAGAAGGAATTACAATGGAGAGAGTAATAGAGATTGCTCATTTAACCAATCACCACATGAACGATTGAATAGCCAATGAAAACTGACATTTATGAACAAATATTTTCAAATGAAATGAGTGAATCGCAAAATTACGCAACAAAAAAACCACTTCGTAATCATGAATTAAGTATCATGATAACGAAGTGGTTTAAATTTACAAAATGAGGTCTGATATTGACCACTAGATTAAACATCGTCTAAAATAGTCTATAAACCCAATAAGGATGCGGTCGAGAGGACTCGAACCTCCACGGCTGTTACACCACTAGAACCTGAATCTAGCGCGTCTGCCAATTCCGCCACGACCGCAAAACATGTTTTAACAAAAAATATCGTATCATGAACAAGCTGGAATAGTCAACAATATTTTATAAAAATGGGGGAAAATGCTGTGGAGCAATTAGAGCAAAAAATTATGCAAGAAGGAATCGTCCTTAATGACAATGTATTGAAGGTGGATTCATTCTTAAACCATCAAGTAGATCCGCAGCTTATGCTTGCCATAGGTAAAACGTTCACTTCCCTATTCGAAGCGCAAGGAATTACGAAGGTGCTTACACTGGAGTCTTCAGGCATCGCACCTGCGGTTATGGCCGCTCTGCAAATGAACGTGCCATTAATATTTGCGCGTAAACGCAAGTCGCTTACACTTAAGGATGATCTCTATACCGAGAAAATCTATTCCTTTACGAAGCAAGAGGAAAGTGAAGTTACTGTTTCACGCAAGTTTTTGGCAGCTGAAGATCGTGTCCTCATTATAGATGACTTCCTAGCAAACGGCGATGCAGCACTTGGTTTGGCTCGAATCGTTGAGCAAGCGGGTGCATCGGTAGCCGGAATTGGCATCGTGATCGAGAAGGCGTTCCAGCCAGGACGTGAAAAGCTGATCGAGCATGGTTATCTTGTACATTCATTGGCAAGAGTGGCATCATTAGCAGGCGGAAAAGTAACATTTGCACCACATCCAGTCGCTCACGCTTAAACAACAAGTTGTATATAACTAAATTGCTCACAGAAATTTAAGTTCGAATAAATTATAAATAGGAATCAATGACAAGAGAGACCTAAATCAGGTCTCTTTTTTTTATATTTATAAGTTAGGTTTATGCTTCTGATATTATGCTGCATTCGCATATTTTCCAGCATTTTCACAAACAATAACAGCAAACGGTGAAAGGTGCGTGCGGCAATGAGCAGACAGCATAAATTAATTGAGGAAAGAGAAATACAGAAATTTCGTAAATTGAGATGGTCATCGGTTGCTAAGGCAGCTGCGGTAGTCATGCTGCTGAGTGCACTTTCAGCTGCTATGAGTCCGCTCAGCTATAATCATGTTTCTGCTCAAAGTTCAGCTAAAGGGATAAGTGCGGCTGAGCAGGTGGATGAACGGAAGCCAGTGGCAATCGTAATTGACGATTTTGGCAATAACATGAGCGGAACTGAGGAAATGATGAAGCTTCCAGTCAAAATTACAGCGGCGATTATGCCTTTTATGCCAACGACTAAGAAGGATGCAGAGGAAGCGTATAGGCTTGGCCATGATGTCATTGTTCATATGCCGATGGAACCGAACAAAGGGCTAAAAAGCTGGTTAGGCCCTGGAGCGCTCACAACTGATTTAAGCGATGCTGAGGTGCGTAAACGGGTAGAGGATGCCATTGACGATGTGCCTCATGCCATTGGGATGAATAATCATATGGGCTCAAAGGTGACAGCAGATGAGCGAATGATGCGAATTGTGCTAAGCGTGTGCAAGGAGCGGGGGCTCTTTTTTCTAGATAGCCGGACCACCTTCAAAACGGTTGTTCCCAAATTAGCCAAAGAGCTGGGCGTGCCGACTGTCTCCAATGATGTATTTCTCGATGACGTTTATACCGTTCAGCATATATCCAAACAAATCGGCGTGCTTCGCAAGCATTTGGAGTCACATGACAGCTGCATCACGATCGGACATGTTGGAGCACCTGGGAAATATACATCCTCGGTTCTCCATCAGTCCATACCTGCGATGCAGCCTACCGTGAGATTCGTGAAGCTGACTGCGCTTATTGGCGGAGAATCAATGAACGATCCACTTGTATTGCCTAATCCCTGAAGCAATCGCTTCAGCAACTTCTTGCTGACGCTGCGGATCTGTCAGCATCGTACGATCATGCTCGCTGCTAATAAAGCCCATTTCTACAATTACAGCAGGGTCCTGCACCCTTCTAAGTAAATAAAACGGTTTTCCTTCCCTTGGGAGGAAAGCCGTATTTTGTTGTCGATTAAGCGCATCTTGTATGCAAAATGCAAGCAACGAGCTTTCACCGCTGCTCTGATGCAGCACTAGAGGGCCTTTCTGCATACTTTTCTTAGACCAATTGACATGCAAACTAATGAGCAGTTCACTTTCAATTTCATCGGTTAATTGCCGGCGCTGCGATAAATCTTTACGATGTCTCGAACGTGTATTATGCCAACGATTATCGTCACTGAGTGCATAGTCGCCGGTTCGATTGAGTATAGCCGGTATGTTTTGGCTTCGCAAAATAAAATACAGCTTACGCGCAACAGCTAAATTAATGTCCTTTTCTAAAATATCAGCTGATGAGGCTCCCCCGTCAATTCCGCCATGTCCAGCATCGATGATGACGACAGTTGACGGAAGCGCCCAGTCCTGATTGTAGCCTACCGGCAAAAGAGGCCATGCAAAAGCGCTGGATGAGCTGCTGGAAGCAGCCAGCCATACTACAACAAAGGTTAGTGCCATTTTACGAAACATGCTGATTGTTCCTCCAGATTTCTTTGACATACGGTTAGCGTGGCTGTTTGGAGGGAAACTCATGCATGTTTAGATTGGATGGTTAAGGGGCAAACTTAAATTATTAATTCATACGGTATTGAAAGGACTGATTAGCATGGCAAAAGGCGATGAATACGTGAAATTTATGACCGAAAAATTTATAAATTATATGGAGACACCAAGGGAAGAACGGAAACAAACCAACGTATTAGCCAAATCTCGGAGAGAGCCTTGGCTGACGCGTTGGTTCGGATGGGGACCAGTGAGTGTAATGTTATGGTGGCGTGGACGCGCTGAGCGTCATCGGTAAAAGTGACCAAGCTCGATTAAAAGCTGAAGGGGAATATAACGGCGATCAGAACCGTCCTCGCTTGCTTCAAGCGCGACATAGATTTGACCGTTATCCCATTTGTTATATCCGACGACAGACCAGACATATAACATCTGGCCATCAAACAGCTCAGCGGTAAAGCGGAGCTGTTCTTTGTTGTTTATTTTGGCAAAGAGAGGTGTGTAGGAATTAGAGCTTAATGTGATGGGTTTGTTCGTTAGCCAGGGAAGCTTATCGAATGGATTAAATGACGGCAGCGAGACTTGTTTAATAAGGACTGCTTTCTGAGTGTTAAGTAATGGATCCGCTTTATCAAGCTTAGTTGCGGCAGCATTTGTCCAATCTTCCTTCTTGGCAGGGAGCGATTCACCGCTGACAGCATCTGCATAATACGTTTCTTTATCTGTCGTTATTTTCCATGCGGCAAGGAGAGGATGAACATATATTCTTTCGATTTGGTTTGCAGGCTTTAAAAGCTCCAGCTGCTTTATCGCTCTAGAAAGGGTGCTTTCATCGAATAATGGATGACTGTTTGTTCCGTATTCACCCAGCTGATATCCACCTGACTCCACCGCATTAATGACAAGATAACCGACAGTATTTTTATTTTGCATGACAAGCACAAGCCAGCTATGCGTTCCAGGGCCAATAGGAGAAACAATGAGCGTCGACTTCTTCCATGCGGCAAAAGAAGGCTGTACAGCCAGTTCTTCGACCCAGCGCTGCGCTTGCTGCTGAACAGGCTCATAAACGGTTGTAGGATTAGAAACGGCCGCAGCAGCTTGTGGCTGCAATCCGCCTGCATACAATACAATAGCGGTCAAAACACATGCCGCTGTAAGCTTGATGAATTTTTTTGGCATAATTAATCACCTCCATATCATTGTATAGGACAAGCTTTAAGAAGGCTGTTGCAACCTGTCGCGTAAGGGCGGCCTTGTGACCGCCTTTTTTTGACGTATTGCTGCGGATAACGTCAGATCCATGTCAATCGATACCCTCGAGATGAAAGATGCCGCAGTTAATGGCGGACGCAGTCACTCTAGGCTCATATTGCCATCTGATTTCGGATTGACGCTGAGCGAATTGCTCCTCAATCGCTGGTTTGTTTTCTTCGATTGCATTCTTAACAAGCGGCTCGTAGTAGCCGTTAATTCGGTCAAGCTCTTCCTTCAACCTTGCTGATGCACTCTCAGCCCAGCTGTAATCATAGCTGCGAAGCTTGCGCTCCAACGTTTGCTCTATGATGCTAAGCGCTTTATTGAAGGAGAGGCCATTTTTGGTGATATGAATATTTGCCGGCAGGCGAGGCGTAAGCTTGTGCGTAAGCAAGCGATCGTAGAAATGCTCCACACATTGGCCAGTCGCGAGCGAGACACCGTAACTATGAATTTCTTCGCGCTTGCGATCACAAGCGAACTCTACCCGCATATTGACAGACAGCCATGCGGTGTAAGGGGTCGAGGTAAAGGGATTGTTCGAGCGTTTGTCTGACTCCTGAAACAAATGGACGAAGCTGCCCTTAGCTTTTGCAGCATCAAATATTTGCTCGAGCTTGCGTGCGCCAAAAAACAAGTCTTCACGCGGAATGCGAACGGGTGCCGCTAAGCTGCCGTGAATGAAGCCTAGCGAACGCCCAAGAGCGGCATTCGCTGCTGTATCTTGCGCGTTCAGCGCAGCATCCTGTTCGGCGTTCACGACTTCAATTTTTTTGAGCTCCTCGGCAGCGTCATATTTGTTCTTGTCCGTTACAAACAAGAATGTCATCGTCTCTGGTTCTGCGTCGACACGATCGACGAAGCTCCAGTAGTAGGGACGATTCGTAAGTTCACGGTCGGCGTGAGGAGAGAGCTTCACCGTGAAATGGCTTGGTGATTTTTCTAAAATTGAGCATTCGGTAGCTTCTAAATAGCGGTTTACAAATTTGTGCACCTGTTTTTCGTTCAAGGCTGCACCTCCACGGTTTGTCCAAGCGTATCCAAATTCACTAGCAGGTCGGGACTTGTCGGCAGCGGGTTTTCGCCTGTCAGCACCTCTTCACGAATGCGGCTGAGGGAGGAGCCCAAATGATTAATTTTTTGTTTTAAATCCGTATCGTTGCCCGATTCTAGCAGCATTCGAGCAAGTCGCTGCTCCAGCGAGCCATCCCCTTTTTCAAAACGCTCCAAAATATGATCAAGCTCGCCAATAACAAGCTCGAACAGGTTTATTTTTTCATGCAATAGGTTGACGATATGCTCTTCAATGGTACCGATTGTGCACAGATTGTAGATTTTTACGTCTTCCGTTTGCCCAAGGCGATGCACCCGTCCAATGCGTTGTTCGACTCTCATTGGATTCCAAGGCAGATCGAAATTAATCATGTGGTGGCAAAATTGCAGGTTTATCCCTTCGCCGCCAGCTTCCGTTGCGATGAGGATTTGCGCGCGCCCGCGGAATAAATCCATCATCCAATCCTTTTTGCCGCGGTTCATACCGCCGCGATAAGGGACGGCAATCATATTTTGAGCACGGAAAAACTGCAGCAAATATTCCTGAGTAGCCCTGTATTCAGTGAAAATGATAACCTTGTCATCCATCTCTTTGACAAGCTCCATCGCTTTCTCTGCTTTGGTATTAGCTTTGATATTACGAATTTTCTCTACGAGCTCCCATATTTTTGGACGCATAGGGGAGTCCTCGGACGTTTTCTTAAATAGATTTACAAGCGTTAGAAAAACCGCATCGCGGCTGCTGCATACTTCACGCTGAAGGGTAACGAGTGAGAGCATGCTCGATAAATCGCCGCCGCTTTCTTCATACCGTTCCTTAACGAAGCCCGTCACCGCGTCGTACAGCGCTTTCTCTTCTTCTGAGAGAGTAAGCGGTATATTTTTGACAAAACGTTTCGTGAAATGAATGCCGCCGTCCCCGCGCCGATTCCGAATCATGACGCCAGAGAGTGCTTCCTGCAGCTGATCTTCATTTTTCGGAAGCCGCTTGTCGACAACAAAGTTTGCTGCAAATTCACTTTGGCCGCCCAATTGACCAGGCTTGAGCAGCGTAATGAGATTGAACAGCTCGTCCATATCGTTTTGGATAGGGGTAGCCGTAAGGAGCAAGCAATATTTTTTGCGTAAAAGATTAGCAAACTGATAGTTCGTCGTTTTCTTGTTTTTCAGCTTATGTGCTTCATCGATGATGATGATGTCATAATCTGTTCCAAGCACAATCTCGCGATGCGGATCACGTTTTGCGGTATCGATAGAAGCGACAACTACATCATATCCCCATGTATGCTCCTTCTTCTGGGCTACGGCAGAGATGCCGAATTTCTGATTAAGCTCACGCACCCATTGAAGCACAAGTGAAGCGGGGACAAGAATAAGAATACGCTTAGCTAAACCGCGCACAATATATTCTTTGAGCACGAGTCCTGCTTCGATCGTTTTGCCAAGTCCAACCTCATCGGCCAAAATCGCACGGCCGCCCATTTCATGCACCACTTTGCGCGCTGTGCTGATTTGATGTGCCATTGGCTCGAAGGCTGGAAGAGATCGCAAGCATAACAATTCTTCGAAGCTTTCAATTCGTTTCGCTTGCTCGGCTTCCATAGCGAGCTGATATAACGTCCAATCATCCCATGGGCCGCCTTTTGTTAAACGGTTTTGCAGTTCTTCAAACCAAGAGCGGTCATGCTGCAGCTCAACTAAAGGATGAAGCTTGCGAGAAGTAAAGGCAGTGCCTGCTTCTCCTGAGGCAGCCTGCGGCGTCGTCTGAAATGTCATCTAGTACAGCTCCTTCCGCAGTAAAAGGGATAAGTTGTTATTAGTATTGCCTTTTCATCTAATATTAATAAGATGCTGCTTAAAAAAGAGGATGGACTAGCAATATAACGAGAGTGGGCATGTAAGCGGACAGGTTTGCTAAATTTCGCCACAAACGAGCATGAAAATCAATATGTAGTATAGTATAATGGTTTTATGACACAATATATTGTGCTAAAAGCATATCTGATCTTACTTATGCCTTCAGCACGTTAGTATGAGGGAGGAAGCAGCTGCGATGGAGATGTCTGGTGGAAATCGGCTTGAGGGCCTTAGTGAAAAAATCTTTTTGGATCGATATGCGTGGAAAAATGCAGATACGAGTAAAACGGCGATCGGCGATATCGTGCTTGTTCTAACGAAGGATGATCCGAAATTCCCTGTCAAGGAAGTCGGAGAAGTTATCGCCCGTGATGGCAGCAAGGTTACCGTAAAGCTTAGAAACGGCGAGCATGTGGAGTCTACAACAGAGAAACTTACGCTTACGATTGAGAAAACGCCTGAGGAAATGTGGGATCGTCTTGCAGATGCGATGGCATCCGTTGAAGATGGATCAGAGAAACAAAAGGAATGGCGGGACAAATTCAGATACTTATTAGATGATTGGAAGCTGGTTCCGGGCGGGAGAATTGCAGCGGGGGCTGGAGCTAGTGAAGAGCTGACGCTATTTAATTGTTATGTCATTCCCTCGCCTAAGGATAGCCGCGGAGGCATCATGACAACGCTCACGGAGATGACTGAAATTATGGCGCGCGGCGGCGGCGTTGGGATGAATTTATCTTCGCTGCGACCTCGAAGAGCGATAGTTGCAGGAGTGAACGGTTCATCGAGCGGTGCCGTGTCATGGGGCGGGCTGTTCAGCTATGCAACGGGACTCATTGAGCAGGGCGGCAGCCGCCGAGGCGCCTTGATGCTTATGATAAATGATTGGCACCCGGACGTATTAGAGTTTATAACGGTCAAACAAACGATGGGTCAAGTGACCAATGCCAATCTGTCGGTATGTATCAGCAACGCTTTTATGCGGGCTGTAAAGGAAGATTTGGAATGGGAGCTCGTATTTCCAGATACCAAAGATATAGAATATAACGAGCTATGGACCGGTGATCTGGATGCATGGCGCAAGCTTGGCAAAAAGGTTATCCCCTACAAAACGGTGCGCGCTCGTAAAATATGGCAAGCGATTATTGAATCCGCATGGAAGTCAGCCGAGCCTGGCGTTGTCTTTATGGAGTATTATAATCAAATGTCGAACAGCTGGTATTTCAATCCCATTATTAGTACGAACCCTTGCGGTGAACAAGGCTTGCCGGGCTGGGGCGTCTGTAACTTGTCAGCTGTAAACCTATCGAAGTTTTATGATGAAGAGAAGCATGACGTTGCTTGGGATGAACTTGCTAAAGTTACACGCTGGTCTGTAAGATTCCTTGATAATGTCATCGACAAAACACCCTATCATTTTGAAGAAAATGAGCGCAATCAAAAGCTTGAGCGGCGTATTGGGCTCGGAACGATGGGACTAGCTGAGCTTATGATTAAGCTGCGTATCCGATACGGCAGCGCAGAGTCATTGGTTTTTCTAGATAAGTTGTATGGATTTATGGCTAGGGAGTCTTATTTGGCGTCTTCAGAAATCGCTGCTGAGAAAGGTTCGTTCCAAGCGTTTGAAGCTGATAAATATGTTCAAAGCGGATTTATGAAGCAATTGATAGCCGAATTTCCGGAGATTGGCGACAATGTGGCCTTGAACGGCATGCGAAATGTGACGGTCATTACACAAGCGCCGACTGGCAGCACAGGAACAATGGTCGGAACGTCTACGGGAATCGAGCCTTATTTTGCATTCGAATACTATCGTCAAAGTCGTCTTGGTTTTGACAAACAAGATGTTCCGATTGCAGCGTCTTGGAAGGCGTCTCATCCGGGGGAGGAGCTTCCAGATTATTTCGTAACCTCGATGAGTTTGTCGGCTGAGGATCATATTCGGGTACAGGCGGCTATACAACGCTGGGTGGACAGCTCTATTTCCAAAACAGCCAATTGCCCGGCAGATTTCACAGTGGAAGAAACAGGAAGATTGTATGAGCTTGCTTTTGAGCTCGGCTGCAAGGGTGTGACGATTTACCGAGATGGCAGTCGTGATGTTCAAGTTCTCTCAACGTCTTCAAAAGAAGAGAAAACAGAAGCATCATTTGATGCGGATTTGGTGGAAGCCGTTGTCCCAGCAGCCGTGCAACCTGAGCAGGAGCTGGATAAGCAGTATAAACGCAGACCGCAGGTGCTGCGGGGTGCGACCTATAAGGTGAACACACCATTTGGCATGGCTTATATTACGATAAATGATCTGAATGGCACACCAGCAGAAATTTTCTTGAACGTAGGCAAGGCAGGTTCGGATGTGTTTGCGATGGCTGAAGCATTAGGGCGTGTATGTTCGTTATTTCTGCGTTATGGTGATCATGGAAACAAGGTGAAGCTGCTCGTCAAGCATTTGAAAGGGATCGGCGGATCGGGGGCAATTGGATTCGGAGTCAACCGAGTGGAGTCCATTGCGGATGCCGTTGCAAAATCGCTTGAGATTCATATGGAGAATGGGACGGAGCAGGAGACGGCAGCGAAAATAGTGCAAAGAGAAGAAGCAGCAGCGTCTGCGGATTATCCGGCGATCTCCAAAGCTGCTGTAGACACTACTTCCGTAGATTTGTGCCCCTCTTGCGGCTCGGCAGCGCTTATTAATATAGAAGGCTGCAAGCAGTGTACGCAGTGCGGCTTTAGCAAGTGTAATTAATAGGGTATAGAAATGAATTAGGCAAGCAAAAAAAGAGAACCTCATGGTTCTCTTTTTTATTTTGTGTAGTCTTTCCAATAATGCAAAAGAGTTAGGCTGGCTCTGGAAAGATATGATGACGCTCCAGCAGTGTCCACAATTGTTCGACGATATGGCTTAAAAGTCATATCGTCCCCGTATTGGCGATGAACGCAATTAGCATAACAAGCGATAATCAATTCAAAAAAATGGCGAAGAACAAAAAGCTGCTCATGCAAATGATTAATCGATGGATCCCCCTATGAAATCGCAGCGTTAATGAATAAGCTTACAATTTTAAAACAAAAATCTAATGTTTTGACTCCACATTTGGATGAGATTGCTCAGCAATTCAATGCCAAGTTTGTAGAAATAGCGAAACAAAACTAGCATGATTTTCAAACAAAAAAGACCATTCTCCTCGTATAGGTGAAGGGTTTGGTCTTTGCAGGTTCATTATTCCCGTTCTTTTCTTTTCGAATAATTTTGTATCGCATCGTTCAATAGGGCATAGTTGAAATCCGGCCAGCTTTTATCCGTAAACCATAATTCAGCATACGCTGCCTGCCATAGTAGAAAGTTGCTCAGCCTCTTTTCACCGCTTGTCCGAATGATTAAATCAACTGGCGGATAATCGGAGGTAGCGATCGCTTTCTCAAATTGTTCATCGAAAGTGAGCGGGTCTGCTCCGCTTGCGATGAGCTTTTTTGCAGCTTGCAGGATTTCAGTTCTCCCCCCGTAATTAAGAGCCATATTTAGAAGCATGCCAGTGTTGTTCTTCGTTATTTCACAGGTTCGCTGTATGACATCCACTGTATGAGCAGGAAACGAGCTAATGTCGCCGATATAAGTTACTTTTACATTTTTTTTATTTAATTCGTCGATCGTTTGATTCTGAAAATATTTGATAGGCAGCTCCAATAAATAATCAACCTCGGCTTTCGGCCTTCTCCAGTTCTCTGTTGAAAATGCATATAAGGTCAAGCAGCTAAGCTTTAGCGAAATCGATCTTTTTATGATTTTCTGCATCGTTTTCATCCCGTAAAAGTGTCCAACGTTTCGCGGCAGCCCTTTGCGAGTTGCCCATCTCCCGTTGCCGTCCATAATGATCGCGATATGTTTTGGAAAATATTTGTAACGTTCCTGCTTGAAAAATAAATGTGACCACAGCATGACTTTCCTCCTCAAGCAAGTTAACATTCTTTTTTTTATCTAGATACGACCCACAATATCAAGGTTGCTGCCGGTACGAGCAGTAATTGTGCCAGCACGGTGCCCATCACACGGGACAACATAAGCAGACCGAATACTTTAGTTAACGCAGCGCTTTTTTTCTCTCCCTTTAGCACTTTATCCGTCAATAAGCCGATTTCAGGATCAATAAGAAGTGCTAGCAGTATCGTTGCTACCCCATTAATGAGCCCTGATGATTGAGAAGCGGAAATCGCATGCTCGGTCGTCATAGAAGAAGCGAGTAAAGCGGCCAGCACGCCAATCGTATATACCGCGGTTACGATAATGTTGAGTAAAAACAATCGTTTCGGTATGCCGCCAATTCTTAATCGCGCCAGCATCCCCAGCTTTGGTAGACGGATATGTGAGCGCGAGTTTTTAAGTTTCTCAATAGATACCGTCGTTCTCAGCAAGCCTGGGATAGAGCCTGCTACCTCCAAATGGGCAATGACTCGTCTAGCCAGCATGACCGCGGTTGGGAATGCTAGCATCGCAGCAATTGTTCCGAGTGACGCACTTAAGATTATGATTCGAAATTGCTCAATCAGTGAATACTCCATGGAAGTTTTGGCGGAATCGATGAGCTTTCCCATAAGCGGTGCTTGCACCATGTTGGCTGTTCGCGATACGAGCAGGATAATGCCAGTTAGTGATATAGCGACTGCTATTTTTCCCATACGCACGCCAGCTAATCGAAGAGAGTATGTAATCGTTTCTGCAAAATGAATAATAAACGTAAAGCTGCTAACTAGAATAATCTGCTCAAGCATGGCAGCACCTCTTTCCCTTATGGAGGTAAGATTCTACTATCATTAAATAGGAAATACCGAAATTAAAAAATAGAAAGTAAATAAGCAAGTTTTTCTTATTTTATGTTTGAAGGAGCGTTCTCATCTCTCATCTAGCAAAATATTAGTTGTGAAAATGGTAAACTCAGACTCTATCAGCTTGTAAGCAATGCTTGCAAAAAGAGAGCGCTTTATTGACAAAATACATATAATCGAATAAGATTCACCTATCTGAAAGGTAAAAAGGATGATAGAAATGATTCAGAAAGTTAAGAAACAAAATGTTCATGAGTTGGTCTCAGAAGAGATTCAAAAATACATCGAGGTTAAAGGTTTGCAGGAGGGGGACAAGCTTCCATCAGCCGAAGAACTGACTAAATTATTAGGTGTAGGACGTTCCTCTTTGCGCGAAGCACTGAGGTATCTTGAAGCTATCGATATTGTTAAAGTGGTGAATGGAAAAGGTATATTTGTTAATGATTCTGAGTCCTATCGCTATAGCGGAAAGGTGAAAATTGAGAATGAGAAGAAGTTTCTTCTTCATATTCTTGACGTGCGCAGAGCTTTGGAAGGAAAGGCTGTAGAGCTTGCTGCTATACGGATTAGCGACGAAAAAATCGAGAAGATGAGACTGTGTTTAGAAGAGTATGATGTGTGCAAAAACAGAGGTCTGGATACATCGGCAATTGACTATAAGTTTCACCAGCATATTTATGATGCTGCCGCTAATCCGCTGCTTCACAGCGTCTATGAATCTATCTCTGAATTAATCAAACGTTTCTTTGCTGGCCCATTCGGCGTCAAGGAATTATTTGATAACACGTATCCGTTCCATCGTACGTTATTTGATGGTATTGCCAAACATGATGTACAGCATGCATTAGCTGAATTTAACAAAATGATGGATATTATCGAGGAAACGATACGTCATTATTAATTAAAATTTGTTATTGACAAGATGAAAGTGCTTACATTATATTTAACCTATCATACAGGTAGATAGTATGACACTATGTCTCTAGGGGGATTCATATGTTTGGTAAACCAATGAAAACATGGATGTTATCCGCTTTGACGGCTGTAATGGTTTTTACTCTCACTACAGCTTGCAGTTCTTCAAATGATGGGAAAAAGCCTGACAGCGGAAGTAAAGAGAAAGTAATTACGCTTCGCATGATTGAAAGCTTGACCAGCCCGAGTCGTACAGCATTGATTAAAGCAAGCATCGACAAATTCATGGCCCAGAACACGAACATCAAGGTTGAATTGATTTCTCCACCGTTTGATCAGGCTGATAACAAAATCAGAACGATGTTGGCCGCCAAACAACCGCTAGACGTTTTGGAAGTACGCGATCTTAACGTTGCGGAGTTCGTAAATAACAACTACGTAGAGCCATTGAACGATTACACAGGCTCATGGAGCGACTTTGGCACTGTAACGGCTGTTGCTAAATCCGTTGCTTCCGTCAAGGATAAGCTCTACTTCATACCAAACGGATTGTATCAGCGCCAATTGTTTTATCGTGCAGATTGGTTGAAGGAAGCGGGAATCAATGCTCCGGTTACCTACGAAGAGTTAGTTAATGCATCTGTTAAGCTGACGGACGCTGCGAAGAACCGTTATGGCTTCTCATTCCGTGGCGGTCCTGGTGCGAACGGTGTTCCTGATACATTGATCCAAGCGTACGACGCAGACAAAATCAATGTTGATGATGCGATGTTCCTGAAAGATGGCGGAACAATCTACTCTTCTCCAGAAGCCAAAACGGCACTAGATCTATATGTGAAGCTGTACAAAGAAGGATCACCTCCGGATTCTATTAACTGGGGCTTCCAAGAGCAGGTACAGGCATTTACTTCTGGTGTAACTGCATTCCTTTTGCAAGATCCAGACGTTATTCAAGTATTGAGCGAGAACATGCAAGAAGGCACTTGGGCAACGGCTCCAATGCCTACTGGCCCATCAGGCAAAGCGATGATTTCTGCAGGTGGAGCAGGTTGGGGTATCACTTCCCACTCGACGAACAAAGAAGCTGCTTGGAAATTAATTACGTTCCTATCCTCGCCTGAGGAGAATACACAGCTATCCAAAAGTCATGGTACTGTACCGATCCACTCTTCTGCTACAGAGGATGAGTTTTTCCAAAAAGGACCTTACAAAACTTTGCTTGATATGACGAACAAACCAGATACGTTCATCAATTTCAAACCGCCATTCGAATATCCAGCTAATGGACAATGGGGTACCGTCGCTATGGAAAGTGGTCAGGCGATGCTGCTAGGTCAAACTTCAGTTGAGGATACGTTAACGAAGTGGAATGAATATTGGGCGAAAGCGAAAGCGGACATGAACAAATAATCTGAAAAATAGTGATGGGTGGCTCAGCAGCCGCCCATCGCATTTTCTAAGTCAAGGGCGGTGATTGCATTGAGAAAGCAGCGAACGTATATTTTGCTCAGCTTGCTACCAGCTTTGGTGTTGCTGCTCATATTTACGTTTTATCCATTCCTGCAAGGGGTAGTCATGGCGTTTCAGAATTATGTTCTGTTCGATCTGACGAACGTTCGATTCATCGGATTCCAGAACTTTGTAACCGCATTCCAAGATGCTAAGTTTCTGAAAGCAATGACGAATAGCGCATACTGGGTGTTTTTCTCCTTAACGTTTCAATTTTTGATTGGCCTATCACTTGCACTGATTTTACGCAAACCGTTTAAAGGCAGAGGGGTATATCAAGGGTTTATCTTTTACTCTTGGGCTTTGTCTGGTTTCTTAATCGGCTTGATTTGGAAATGGATGTTCAACTCCCAAATGGGCGTTATTAATGATCTATTAATGCGCATCGGTCTTATTGATACTAGAATCGGTTTTCTCTCTGATCCAGATTGGGCGATGTCATCGGTCATTATCGCCAATGTATGGTACGGCATTGCGTTTTTTGCAATCATGCTGCTTGCGGCACTTCAATCGGTGCCAGCTGATTTGTATGAGGCAGCGGATATGGATGGAGCGGGGAGCATTCGCAAATTTGTTAATGTCACCTTTCCTTTTATTCTTCCTACGATTATCGCAACGACTTTGCTCAGAGCGATATGGATATTCAATGACCCAACGATTATTTACGGTTTGACTAACGGCGGTCCTGCGGGAACAACCCATATTTTATCCTCACTAATGCTGGATAAAATCATTTACGGCGGGGACTACGGGATGGCATCGGCAATTGGTGTTACGATGATCGGCATACTAATCTTGTACACGATTTTCTATTTGTTTGTGACCAAGTCGGAAAAGGTGGGTGATTTTTAAGATGAAGCCACGCATACTGACAGGTCTGAAGGTGCTGTATCTAGCGTTGCATTTTGTAATCATGGTATTTCCTTTATACTGGATCGTCATTACTTCACTTAAGCCTCAAAAGGATATATTCTCTTTTCCGCTTCAATATTGGCCAAAGCAATTCACGCTGGATAACTATATCCAGATTTTTAAAATATCGAAATTCCATATTTACATTTTCAACAGCTTATTAGTAGCCGTCCTTGCTGCTGCTATCGTTATTTTTATAGCGACTCTAAGCGCTTATGTCATGGCCCGCTTTCAGTTTAGAGGGCATAAACAGATTATGATGGCGTTTTTCGTTACGCAAATGCTTCCGGGATTTATTGCACTAGCTCCATTGTACTTATTGATGGCGGACTTGGATTTGATTAATTCAAGGATGTCATTAATTATCTGCTACACGGTTATGCTTATTCCATTCTCAACTATTATGCTTCGAGGCTTTTTCCAACGCGTTCCGAGCAGCTTAGAGGAGGCAGCCATGATTGATGGTTGTTCGCGTCTGACGGCGTTGTTAAGAGTGATCATTCCGGTCATGCTGCCGGGCATTGCTTCAACCTTCATCTTTGCATTTGTACAAAACTGGAATGAGCTGTTTATGGCTGTCATGTTTATCGATGACGAGGCATTAAAGACGTTGCCGGTAGCTATGAACTCCTTCGTTATGAAATTTGATGTCGATTGGGGTGCAATGTCGGCTGGAACGGTTCTATCAGTCATTCCTACCGTCGTATTGTTCGCTTTTGCCCAGCGTTTCATCGTAGAGGGATTAACACAGGGAGCAGAAAAAGGATAATAAATTCATGGAATGGATAGAGGGAAACGACATGATGGAGAGAAAAGAAATGGATAATCAACTGCATACAAAAGTCTCTCACGATCAGGTAGATAAACAACATTACGGTGCGGTAACCATACCGATCTATCAAAATAGCTTATTTACTTTCGAGAATCATGAAACCTTCGATCATGCGATGCAGGATGTATTAGCTGCCAACGTATATTCCCGCGGCAACAATCCAACGGTAAAATATTTGGAAAGCAAAATCGCCGAATTGGAGGGCGGTGAGCAGTCGCGCTGCTTCGCATCGGGCATGGCTGCAATTGCAGGAACGCTGCATGCGCTGCTTCGTTCAGGCGATCATGTCATCTGTGTTGATCAGGCTTACGGGCCAACACGAGAGTTTCTAAACGAAATGTCAGAGAGATATCAGGTTGAAGTCACTTATGTAGATGGCAGTTTGCTCTCCGATTTCGAGGATGCAGTACAGCCAAATACAAAAATTATATACGTGGAGAGCCCTACATCAGGCCTTTTTCAGCTGCAGGATCTTGAAGGAATAGCTGAGCTGGCGAAAAAAACAGGGATCATTACAATGATAGATGGCAGCTGGGCAACACCTTGCTTCCAAAGGCCACTGACTATGGGCATTGATCTCGTGCTGCATTCAATGACCAAGTTTTTCTCAGGACATAGTGATTGTCTGGGCGGAGTTGTAACTGGAAGTGCTGCGCTAATTAGTAAAATTGAGAACAAAGGGTATATGCTGCTAGGAGGAATCATGACCGCTCATACAGCGTCGTTAATGATTCGTGGTTTACGTACGCTTCCGCTTCGTATGGAGCGCCATCAGAAGAGCGGCATGATCATCGCGGAGTATTTGGAGAAACACCCTATGGTCAATCGTGTAAACCATCCAGGTCTTCGTTCACACCCTCAGCATGAATTGGCACAGAAACAACTGGACGGATACAGCAGCTTGTTTTCTTTCGAATCCAAGCTTCCCGTTGTTGTCATGAAGCAGTGGGCTGATGCGCTGCATTATTTCCGGATTGCAGTCAGCTGGGGCGGTTATGAGAGTCTCGTTACGGTCAATACAACGCCAGAGCGTAGAAACCCGGACGGAACAAACCCATCAGTAGCCAGATTGTACATCGGAATGGAAGATCCGCATACGCTGATTGATGATATGGAGAGAGCGTGGAAGCTAGTAAAAGCTTACTAGGGCAAATAGTGACTCATCGGGAGTAATAGCTGCTCTTTCACCGTATTAGCTATAGCGAGCAGCAGTATTATTTTTTGAAGTGCAGGTTGTCGGGGGACGCTTGGCGGATTGCTAGCTTGGGAGCTTTAGAATCCTCGTTCCTTGCAGAGCTTATCGAGTGTAATTGGAGCAACTTGCGGATATTGGGATAGGAAAAGAAGGCTGCTGAGAACCATTGAAGGATACGATTGCTTTAGTGGATTGAACTTTCTCGACCTGCTGCTCGAGCACTTTTTTAACGATTTTCGGACATCCTTTGAAAATTATGCTAATATCATGCGAACATCTTCAAGGCCACTTCTTCGGAAGTGGTCTTTTTGTATTAGTAGAGCGTAGCAAGGGGGAGCAGTCTCGAGTTTTCGAGTTTTTGAGGTTTTGAGCAGTGCTAACGGACATCAGTTCCGCTAAATTATGGTTTAAGGGGGTTTGTAAGTGTGAAACGGACATGAGATCCGTTATTTGCGATAAAACCCCCGAAATTACACAGATTTATAGCAATTAGCGGAACCTATGTCCATAAAACTCGCAAAATGGGCTAATATTCACAAATAGCGGAACCTATGTCCGTAAGACGAGCAAAATGAGGCGAAGTGTTCAAAGAGCGGAATCCATTTCCGAATGACGAGCTAAATGAGTTGAAGTGTTCGAAAAGCGGGAACTATATCCGAAAGTTGAGCAATATGAGCTGAAGTGTTCAAATAGTGCGATGAAAATATAGTTTAGGAGGGAGTCGTGGATTTAATACGGTTTTTGAATGGATGAATCGTCAGCTTTTGAAAAATAATTTTAGACTGATGCTATAAAAGAAACAGCGGCGGACCAAGACTTGAGAAACAAAGTTTTAGACTGCCGCTGAAGTCATTCAACTAATGTGTCCCGTTAGCGTGATTCCCAAAAGCCCTTTGATATTACGGCTCGAACCCCGTTGTTGCACAGATTCGTTGAAGTTCCTCGATTGGAAATGGCGTTGTTCTGCTCTCCGAAACGAGATTCATATAGAAATCATTCATCACCATGGCTATTGGAGCATACCTCCTGATAATCGCCGCTGCTGAATCCATTACCTCTCTAGGCATCTCGCCCTCAGCATATCGGCGTATGAATTCTATAATTTCTATATGATTCGCCGCACCGCCTAAAATTCTTGCAATCCAGTTTACTAGCTCTGTTACCACAAAATACCCATCATGAGCCTTGTTCAATTTGAGAAACTCGGATTCGCTGTCGGACAGTTCAAACCGAAAAGATGTTGCAAGACCGAAATCCGCAATATAAATACGGTATCCGTCGGTTAAAATGTTCCTAAAGTGAACATCGAAATGTAATAACCCATTCGCAATCATAAATGAGACAGCAGATCGCAGGTTGAGATCCACCATGGCAAACGCTGAGGTAGTTGTATCCTCACCAATATTGACCTGTTCGATAAGCCAGTCATGAAGGTTATAGGGGATGTACTCACAAAATAGTACAACACTGTCCACGGATTGCTCAATGGCCTCGAGACGACATTGCACTGCCTCAGATCCCCAAAACTCAACCATACGGGAAACATCAATTGGCGAAGATCGCTTTAAACCAGGTAACAACCGCCAGTGATACATTAATGGAAAGCTCTCACACTGTTTCGCTAGCACCCAATTGGTGGACATGGCATGGGCGGCTACCTCACGCCACACGCCACTACCTGATGAACCTAAGCCATAGTGGAAAAACGAAGGAAGCTCGAACACGTTTCTAGTGGACATGATATTCTCTTTGCGTCTTTCTAGTTCCGTAATCGGTATAATTTTTACGAATATGGATGTGTCTTCAAGTTGCAACAGCGCCGTCGCACCACCTATGCCCGTACCAAGAACCTTAGCATCTTCCACTCGTTCTCGAAGCTGTTCATCGCTGAGCAACGATAAGGCAGTAGACACGTCTGCATAACGGGTAAGTCGAGTTTCGTGAGATACATAGAGTTCTTCTTGGGAAGTTTTCATAGATAGATCACTATCCTTTCTTTTCCTTCTTACACCATAAATTCCCGGCCACTAACCAATTATCCTGCATAACACGTTCCCATCGTAGCCGAAAATGCGTCTCCGGCACCAAGCCGTTTATAATCCGCTCGATCCGCAGTTCAATATTGGAAAGTTGCGCAAATCTCCCAGTTAGTCTAACACTATCGCCAGTCTACAACTATATTTTCCGAGTCTAATACTATATTTTTCGGTCTAATGGTTTATTTTCTTTTAACACAAAGAGCGGAATCTTTATCCTAAAGACGAGCAACATGAGAAGAAGTGTTCAGAGTATGGAATCTATGTCTGAATGCCGAACAAAATGAGGAGAGGTGTTCAATGTGCGGATCCTGTCTCTGTAAGCCAAGTAACATACGCGAATTGTTTATAGAACGGAATATTGTCGAAGATCGGCACCAATCTCTGTAAGACGAGCAATGTGAGATGAAGAGTTCAAAGAGTGGAAATGTGTCTGTAAGACAAATAACATACAGCGAAGTGTTTATCGTGCGGGATTTTGCATCGGAAGAACTTGAATAGAAGCGGCAATTTCGAGGTTGCAAGGTTTTGAGCAGTGCTATCGGACATGAGATCCGTTATTTGCGATAAAACCCTCGAAATTACACAGATTCATAGCAAATAGCGGAACCTAAGTCCGTAAAACTCGCAAAATGGGCTAATATTCACAAATAGCGGAACCTATGTCCGTAAGACGAGCAAAATGAGGCGAAGAGTTCGAAGATCAGCACCAATCTCTGTAAGACGAGCAATGTGAGATGAAGAGTTTGAAGAGTGGAAATGTGTCTATAAGACAAGTAACATACAGCGAAGTGTTCATAGAGCGGGATTTTGCATCGGAAGAACTTGAATAGAAGCGGCAATTTCGAGGATCAAAGGTTTTGAGCAGTGCTAACGGACATCAGTTCCGCTAAATAACAATTAAAGGGGGTTTTGAGATTTTAACGGACATGAGATCCGTTATTTGCGATAAAACCCCCGAAATTACACAGATTCATAGCGAATAGCGGAACCTATGTCCGTAAAACTCACAAAATGAAAATGGGCTAATATTCACAAATAGCGGAACCAATGTCCGTATGATAAGCGAAAATAGGTTAAATGTTCGAAGATTGGGATCAATGTCCATACGACGAGCATAATGAGCTAATATTCACAAATAGTGGAACCTATGTCCGTAAAATAAGCAAAATGAGCAGATGCTAGCCATTACGTCTTACATTCATCTGTCCAATCTTGGTAGGCAACCTTGCTCCAAGGCTAGTATTGGCCCTCTTAAAAAACGATGAATGGACCTAACGTTGTAGAATCCGAAAAGGCTTGTAATGCTCCATTGACAAGGACACTTATCACGCCGATCCCACTGACCCCACCAATTTCAGCGTTCCTATTGATCCCATCGACCTCAGTGATCCTTACGATCTCACCGACACCTCCGACCTCATCGATCCAATGCCCCCAGCAATCTTAGCATTCCTATTGATTCTGCAGCGATCCACTGACCCCACCGATCTCACCGAATCCATCTATCTCGCCGATCGCACGGACTCCATCGATTTCATTGATTCCACCAGCCGATTATATTGATCTTGATCTACGAATAGCTACTGACTAGGACTACAATGTAGCCTCTTCCGGTACAATCACCTGAATATGACGAGGCATACTGCTTATTTGGATGGGTAAGGAGGGCCCTTCTTCACCATCAACGTTAGTCCTTACTGATTCAGGCGAGCTTATACTTACATTTTTGGCTGTAAAATAAACCACGTCTTTATGATTTTTGAAATTGCCGAACAGCAATGACAGGCTGGCTGTAATCGTGTTGAATATAGTCAAATCCTTTATAATAAAACAGTGAAGCAGACCATCGTCAACAGCCGCGTCGGGTGCCAACCTCTCAAATCCGCCTACTGAATTGGTTAACGCAGCGAGAAAGAGTGGAGATTCTCCTTCCCATGTTTCTCCATCATATTGAATGCAAAGAGGATGAGTCGGCTGGTTCATAAGCTCTTTGATCCCTTCTTTTACGTAGGCTAAAGCGCCGAGCCGAGATTTATCGTCTGACGTAACGGAAGAGAGTGATTCAGCAAATGAGCCTACAGCAACGGTGTTGACGAACAATTGGTCATTTAATTGGCCCAAATCTACTATTTTTATTCGGGAAGAAGAGAGGGTCTGAATCGCTTTGTCGGGAAGAAGCGGTATTTGTAATGCGCGAGCAAAATCATTAACTGTTCCAAGAGGGACTACTCCAAGCTTTGGAAGATGTTCTTGATTGATAAGACCATTAATCGTTTCGTGAAGCGTTCCATCCCCTCCGATTGAAACGACCAAATCATAACTGTCCTCACACGCAGAAATACAAAACAGGGTTGCGTCCTGTTCTTTTGCCGTCTCCTTGACCGTAACCTCGTACCTTTGATCAGTCAAAAGGTCTTCCACGTTTCTGACATAGTTGAGTGCCTCTTCTTTACCAGAAGTGGGATTAATAATGATCATCGCTTTTTTCATAAATAGTATCCTCTCTATGGACATTTCTATTGAGTTCGTTCCTTAACACTTACTATTACCCCTCAAGGTTCGTCGTTAATCTGAAAGACTAGGAGAAAACGATGTAAACTTAATGGTTTGAATCCTTCAATAATTAACCTCCACCAACAGCTGTCAGTTAGCTACAGGAATGATTTGACAGTCAGAGGTTACTGTTGTAAACTCTAATCAGAGTCTACATATGTAACCTTTAGGAGTGGGATGATGAGCAGCTTAGTTTCAAAGATAACGGATTCAGAGCTTGAGGTTATGCGTGTATTATGGGAAGCCGGGACCGAGCTGCCTATATCTGAAATTAGAAAATGTCTTGAAAAATCAAGCAGCTGGGAAAGCTCTACAATAAAAACATTGCTTCGGAGATTGTGCGAGAAGGGTGTAGTCATTGCAACCAAGAAGGAAGTGTTCTATTACAAGCCACAAGTGAGCGAGCAAGAATATAACGAGCATGCGACACAAACATTAATCGATCGTTTATATTCAGGCAGTGCAAAAAGTCTAGTTGCAACGCTATTAGGAGGCAATAAGCTAAATGAAGCAGACATTAAGGAGCTGCGTACCTTATTTAAGGTAGGTGACTGAATTGAATGACATCATGAAACTTATATTGTCGCTTTCGATATCAGGAAGCATCCTCTTCTTTTTATTGTTTTTAATGAAGCCAATAATCAAGCATAAATTTTCGAAGTCGCTTCAGTATTACATCTGGATCGTGGTTCTCCTAAGATTGACGATTCCGTTTTCATTTGATGGGAGTATCATGAATGATGTTTTTAACAAAAATCCATTTCTAACAGGTCCCATTTTACAAGGTGGGGAAGCTGCAAACTTTGATATAGAGATCGACCCAACTCATGCGATCACCCTACCTCAAGCTAATGATGCTCAAGCAGTAGAAAGTATCAGAGCTGATAATTCAGAAATTTTTGTGATTACAATAATTAAGCAATATGCCATTTACGTTTGGTTAATTGGGACAATACTATCACTCTTTATAAAATTAAGAGGCTATACTCGATTTCTAAAGTATATGAAAACAGCAAGCAAACCTGCATATGATTGGGAAAATAGGATGCTTGGCATGATGTTGAATGGACGGTATAAAGCGAAGCTTGTACGCAACTCCTACATCACCACTCCTATGCTTATAGGAATGATTAGGCCAATAATCATCTTACCGGATACCCACTTCACTGAGGTTCAGCTCAAAAATATTTTGATTCACGAAATCACACATCTGAAACGGTTTGATATTGTTGTAAAATGGTTTTCCATGCTCGTTACTTCTCTGCATTGGTTTAACCCCGTAGTTTATTTTGTAGAAAAAGAGATTAACCGTCTTTGTGAGCTGTCTTGCGATGAAGTGGTTATTCGTAAATTCACCTCATCAGAGAAGCAGGAATACGGTGAAACCTTAATTGCGGTAGCCTCAAATGAACAATACCCCGTTGGAGGATTACAGGCTACTTTTAGCGATGAGAAGACGATTTTAAGAGAAAGGCTGGTGGCTATTATGCGACCTAGCAAAAGATCGACATTCATAATATTATCCTCATTCGTATTAGCTGCAGTCGTCATTTTTAGTGCAATTGCACTTGGGGCTAGTGTGGGAGCAAGCAATTCCAATGTAAGAAGCAGCATCAGTCCAGTTGAACCACCCGCTATTGTCATCTCACATGAGAGAAATACTGATCCCATCGAAAATTATACAATTCTAAAATCAAGTTGGAATGGGGTTAAGTATGATCGAATGTCCTTTTACCAAGCAGCTTGGCATAGTAAGCCTACTCTTCTAACAGGTCTGCGTCGTTTAAAGCCAGGTGAGAAATTGAAAGTCGATTTTGGAGAAAATACACCAGATAAAGTTACAGTGAAAATGGCTTTTTTGACTGAAAGCTTTGAGCAATCGTTATTGCCGATTGAAGAAGTTGCCGTAAACCATGTTAATGGAAAGTATGCATTCATTAATCCACCAACAGCTGTGAGCGACATTCCGACAACTGGCCGAGTTTATAGCATCACAGCCACTTGGGGGCAAAATAGCTGCGAATATGTTTTTGCTTCGGATGGAAAGTTTGATTACGAGCAGTTTCCCGAATAAATAGATGGTTTATTACGATTAAGAGTCGCCCAAGCAGCATGCGGGCGGCTCTTTTTTTTGTGAAAACTAGCGAGGTTCACTCTGCGTTCACAAGCTTATGATATGCTCTCACAAGCAAGTCGAGAGTAGGTTGTCAAAAAAAATACGCAGAATGTTGGAGGCTTATCATGTTATCGATTATGAAGAAAATAGGTTACAAAATAATGTTAGTCACTTTACTGGTTGCTGTTGCGGGAGTGAGCTTATTCGGAGCACAAGCGCCGGTATCGGCAGCGCAGTCCACACCCGTAAAGTCTGAGGGAGAAGCCAACTCTCTAAACGATGTCGCTGGGCTAACGGCGTTCATTGATGGTATTATGAAAGTGCATATGGACAATTTCAAGTTTCCAGGTGCGGTTATTTCAATCGTCAAGGATGGGGAAATCCTGCTCGCTAAGGGGTATGGTTACTCTAACCTCGAGAAGAACCAGCTGGCGAACCCAGAGACAGATCTATTTCGAATCGCTTCAACAACGAAGCTGTTTACTTGGACCGCTGTGATGCAGCTTGTTGAGCAAGGCAAGATCGATCTGGACACAGACGTCAATAACTATTTGAAAACGGTGAAAATACCGAAAACCTATTCAGAGCCGATTACGATGCGTCATCTAATGACCCATACCGCTGGCTTTGAAGAAGGCGGAGTCGGCTATCAAATTACTACAGATCCTAAAAAGCTGCCGGTATCGATTTCGGAAACGCTTGCCAAGCATATGCCAGCACGAGTAAGACCTCCGGGCGAGATGTCGTCTTATTCCAACTATGGCGCCGCGCTAGCAGGATTAATCGTCGAGGAAGTTAGCGGGACAGCGTACAATGATTATATACAGAAATATATTTTTGATCCGCTCGATATGAAATACGCTACGGTTCAAGAGCCTATTCCTGCTGCATTAGAAGCTTTTTCTGTACCGGGTTATGCTAAGGAAAACGGCGTATTCGCAGCTCAGCCGCCAACGTTTGAGGGGGGATTTCGGCCCGCGGGATCAGCTGCAGTATCTGCAATTGACATGGCTCATTTCATGATTGCTCATCTTCAAAATGGACGTTATGGAGAAAAGCAACTTTTGAAGCCAGAAACTGCCCTATTGATGCATGCACCAGCTTTCCAGTTTCATAAGGATTTACCAGCAATGGATCTTGGTTTCTATGAGCTGTACATGAACGGGCGGAAGGTTATTTCCCACGGCGGAGCAGATATGCAGTTTAATACGGAGCTATATCTTGTTCCAGATAAGCAGATTGGCATTTTTGTTTCCTACAATGGCGGTGACGGCGCATTAGCTGCGGATGGGCTCGCAAAAGCCTTTTTAGACCGCTATTTCCCAGTCGAGGAAGCCAGCCTGCCTCCAGTATCCGCTGAACTTAATGATGCTGTACAAAAATATGCGGGTTCCTATCAATTTACTCGTCGCAATCATACCGATATTGATAAGTTTTACAGTTTTATGTCCAAGATCAGTGTAGCAGCTTCCGGTAATCGTTTATTCATTGGGAGTGGTGCCGAACAGCAAGTATTTGAACCTATTGGACCTGATGTATTTCAACAAGTAGGCGGAGAGGGACGGATTGGATTCCGCACCGACGAATCAGGAAAAGTCACGCATTTGCTTCTTGATTTCTTACCTGCGATGCCGCTTGAACGCGCGTCGCTGCTGGATCAAACATCGTTCTGGTTTCCATTGCTTGGCATCTCAGTCTTTCTATTTATTACGGTGATACTGGGCTTCCTAAATCGCAGACGTGAAATCAGCGCGATGCCGAAAGAGCAGAAGTGGGCACATCGGCTGTCTGCAGCCACCGCCGTCTGGGCACTATCAACCGTTGTTGCGACGCTTGTTATCGTGATGAATATGGATTTGCTCACTCGACTTAGCCGCATTACACAGTCGTTGAATCTTTATTTGTTTATGCCTATTCTACTCGTTGGATTTACATTGGCAATGATCGTTTTGAGTGTGCTTGCTTGGAAAAACAAATATTGGACGGTACTAAAACGCGTGCATTACTCTCTTATTATGCTATCGGCAGTAGCACTCAGTTTGTTTTTCTATCATTGGAACTTGCTTGGATGGCATTTTGGTTGAAACAGCAATCCACCCATATGGGAAGTGCATGTTAAAGAGGGGAGACGTACATCTTAATGGCCAAAATTCTGATCGCGGATGACGATGCACATATTCGCGAATTGATGTCTTTATTTTTGAAAAACGAAGGTTTCGAAATTTTAGAGGCAAAAGACGGTGCGGAGGCGCAAGAAATTTGGGAAAACAATCAAATTGATATGGTTATCCTCGATATTATGATGCCTCACGTAGACGGATGGGAATTATGCAGGGAGATTAGACGTATTGATTCCAATATTCCTCTCCTGATGGTCACAGCCAAGGGAGAGTCAGTGCAAAAAGTGAAGGGATTTCAGCTTGGAACGGACGATTATTTAACGAAGCCGTTTGACCCAATGGAGCTTGTGATGAGAGTAAAAGCGCTGCTGAAGCGTTACATGATCGTGTCTTCACAAACGATACAGCTTGGCGGTGTTACCCTCAATCGCCGCAACTATCAAGTGATTCGAGGAGATGAAACGCTAACACTTCCATTGAAGGAGTTTGAGCTGCTGTTTAAAATGGCGAACCATCCTGGGCAAATTTTTACGAGGGAACAGCTGATCACCCAGATCTGGGGCAAAAATTATGAAGGTGACGATCGAACCGTCGATGTTCACATTAAACGGCTAAGGGAAAGATTTGCTGGCGATGCACAACATTTTCAGATTGAAACAGCCCGTAGTCTGGGGTATCGGCTTGTCATTACATGATTAATACGTTATATGTCCGCATCATTTGCACGTTTCTGGCCGTCATCATATTCAGCTTGTTGTCTTCATTTTTTATAGGCTTTTTTATATTCAAGAAAGAAATAAACCATGTCGGTCAGAACGACATGCTTGCAGCAGGAGAGGAAATGATTACTCTCTATGAACAAACAAAGCCGGATGATCTGAGTGTTTTCCTAACAAGAATGGTAAAGGTGTCCGCTTATCCAATCCACATGTATGATGCATCCGGAAATGTTACGATCTATGCTTTAAACAATACGAGTAATGTGAAAATTGCGCCGGAAGCTGTTCAGCAGGTGCTTCGAGGGCAATATTATCGCTCACCTGGTAAGGAAGGTCAAACATTTGTTGGTATTCCTTTTCCCATCGATGGGAAGATACAGGCCATGTTTATGCAGTTTTCAGCGCAAAATGAAAATATTATAAATCGAATGATGCTGCTCATACTGCTTCTTGGCTTATTTATTGGGAGCCTATGCATTCTCATTGCGGCTCGTTATTTGGTGAAACCGATTCAAGCGATGACACAAGCGACCAAGAGGCTTGCCAAGGGAGATTTCGATGTAGAAATCAAACTGAAAAGCGCGGATGAAATAGGAGTCTTAAGCCATAGCTTTAATGAAATGGCTAGTGAACTGAAACAGCTGGAGCAGATGCGGCAGGATTTTGTATCGAATGTATCACACGAAATTCAAACTCCGCTAACGTCAATATCGGGTTTTGCAATGGCGATGAAGAATAACAGCTTGGTAGCAGAAAATAATCGCAATTATTATTTGGATATTATTATTATGGAGAGCGGGCGGCTATCGAGGCTTAGCGATAATTTGCTGAGGCTTGCCTCGCTTGATTCCGATCAGCATCCATTCGAGCCGATGACGTATAATCTCGACGAGCAAATTAGGCAAATCGTCGTTACTTGCGAGCCTCAATGGTCGGCCAAAGACATTCGTATCGAATTAGAATGGGCGAACACGATCAAGATTACAGCAGATCAGGATCAGTTGAACCAAGTATGGATGAATTTACTCGGCAACAGCATCAAATTCACACCTGAAGGTGGACTTATCGAAATTTCTATAACTCAATCCGGTACCGAAGTGCTATTCACAATAACCGATTCAGGTATTGGCATTGCGGCGGATAAGCTTGAACATGTGTTTGAGCGGTTTTACAAGTCGGACCAATCACGCAACCGCAATATTAGCGGTAATGGTTTGGGGCTTGCGATCGCCAAAAAAATTGTTACTCTTCATCATGGAACGATCGAAATGAAAAGTAGGCTAGGCGAAGGTACGACAGTAATGGTATGTTTACCCATTCAATAATAATAATTGGAGTGATCGGTCAAATGACCGATCATTTTTTTTTTTTAGCATAATGTAGAACCCAATTTGAAACTAAAAAACGATTTTTCAAAAAAAAGTAAAAACAATATGTGACCAATCTACGTTCTTAATTGTGTTAATGGGTAAAGGAGGTCATATTACAATGCCAAGCAGTTCGCTCCGGCCGGGCGTGGATTTTGGGGAAACCTATCTTTTATACGGCAAAATGCTTTACCGAATCGCAATGATTCACCTCGGAAACAAAGAGGACGCAGAAGAAGCCATGCAGGAAACATTTGCGAAATTGTTGTATAAATCACCTGAATTCAATGATCAGAATCATAAAAAGGCATGGCTCATAAGAGTCATCACGAATCAGTGCAAAAATATGTTAGGCAGCTTATGGCGAAGACGTGTAGTGAAGATGGAAGAAATGAATGATTTTTTTGAATCGGAAACGGATCGTACCGTTATGGATCATGTCATGGCATTGCCGTTTAAATTCAAAGCGGTTATTCACCTTTATTATTATGAGGATTACTCGGTCAACCAAATTTCAGACATTTTGCAAATTAGTGAGTCTGCAGTAAAGATGCGTTTGCAACGGGGAAGGCAGCGGTTAAAGCTGGAATTGGAAGGAGAACGATAATATGAATCACAAGGCGTACAAGCATGTTATGGATCAAATAGAGCCGGAGGCAGATTTACAGAATAGAATTGCTCAACAGCTGCTTCGTCAGAAACCAGCTAGTCCATTTCGAATCAAACGATTTCAATATATTGTGGGTAGTTTACTGTTGGTCGTTATCCTTGGATGGATAAGTGCAGATAGGTGGATGAGTGATAATAAACTTCTTATTGATATAACGGAGCCCATTGTACAAAGAGATCCAGTTGAACCTATAAACGACCCGAATGCAATTACGATTCCGAAAATAAAGCTTCCAGATCAATCAAATGCCATGGCTGATATGATCGGTCTAATCGTCTATAAAGGCAATATTTATACACAAACGCAAACTCGCATCTCTGCGGAAAATGCGAAGGAGCTGCGCGGCGAAAAGCTTGGACGTACAAAATCTGGTATTGACGAGTGGAGCAAGCAAACAGATTATGTTGAACTAGCTTCAACGATTGGCGTTGCTGACATTTATTCCGTGAACGGATATGATAGTGATTTTAGAATTATGTCCTACCAAGAGCATGAGGGACAGATCTATGCTGAATTGTATGAACATCTAAATGGCATTACGATTGCGAATGGCGAAGATTTAATAGGAAAAACGAAAGTAAAGGATCATATGGAATCAGTAAGATGGCAGGATTATAATAGCTGGAATTATAGCAAGCCGCAATTTAATAAGTTCCCAATTGATCAAACGCTTCATGTGTTCATGACAGCATTATATGATGCTAAACCTATTGATGGGGATAAGCTCTACAAGGAAGGCATATACAACGAAGGTGCACAAAATCAGAAGGTTTTGTTCTTTAAGCTGGAGGATCAGACGGAAGTGCAGATGTGGTTGTTTAAAGGAAACTATGTGAAATATTCAAATGCACCTGTCTTTTTTCAGTTAGAGCCGGCAGCTTTCTCAGCGCTATGGGATCGTTTGCAATAAGGCAGCAAGTTTTTTGGTAATAAAATATCGACAATAAAGGTTGACCTTTCGTTGTTGCCGTACTATAATTCCGTATACTATTAATAGCGTAAGAGCGATAAGCAGGAAACAAAAATTTGTTTTCAATTAGGGTGATACCGTGTGAATAGCCTCGTCCCTATCGTTAAAGATAGAGATGTGGCTTTTTTTGTCTTTTACATTATTAAAAAAAGACATAATAAAAATAGACTGGATTGATTTGTATGCAAACATCAGCGCAATGGACATCGAAGATTGGTTTTATTTTATCCGCGGCAGGCTCTGCTATTGGAGTAGGCGCAATATGGAAGCTCCCCTATGTTACGGGAATAAGCGGAGGAGGGGCATTTTTTCTCTTATTTATTTTATTCACTTTTTTTATGGGTTTCCCATTGTTATTAGCAGAGTTTGTAATCGGGAGAAGCACACAAAAAGAAGCCATTAGTGCGTATCGCAGCTTAGCTCCTCATAGCAATTGGCATTGGATCGGAAAGCTCGGGGTATTTACCTGCTTTCTTTTATTGTCTTTTTATAGCGTTATTGGCGGTTGGATTGTTATTTATTTTGCAAAAGGTTTGTTTGGCGGAATCATTAGTGAAGGTGCAAATTATGGAGCGGTCTTTAACGATACCATTGCTAATCCTATTTTAGTTATTGCGGCACAATTTGTTTTTTTGGCTTTGACAGTTGTTGTAGTGGCAAAAGGGATACAAAATGGGATTGAAAAGGTGAGCAAAATTTTGATGCCAGCTTTATTTGTACTCTTTATCGTACTCATCATTCGCTCACTTACACTGGATAACGCGATGGAAGGTGTGAAGTTTTTTCTAGCACCTGATTTCTCAAGGATCACATCCCAAAGTGTATTGTTTGCGATGGGTCAAGCGTTTTTCTCCTTAAGTGTCGGAGTATCCGTAATGGTTACATACAGCTCTTATTTGTCCAAAAAGGAAAGCTTGATTCAACCGGCTATTTCCATCGTAACCATGAATTTGCTGATTGCATTATTAGCGGGATTGGCCATCTTTCCGGCTGTATTTTCACTAGGTTTAGAACCAGCGGAAGGACCTGGCTTGTTGTTTGTTGTATTGCCCGCGGTATTTGATCAAATTATTTTTGGGGAAGTTTTTTTATTAGGCTTTTTAGCATTATTTTTATTTGCAACATTAACGTCGGCCTTCTCGATGCTAGAAATCATTGTAGCTTCTATGGTTAAAGGCAAAGAGGAGAAGAGAACAAAATATGCCTATATGCTTGGTGCATTCATTTTTGCGGTAGGCATTCCGTCTGCGTTATCCTATAGTGCTTTTGCCGACATTTTAATCTTTTCGAAAAATCTATTTGATTCAGTAGATTATTTAGTTAGTAATATTTTGATGCCGCTCGGCGTGTTTTTGATATCGATTTTTGTACCGCTTAAAATGAAGAAAGGCACTCTGCGAGAGGAGTTATTGCAGCATTCTCGTTTTGGCGCTACTGCCTTTACTATTTGGTTTTTTATTATCAGGTTTATTATTCCTCTAGTCATTATCATCGTATTTCTTGATATTACTGGGGTGCTTGATAAAATAACTTCATTATTGTAGTATCCACATTATAAGCAATAGAAAGGGATACCCATAACCGGGTATCCCTTTCTATTTTATTTCCTTGCTGTAATCATAAATCGTTCTGAATTTGTTCTGATTCCTTTTTCGGTTTGGTTGTTTTTTATAAATTGTTGAAGGATTTGAAAATCTGTCTCGGATTGTCCGAAGTTCGGAATAATTGGCGTGTGTTTCAATAGAAAAATGAAGTCTTCAGCCGTCTCAAAATAATCGGTTGCGTTGTATTCAAATGACTGAATGTCTGTGAAGCCTGCATCAGCTAACTCCGCAATATATTGATTTTTCAAGACACCTTTTTTTGTACCAAATGACTGTCCTCTTCCGAATGCCTCTTTAAGGTTGAGCTTATCGTGCTCACTAACCTGTTGGGTAAAAAATACACCATCGTTCACCAATACTTTTGCGATTTCTTTGGCAGAAAATGCGGAATGTCTGCAAGAGACTACATTGAAAAAGTGGTCAGGAAAATCGAGCTTCTCCGCATCCATTTGTAAAAAGCGTATATTTGATTTATTTGATTGTTTTACGTTATTTAATGCGGTTTCAATCATGCCTGTGGAAAGATCAATGCCAATTAGAAGCAATGCTGAATCTGCTATTGATAATAATGCTTCTCCGCCGCCAGTGCCGATATCAAGCAAAAGATCAGACTTCTTGCACGACTGGATGACTTCATCATAAAAATCCCATGCGATTCCTTCTGAGACAGATTTCACTTTGCTGAAATCCCAACCGTTGATTTTCCCGACTTGATCATAAAATTGTTTGTATTCTACTGCATTCATATTTCTTCCACCTTCCAATGAGGATAATAAAAAACGAATGGATTGCTGCCGATATCCGTTCAAAATTTAGTTTCATGTGGTCAGAAGGACAGACGATCCCCTCTGCAGCTGGTACGCGTTTTATCCAGCCCGGAAACTAATTACTTCGAACCATTCGGAAAGACATTCCATTCACCTCGATTGAAAGATTGTTCTCATTATATGGCTAAGTGAGCTTATCAATCAAGCCATCGTGCAAAGTGTACCGATCCCATATGGATGGAGGAATCAATGAAACTAAAATAATACAGACGGCCCCTTCATATACATAAATACATGAGGGGGGATTAGAAAATGTGGATGCTCATTCTAATGCTAGTCGGATGTCTCTCTGGTTTTTTTCTGTTCAGAAAAAATACTCTGACCGTCACTAATCAGACAGATCAGAGCGTGCGGAAACTGTCCATTATTATTCCAGCTAGAAATGAAGAATGTAATTTACCACATTTGCTTGAATCCCTTAAGTCGCAAACGGTTCAACCCTTTGAAATTATTGTGGTAGATGATTATTCCGATGATCGAACCAAAGAAATAGCTGAAGGCTATGGGGTGAATATTATTTCAAATAGCAGCCTCCCTAAAGGCTGGACAGGTAAGAACTGGGCGGTATGGAATGGATATTTGCATGCCTCTGGTGATATGTTTGTATTTTTAGATGCGGATATAAGACTGGCGCCTAACGCCTTGGCTTCATTAATAAAGGCTAGGGAGCGATCGAAGGGTGTGATTTCAGTTGTTCCTTTTCATCACACCGAGAAGCTATATGAGAAACTTGCTTTGATTATGAATGTGCTTGGGATATTTGCGTTTACATCGGTCTTTGAAAAGAAAAACCGGATGAAAGGGCTCTATGGCTCCTGCATTGTTGCTTTAAGGGAGGATTACGAAAAAATCAATGGCCACGAAAGCGTAAAAGCTGAAGTGCTGGACGATTTGTTTCTAGGCTCCAAATTTATGGCAGCGGGGGTACCAGTCACTAATTTTATCGGATATGGCTTGGTTTCTTTCCGCATGTATCCGCAAGGCATTCAAAGCGAAATTGAAGGATTTAGCAAAGGGGCGGTATTAAGCACTTCGACGCTTAGTCCGTGGACGATTATCCCGATAGCTATTTGGGTGCTAGGACTGCTTCTATCGGAAACGGTGTTTATTTTTGCGAATACTTCATGGGCTTTGCCTCTCTTAATCGGTTATTTTGTCTATATGTTTCAATTATTTTACTTCACGAAGTATGTAGGCGCTTTTGGGATCGTTATTCCGATGCTCCATGTTTTTGCTTCGTTATTTTTTATCATTGTTATGCTTTATTCCATGTATCAGGTGCTTATTCTAGGGCATGTAAGCTGGAAAGGCAGGCACATCCGGGTAGGGGGCAAGAGGGACCTATGATCATATTATGGATTGCGGGTTCATTTCTATCGGGTTCTCTTATGTTTTCGTATTGGCTTGGTCTACTTCGCAAAAAAAACATAAAAACGGTTGGCGACGGCAACCCTGGTGCTTTGAATCTTTGGAAGTCATCTGGATATAAATTCGGTGTGGCCGGTATTTTATTGGATTTTTTGAAAGGATACTTGCCCGTGCTTTTTATAATGGGCAGCAGCTATAATTATGGTTATCTAATCGTTCCGCTTGCCATCGCGCCTGTAGCAGGGCATGCCTTTTCTCCTTTCTTGAAAGGGAAGGGCGGCAAAGCTATTGCTGTCTCATTCGGTATATGGAGTGCGCTCACGGGGTTTGAGGTTTCTTTGGCTTATGCCGTAATTCTTGCGCTGATGGCCGGTGTGAGCCGTATGATATATAAAAAAAAGCCTAAATCCACCGAGGCGGATGGCTTGCAGGTTGTTGTTGGCATGCTGCTTCTTTCCGTTTATTTGTATATAAGGATGTTTTCAGTTGCCATACTCCTCGTATGGCTTGGAAATTTTGCAATTCTTGTTTATAAGCACAGAGTTGAAATAGGGAAGTCGTGGAAAAAAGGATATGACAAAGGTGTCTAAAATGAAAAAGAGATTGTCTCTTAAGGTGATGCCTTTCGAGACAATCTCTTTAATTAACTTCCCGCCAAACAAGCCTTCATCAGGAGTTGTATTTATACTACGAACGGGAATTTTCACGCATAGCGCCCAATACGATGTGATATCCATCTGGGTCTTTGATATAAGCGTTTTTAAATTCGTGATTGCCGTGAGCATCAGTAAACGGTTCGACCGCAATATGTCCGCCTAGTCTACGCACTTCCTCAATAAGTGAGTCCAAGTCATCCCAGCTTACATGAATAAATGTGTCCCATCCATAGTCGGGGCCTTCCCATTCTGTAGGATAATCTGGACGTTTTTGTGCGCGTGCGTTAGGCCGCACATCTTCAGCGGAAGCCGCCTGCTGCAGAATGACGGTCATTCCGTCTCTTTCCGCATGCCCCCAGTTATCGATATGGCAGCCGAGCACATCACGGTAGTATTCTTGGGATTTCTTTAAGTCCGAGACCAGCCGAACTTGAATGGTGTGACCGAATTTTGCTTTTTGACCTGTAAGTGTCTTTGCAGCTTGCTCGCTCATTTTATTTCTCCTTTGTCACCAGAAATTTTATTAAGCATTTTTGACTATATTCGATTATCTACCAATGTTTTCCTGCAAGATTTTTCAAAGTTTGGTGTGTAATCTGGTTTTACAATAATCATAGTAAGACTTCTATTGTCTATTTTTATACATAAGAATATAATAAATTTAAAATTATCGTTGTAGGAGGTACACATGAACTTACACGAAGCTGGGATCATTATTTTTATGGAAAATTATAAGGAAACTTTAGACTTCTATAAGGTTAAATTAGGACTTCCCGTTAGAGAACAGAAGGAGGATTAGACTATATTTGATTTTGGAAGAAGCTATCTCATGATTGAGGATAATGGTGTGTCCTCGACCACTGAAAAAACAAGAGCTCAAAACCCAACAGTATTAAGGTTCGATGTAATTGATTTTGATAATACTATGAAAGAATTAATGGATCGTAAAGTTGAAGTTAAGATTCATAGACATAGCTGGGGAACCATCGGAGTTGTGATTGACCCTGAAGGAAACCGAATAGAAATTAAAAAGGCTGTGTAACATGGTCAAATGAATAATAGAGCTTCAAATTCAAGCGGTGGGGCAAGGGATTTGTGGACAACGACGAAACGATTCAATCTTCCTGATAATTAACGAGCATCTTGGAAAAAGTGAAGAAATGGGGAAAACAGCTTTGTTTTGCGGGATGGGATTTAGGGTTTTAATATCCGGAACAAGCTTCTCATTTCATAGCAGCATTAATCCAAGCACAATGTGAATGTTTCAAGGAAAACAGCACGTCTAATATACGTACCCTGTTTTCTCGGAGTAATATTCGAAACATTATCATGAATGTAGGGTTCTAGCATATAGGTACTAAACCAAATCTATAAATCAATCAAATGTCAGGTTGCAAATGATAGAGATGATTCATATGTTGTAAGTATCTTCTAAGAGGAGGAATTACGCATATGCCAAAAGAAAAGAAAAATGCAAAAAACAGTTCACTAGGCAACCGAACAGGAGGCAATCGTACTGGGGGTAACCAAACAGGTGGCAACAATACCATCGGCGATCGTACAGGTGGTAATCGCACAGGCGGAAATCGTACTGGAGGTAACCGAACAGGAGGCAATCGCACAGGCGGCAACCGTACAGGCGGTAATCGCACGGGAGGAAACCGTACTGGTGGAAACCGTACCGGAGGCAACCGTACTGGTGGAAATCGTACCGGAGGAAACCGCACAGGCGGCTATCCTTTAGGTGACACAGCTCCAGGCAACGAAGTTTAATTGACGCATATGAAGCTATAGTTTTGTAGAAACTATGCTTGAACAAGATGGCAGCTCATGACTCTTAGAGAAATGAGCTGCTTTTCTTTTCAAAGATTCATAGTATGCGGCTGATCGACTCAATCTTTACCCTTGCGCGTCATTACAGCCAGCTCATCCCATTGCTTATCGGACACCTCTGCTAAGCTGTTGAATTGCCCTGCACCTTGCAGCCACTCGCCGCCATCAATCGTTACAACTTCACCGTTCAAATAATGCGCGAAATCCGAAACTAAATAGGCGGCTAAATTAGCTAGTTCTTCTTTATCGCCAACACGTTTTAAGGGGATGCGGCTAATCAACTTCTCTTCAAGCTCAGGAGTGGGAGAGAGGCGAGACCAAGCGCCTTCTGTCGGAAAGGGACCTGGTGCAATCGCAACTTGGCGAATACCGTAAGGTGCCCATTCAACGGCGAGCGATCTTGTAAGCGCAAGAACGCCAGCTTTTGCAGCAGCGGAAGGTACAACATATCCCGAGCCGGTAGAAGCATAGGTGGTGACGATGTTCAACATCGTACCGCCTCTTCCTTGTTCAATCCACCGCTTGCCCACTTCCAGAGTCGTATAAAAGGTGCCGTGTAAAACAATATGTAAGATCGTATCTACTGCTCTTGGAGAGAGCCTCTCGGTAGGACTGATGAAATTTCCAGCAGCGTTGTTGACGAGGATATCGATATGTCCAAAATGGTTCTCGACGGCTTCAATCAGCTCATGAACTTGTGATGGATCACGAACGTCACAGCTTTTGTAGTAAACGGTGCTGGTGGGCAAGCTCATTTCTTCAGCAGCTTGCTTCAATACCGCCTCACGGCGGCTGGCAATTGCGAGCTTAGCACCTAACGCAACAAATTTCTCACCCATGGCGCGTCCAAGCCCGGTCGCTCCTCCCGTTATGAGAACGACCTTTCCTTGCAATAAATCGTTTGTAAATGGTCCCAAATGCACACCCTCCTCTGAATCAGAATGATTCTGTCTGTTTATTCATATCAGGGAGTGGTATAGGTTATGTGCAAAATAAAGAATCATTTAGACACTATCCATTCATAACATATCGACTGAGAAATGCCGCCACTTTTTGTTCATAGGCTGTTGTATCCGTACCATAGGACATGCCGTGACCAGCACCCTCGGCGATATAAATATCTTTGTCAGCTTTACAAGCTTCATAAAGCCTCCACACCATTTCTGTAGGTGCAAAAGTATCGGCGGAACCATGAATAAAGAACATGGGCAGCTTATTTTTATCCAGCTGCTTGATTGCAGATGCCTCCTCGAAGCTATAACCTGCTTTAAGGCGGGTTAATAAGCTAGTTGCAGGCAAAATCGGAAAAGCAGGCAGCTTGTACATCCGCTTTAGTTGATAAGAGAGCTGATCGGTAACGGACGTATAGCCGCAGTCCTCCACAATGACCTTGACTTGTTTTGGAACGTTTTCACCGCTTACCATCATCACAGTCGCTCCACCCATCGAAATGCCGTGCAGCACGATTTGCACCGATTCACCAAGTCTCTGTACGACCTCGTCTATCCAAAGGAGATAATCCTTCCGATCTGGCCAGCCGAAGCCGATGTAATCGCCTTCACTATCGCCATGACCTCGATCATCAGGCATGAGCACGTTATACCCAAGCCTGTCATAATAAAATTTAGCGAAGCTGCCCATATCTTTCCCTTGCGAGGAATAGCCGTGTGCAAGAATGACGGTTTTGGACGTCAAAGTTTTGGCTTCAAGGTAATAGCCAACCAAGGAGAGACCGTCACTTGAAGTAAGGTGCCAAATTTCATAAGCTTGTTTTTCTATCCATTCTACCCCTATAGCCTCAACCGGTGTTGGACCAGTTTCGTCTGCTAACGCAATGGCAGCTTGATCATCCGTTTCCTTTTCTCCGTGAATTTGCGCTAAATCATGATTATTGCTTAAAAATGCTTTTGAGTTTCTTTTGATTGCCACGTAATAGAAATAATAACTAATCACGGTAAGTAAACCGATAAAAAGGACCGCCAAACCTCCTATTCCAAGTACAATTCTGCTCATCAGCATCGTCATAGTCATTCATTCCTCCAAGTAGGCGGTTATGTGTGAATTTGTGCTATGTCTCTATCATACTGAAGAAAGCTGCTAAAAGGGAGCGGATTGTTGAAGTGATGGTTTGAGTGTGGAGATTATAAAGGTATTGCCAGCTTCTTTATGGAATCAATCGTTATTATTGTTTCTTTTCTAATGAAAATCATTCCTTGTCTGCAATATTTCTAGTCTAAGCTCATTAGCTTGCCTTTATCAATGATGTTCATTACCAAAAAATAGTATATACTAGGCTCATATCGTACATATTCGGGTTGATGAGGGGTATAAGAGGCATGGAAATCGTAGAGGCAACCATTTCGTCCATTCAAGCCGCTTTGGAAACTGGCGAGATCACATCTCGCGAACTTGTACTATTTTATTTTGACCGAATTGCAGCGCATGATAAAGATGGACTCACGATAAATTCGGTGCTTGAGCTTAACCCCGATGCTTTATTTATAGCTTCTGCATTAGACAGCGAACGAGCTGTCCAAGGCCCAAGAGGTCCGCTTCACGGCATCCCCATCATGCTCAAGGATAATATTAATACAGGGGATAACATGCATACGAGCGCTGGCTCGCTTGCGCTTGCCAATTCCTATGCGGGAGTAGATGCTTTTATTGTAAAAAGGCTGCGCGAAGCGGGGGCCATTATATTAGGGAAAGTGAATATGACGGAGTTTGCTAACTTTATGACTGATGGAATGCCGTCTGGCTATAGCTCGCGGGGCGGCCAAGTTCTTAATCCTTACAACATATCTACGCCGACAGGCGGATCAAGCGCTGGTTCAGGCGTCGCGGTGGCTTGTAATTTTTGTATGGCTTCGATTGGCACGGAAACCTCAGGATCGATCTTAAATCCAGGCAATTTAAGCTCAACCGTGGGCATTAAGCCGACCGTTGGACTGGTGAGCCGATCAGGCATATTACCACTCTCGAACTCACAGGATACTGCGGGACCAATGGCAAGAACCGTAACGGATGCAGTAATCGTATTAAACGCTATAACGGAGCATGATGACAGGGATGCTGCAATGGGTGCGGGGTACTTTAAAAAACATAAGGATTATCGTGTTTTCCTTGATCCGAAAGGTCTTGGGGGTGCACGAATTGGCATTCCTAGAGATTATTTTTTTGAGGAATTAACGGACGAGCAGCTAGCCATATTTAACGACGCAGTAGAGGTGATGAGAAAACAAGGCGCGGTCATCATTGACCCGGCTGATGTAAGAACTGCTAGGCAAATCGTTTATTCATCGGTAGTGCTGAATGAATTCAAATCCTCGATAAACGCTTATTTGTCCAAGCTGCCTCCAAACGGCAAAATTCGCTCGCTCAAAGACATTATTGCTTTTAATAACGAGTATCCGGTTGAAACCTTGAAGTATGGACAGTCCACTCTGCTGCTAGCAGAAACGACGACTTCAGGTACGCAGACTGAGCTTCCATATCTTCGAGATCGGATTGCAGATCTCCGTTTATGCAAGGAAGAGGGAATAGATGCGACGATGAAGGAGCATCAGCTTGACGCGCTGCTTTTTCCTGCTGACTTTGGAGCAAGGATTACATCGCGTGCAGGTTATCCATCGATTGTCGTCCCAGCTGGCTATACTTCAAAAGGAGTGCCGTTTGGTGTGACATTCGCTGCGAGAGCTTTCGAGGAGCCGATGCTCATTAAACTCGCTTATGCATACGAGCAGCACAGCATGGTGAGGCGTCCGCCTTCATTAAAGAGCTTTATTTAATGGAATAGGACGAGATGCCGCATCTCGACTATTATACGTTTGACGGAGATTTGACTCAGAGCTTTTTAAGCGCGTAACAATCAAAAACGCCTTGGTCGTCCTTTAGACGCTGTGTAGCTTTGATGGTGAAATATAAGATAAGTATGAGAAAATGATATACTTTCCTATATTTAAAAAAAATCCTCTCGACTGTTGGAGTCGGGAGGATTTGTATGCCTTTATAGCGCTATTTCTTCGCTTTAAAGTGAACAACCGCGCTATATAGCATCTTTTCAATTTTAGGATTAAATACAGCATGATGGCTGACGTGGAACACCTCTAGCAGCAAACCTTTATTATTTTCAATTTGCTGATCGATTTTTAGCTCTAGCGTCTTCAAGTCATAGGCTTCAAAAAATTCGATCTTATTTTCAATTAAATCTAGTCGGAAGTCCATTTGTTTATCTCCTATAAATAGATTTATAACCTAAACCCATTATACAGAGATATTACTTCACCCACAAAGCTTCAATTTCTTCAAGTGATTTTCCTTTGGTTTCCGGTACAACACGCCATGTAAACAAGAAGGCGAGCAAGGCCATGCCACCATAAATCCAGAACGTAGCGGCAGGTCCTGTAGAGCTAAGCATAGGCGGGAACGACTGTGAAACCAGATAATCCGCTGCCCAGAGCGCCATTGCAGCAATAGCCGTCGCTTTTCCGCGAATACGGTTAGGAAAGATCTCAGACATGATGACCCATACGACTGGTCCAAGCGAAATAGCAAATGAAGCCACATACAATAAAATAAAAATAAGCACGAGTGGACCTGCTGCATGTCCCGTTTGAAAAGCGATGCCTATAACAATCAAACAAATCGACATGGAAGCCGAACCAACGAGCAGAAGCGCTTTGCGTCCTACTTTATCAATGAGCCATAGAGCAACGAGGGTGAACAATAAGTTGATAAAGCCGACCAAAATCGTTTGGATCAATGAAGCGTTTGTTCCTGCGCCTGTTGCTTTGAAAATTTCTGGCGCATAATACATGACAGCGTTGATGCCTGTCACCTGTTGGAGCACAGCAAGTCCAACTCCTACAATTAAAGCAATTCGAAGCCCTGGAGAGAATAGCTGCCGAATCGAACCGCTCTCTTGCTCGAACGAATGCTTAATATCGATCACTTCTTTTTTGGCGAGCTCTTCGCCGTGAATACGCAATAAGATCGGAAGAGCTGCCGCTGCGCGCCCTTGCTTGATCAGCCATCTTGGGCTCTCGGGCACAAAAAATAGCAAAATCATAAATAACAAACCAGGTATAGCGCCAACTCCGAACATCCAGCGCCAAGCGGAGGCGATGCCCCATGCTTCGTCACCTGATCTGGAAATCCATAGGTTTACGAAATAAGTAAGAAAGATGCCTGTAACGATGGCGAGTTGGTTAAGTGCAACAAGTCTGCCGCGATATTTTGCAGGTGCAATTTCGGCATTGTAAAGCGGGCATAACGTAGAGGTAATTCCGATTCCGATTCCACCAATAATCCGAGCCACAATAAACGCGGAAAAAGTATCCGGAACAGCTGAGCCAATTGAGCTGATAATAAATAGAATCGCGGCAGCAATAAGTACCTTTTTACGTCCGAAGCGGTCTCCCAAAATACCAGACATAGCCGCGCCAACAATACAGCCAATAATTAAGCTCGATACAGCCCATCCCACTTGTAGCTTTGATAAGTCGAATCGATCCTCCATAAAACCGACAGCACCTGATACGACTGCTGTATCGAATCCGAATAATAATCCGCCAAGAGCGGAAACAATGGAAACAAGCGTCACAAATTTCATGCTTACTTGTTCATTTTTGTTAGTAATCGGCATTTCCATTTCCGTTTCTCCTCTCTGTCAAAAACCTTTCCTGCGTGAAAACGAACTTTATTATAGCATGCAAAAAGAGCGAATCCGCTCGTAAAAACCTGCATTAATGAGTGTTGTTCCCGCATTTATTTTAGACATTGCACGCATAGGGAAACGAATAAAGAGAACTAGCATTTTGTTGTCATCCCAGCACAAAAAAGTCCATGTCGTTGCAGCATGGACTTTACTTATTTGCTCATTTTTTTATCCCCGGTAGTCGGAGGGGGGAACACCGGTCACTTTTTTAAAGACACGGCTGAAATAGTTTGGATCATTATAACCGACCTCGAAGCAAACTTCCTTTAAACTCAGTTTTCCAGTTGCCATTAACGCTTTCGCCTTTTCGATACGAAGGGCAGTGACATATTCGATAAAGGTTGTGCCTACTTGCTGCTTAAATATTTTACTGAAATAGTGTGGGTTTAGATGAACGGATTCGGCTACTTCTTCGAGTGAGAGGTCCTTTGTATAGTTGTCCTGAATAAAACGTTGTGCACGGTCTAGCACGGATTGGGTTTGCTGCTCCCGCTGCTCTCGAATGCGCTGCATTGCTGAGATAACATACGCTTCAGGTATAGCTTCCACATGTTCATGCTGCTTGTTATCACGATTCAGTGAAGGGACTGCACCATGTATCAATTCATCAAAGTGGCATATCTTGCCGCATTGCTCATAATAATTGGAGGCAAATACAGCCTCAAAATAGGATTTGCGCAAACCCTCAACACCCGAGCGCGTTTTTCCGATTCCGACTAAGATGTCAACCTCAAGCTGACGTGCTGCGATCGTGCATAGTTCTTCACCTAAAGCGGTTCCGGCTGCCTTCCAATCTGCGTCCACAACAGATTTATCATGATTGATGAAGATAGCCATATGGCGATCAATTAAGGAGCTTACAACACTATTCGTTAAAGATGATTTGATAAAGCTTCTAATCGTATCGTAAACTTTTTGCTTACGATTAGCTTTGACATGCTCGGGAAATGCGATCACGATCGCACAGCCTTGTCCTAGTGGAAAGCTGAGCCATTCTGATAATTGCTCGATATCGGTATTTGTAACATGATCGACCATAAACATCATAGCGAGTTCATTTTCTGCTAAAGGCATTAATTGAGAAACTTTATGCCACAGCTCTAGTTCGTCCGAGCGTTTCCTCTTCTCCAGCTCGAGTTCCTGTATGAGCTGCTGAAGCGTATGTATGATATGCTCGCGTTTGGCAGGCTTGACTAAATACTCTTTCACTCCGAGAGAAAGGGCTTCTTTGGCATATGCAAAATAATCATAAGCGGTCACCATGACGAACTTCACATCCGGCAAGGTATGCTTGATTTCGCGGATTGCTTCTAAACCTTGAATGCCGGGCATATTGACATCCATAAGTACGATATGGGGGCGATATTCCTCTGCTTTTTCTATCGCGACACGTCCATTCTCGGCATGGATTGTTTGAAAGGTATTCGGAAGCATTCGTTCAATGATCAATTCCAAGCCTTCCCGCTCAAGTGCTTCATCATCCGCGATTAACAGTCGGTACATGTATGTTTTCACCGTCCTCTCTAACAGGTATTCGGATTGTGACTGTCGTTCCGATGCCCCGTTCGCTTTCAATATCGACTAATCCATGTAGACCATAAAATAGTTGGAGGCGCTTAAACACATTTTTTGTGCCAAGGCCTGTTGATTGTTCGGTGAATGCGCCAATTTCCATTCGGAGCAGCGAAACTCGAATCTCTTCAGTCATTCCGCTGCCATTGTCGGATATAGAGATACGTACATGATGTTGATCATGCTTTATTTCAAGGCGAATCTTCGCTCCATTCTCCATACGTTCAATGCCATGAACAAAGGCGTTTTCTACGATGGGTTGAAGCGTGAGCGCAGGGATGTGAAATGACAATGCAGATGGGTCGATATCCTTCACCAGCTGAATGCGGTCGCGAAAGCGTGCTTGTTGAATGGTGAAGTACTCCTCTACATGTGCTACCTCATCTCTGAGCGTGACCGCATGCTCCAGATTGCGCAAGTTATATCTCAGTAAATTGGACATCGAAATAATGAGATCACTTGTTTTCTCGGCTCCTTCAATGAGCGCTAGCTTGGATAATACATTGAGCGTATTAAAGAGAAAATGCGGATTAATTTGGCTTTGCAGCGCTTGCAGCTCTAATTCCTTAACGAGTCGATCCTTCTCCAGGCTTTCTTTATCCCGCTCCATCAATTCGAGGAGGTCGCTCGACATTTGCTCGAATGCGCCTGATAATACGCCAAGCTCATCCTTGGCTTGCAGCTCGTTTGAGCTTTGCTTTAGATGTCCCTTGGAGATCTGCTTCGCACGTGAGACAAGACTGCTTACAGGTCCAGTAATGCTGCGTGAAATCCATATGGCAAGTAAAATGCTCAGCAGGGTGTTCGTTATGAAGACGGCGGCACCGAGCAAATACATGCGTTTATTTTCAGCTTGAATCTGCTCATATACAGGTTCATAAATGTTTAACTCCAATTCAACCAGCTGCTGGCTGTCCTCTTGTATGAAGCTTGCTGTCCTTTCCGCATTCTCGTATTGAGTGAGCGACACCTTCGACCTTTCGGCAGAAGCTGCAGTGAAAGCGTCTTGCTGCTGCTCCAAAAAAGTATCTAACAGATGAACGTAGCTAGTAATAGTCGAGGAAGATATGGAAATATTCGACTTTTCTTGGAGCAGCAAGCGCAGATCCTGAAGTTCCACTCGACTATGATCATATCGCTTTTTTTTGCTGTCGTCTGGATTAAGCAAATAGCTATGCAGCGTACTTAAGTTGTTATTTACAACCTTGGAGGACTGGTTGTACAAAAGGATACGATCGATCATTTGATTATAGCTTTGCTGAACCATCTTTCCACTTTGAAATAAAAAGAACGTAACCATATTAATGAGGAGAACGAGTAATGGGATGAAAATGAGCAGCTTAGTCCGAATGGTCATGGGCTAGTTTCTCCATTTTCTTGAACGAAGGGCTTCTGGCCTTGTACCGATATTTTCGTAAAATGCTGCACAGGAAGCTCCTTGCCATGGAGGTAATCGTTCAACTGTGATACAGCTTCATTGCCCATGTCGTAAGGCTGCTGGACAATGGTTGAATGGATGATTCCACTGCGAATAAGCTCCAAAGTTTCATCGAGCGCATCAAATGCAAAAATTTGCAGGCCTTTTGGCCGAATGCGTTCAGTGGCCTCCGCGATGCCGATCGCATCGAGTGCGCTTAATCCGACCATTACATTCAGCTGTGGATAGTGCTGAAGCAGTTCCTCTGTTTCACCTGATGCTTGGAGGCGTGAAATGTTTGAGGAGCGCACCTCGACAAGATTCAGCTCGGGGTAACGTGAAATAACCTCTCGAAATCCAGCAAGCCGCAGCTGCTGATTGGGGGCTTGCTCGTTTCCGATTAAAGCGGCGATTTGCCCATGATTTCCAGCCGCTTCGGCAACCAATTCACCCATAACTTTGCCTGCATCGAAATTGTTTGTGCCGACATAAGAGAGCCTGCGGCTGTTCGGAGCATCTGTATCAATCGTTAAGACAGGAATGCCATAGCTAATCGCTTTATTAATTAATCCGATATACTGCGGGTCGCTAAGCCCCTGTACGAGCAGCGCATCAGCTTTGGCTGCAATAGCTTTCTCCAGCAGCTTCATTTGCTCCGCGGGATTAATGCGAAACGGTCCTGTATATTCAAGCTCCATCCCAAATTCAACCGCTGCATCTTTTGCACCTCGTTCAATTGATCGCCAATATGGATTATCGATTTCTTGGGAGATGAGGACAATGTGATAAGGAGGTTTCTGGCTTACCTCGCTTGAGAGAATTGGCTGCAGCAGATCCTTTATCCGAAGCGTGGAGAGAAAGAAGCTTAGCAAAAGACTGGAAAATACAATAAACAGAATGGCAATGCCTATGTTCCATTTACGATTAGACATTATACAACTCCCTTACTGCGTCCATTTATATCGGATTATTATACAAGAACAGGCGAATAATCAAAAGCTGCAGCGAAAATGAGCGATATTGAAGCTATACAACATACAACTAAATCATTATAATTTAGTAAAATTACGGAAAAAGAAAGGGGTTTATTATGGAGCATCAACCGCCTAATGCCCAAAGCAATCTACATAACCAATTACATGATCCAGACAGTCTGCCTCAGAGAATATGGAAGTTCAAGCTGCATTACTTGATCGTCATTCCCGCTCTTATGCTCATATTGATTTTTAAGCTGCTTCCATTTGCTAACGGTATAATTCTATCGGTTGTCGACTACAAAGTTTTTGTTGGCCTATTTGAGAGTTCTTGGGTAGGCTTTAATCATTTTGCCCAATTGTTTAACGATGAGAACTTCCGAAGGGTAATTGTAAATACATTTATTATCAAAACGGGTTATACACTGGCTAGCGGATGTATCGCATTCCTTTTGGCGCTTGCTCTGAGCAATATTCGTTACAAGTGGTTGAGAGGGCTGTTCTCGTCTTTATTTCTTATTCCTTTTTTCATTCCTTCTATTGTTTTTGTGTATATTTTCATTTATATACTGTCGATAAACACATCTCCTTTTCTAACCTCTGGGACGCTGATTTTGGGGGATGAGACATTATTTCGACCGATCATTGTATTCGTTGAAGTGTTAAAAACATGCGGTATTCCGATCATCATCGCGCTTGCAGCTATAGCCTCGAAGCATGCTTCAGTGAACCGGCAAGAAACGGGGCTTGCAGGCATCGGGAATAGCTACCTTGTAATGAATGTGATTCCAGCACTGAAAGCGGTAGCCGCTTTTATGGTGCTGCAGCTGTCTGCCATCATGTCCACGGACTATGAGCTCATTAGAAGCTTGCTGAATCCCTTGGTATCGAAGACAGGAGAGACGCTTGACGCTTATATTTTTCAACTAGGTTTTTTGATGATGAACGTAAGTCCTTCAGCTGCTGCGGGCATTTTTCAATTTGCGGTTCAACTGCTCTTTACGATCATCGCATATTTCATTGTAAAAAGATTGTTTTTAAAGCAATTATTCAGTAATCACACAGGTGCAGCTGACATTAAAACAACGAATAATGGACGCAGCATAATTGGGATTGTGACAGCTTGCTTATATTCAATCGTTGTCATTTTTTTACTGTATATGCTGTTCATCTATCCGTTCACTGAAGCCGGAGAAGTAAGGCAATCGGTGTGGAGCTTCATATCGTTCTGGAACGTTTTTTCTTATTCGGTCGTTAACTTTATTGCTGTAATTATATTTTTATTGATGACCGTCACACTCGCTTATCCGCTGACTGTCAAACATTTGCCAGGGCGCAGCTGGTATAAGTTGTTTCTGCTTATCGTCATTTCGATGGGAAGCGGGATGATTAATGAGTACCTATTCGTTCGGAGCCTGGAAATGGTCAATACGATTATTCCGCAAATGATATTCGGCTTTTTTAATTTAGCGGCGGTTTTTGTTCTCAAAAGTATTTTCAACAGTAGATACGCCGACTTAAAGACTGAGGCCGAGCTATCGGGAAAAGGGGAACTGCATACGTTCTTCACTCTGTTTATCCCAAAAATATGGAAGCCACTGCTTGCGCTTGGCGTCCTCCATTTCGTCATATTATGGAACTCATACTTACCAGCGTTAATTTATATTTCTAATATGGAGCTGCAAACACCGATAATGAAATTAGTACAGTTTGCAAGCTCAGGAGGAGAAATGGACAGTACATTAATGCTGCAGCTTGGAGCATTGACAAGCCTGCCGTCAGTTATGTTATTTCTTATATTCCGGAGATGGCTGACTTCCGAGATATTTATCGGTCAGATCAGAAAGCTTTAGCATTATATTTGGAGGGAGCTTGGCTAAGGCCAGCTTCCTTTTTTTGATTTCAATGAGGATTCACCATATATTAGAGTAACTTAATAGTTAACTATATAATAGGTTTATCACGGGTTTTCAAAGTAATAGTTGACAAACAAGTTAATGAAGACGTATTCTTGTTACGAAATGGTTGTTATTTCAGTTTATTATTAACTTTTTAATTAATCTTATGAACGTCATCAAAATATCAATGGAGAGGCAGTGTGATTAATAATGTCTTTAAATACGGTACATGCATCACAAGTGAACATCCCTCGAGCTGAGTATCCTCGGCCAGATTGGCAGCGCTCGGAATGGTTGAATTTGAATGGAGCATGGTCCTTTGAATTTGATCATGTGAATGGCGGCATCGGTGCAGATTGGCATAAATCGAAGGGGCAATCCTTAAAGTCAGAAATCACTGTTCCTTTCTCCTGGTCAAGCCCGTTGTCGGGAATCGGAAGCAATGATAAAGGCATCGCTTGGTACGATAAGGAAGTGGATTGGGCACCAGAGCTAGCTGATGCGCGAGTAATCCTTCGCTTTGGAGCAGTCGATTTTAAGTCCGACGTATGGGTAAATGGGATCTCCATTGGTTCGCATGAAGGCGGATATGGCCATTTCGAATTTGATGTAACAGACGTTTGGTCAATCGACAGCACAAACTCGATTACGGTTCGTGTTGAAGATTTTGATCATTCATTCCAAGGCCGTGGCAAGCAAGGTTATGGAGAAATTCGCGGCATTTGGCAGCCCGTATGGCTGGAGGCTCGTCCTCAAAACTATGTACAGGATTCGAAGTTTAATACAAAATTGGACGGTACTATACAAGTTACGACTAGAGTGATAGCAAGCCGCGCAGGTCATGCTCAGCTTTCCTTCTTGTTTGCAGAGGGTGCTGTATCACATCAATTCGAAGCAGAGCTGACAGAAGGACCCAATACGATCAGCACTTCATTTGTAGTGGCAGATCCTAAGCTGTGGAGTCCAGAATCTCCTTTCTTATATGAAGGCGAAGTTTCCCTATCCAGCAATGGTCAGTCGGATGTTATAAGCACTTATTTTGGTATTCGTGAAATTTCAACTGCACTTGTAGGCGATCGGAATTATCGCTGGATTATGTTGAATGGCAAACCTGTTTATTTGAATGGAACGTTGGATCAATCCTTCCATCCAACCGGATTTTTCACGTACCCGTCCGATCAAGAAATGCATGATGAAATTTTCCTTTTAAAACGTTTAGGATTGAACTTTGTTCGGATTCACATAAAGCCGGAAGAGCCGCGCAAGCTTTACTGGGCCGACAAACTTGGAATTCTCGTGATGGAGGATATGCCATGCTTCTGGGGGGACCCGGATGAGCAGGCACGGCTTGCTTACGAGAGTGAAGCGCGTGAAATTATTGATCGTGACTACAATCACCCGTCGATTTTCTCTTGGGTCATGTTTAATGAGACATGGGGCTTGAAAACGGAAAGTGAATCCGCGTCACTAACAACAGATGCATCACATCCGCAAAATTATTTGCCGCAAACGCAGGAGTGGGTTCGTTCCATCTATCGTTGGGCCAAACAAGTTGATCCAACCCGTATAGTTGAAGATAACTCACCATGTAACTATGATCATGTGGAGTCTGATATTAACACTTGGCATTTCTACATTAATGGCTACAATGAGCTACGCAACCATGTAACAGAGGTCGTTGATAAAACGTTCGTAGGTTCTACCTTTAACTATACTGCGGGCAATGTACAATCAGATGCACCATTAATGAACAGCGAATGCGGCAATGTGTGGGGGATCGAAGGCGGAGCAGGAGATAGCGACTTAGCTTGGCATTACCGATATATGATGAATGAATTCCGCCGTCATGATAAAATGTGCGGTTTCGTATTTACAGAATTCCGCGATGTTGTAAATGAGTTTAACGGTTATTACCGTTTGGACGGCACCGACAAGCATTTTGGCTACGAGTGGTTCGTTCCCGGCATGACGATCGCAGATTTGCACTCGCCAGATTTTATCGTTATTGATGCACCTCCTTGTCAAACGCTGGATACAGGCTCGCAGGTTACATTGGAGCTTTTGCGTTCCAGCTTCTCGGACCGTTATCATGGTCAAGCGCTTCAACTGGCGTGGGAGCTGTCGTATGATCATTTTGGTGTACGTACTGTCGCACAATCAGGACACGAAATCATTGACTGGAACGGATTCGGCGTGAGTGTATTGCAGCCGCTTTCCTTGAAAATGCCTCAGCAGGATGCGGTTGCGGTAATTGCAGTACGTCTCTTGTCTTCCGATGGCAAAACGATTACACGCAACTTCGTTACTTTTGACGTTCGCAGCGGTCAAACCAATGGGAAATATGAGGTTGACGGCCAAACGATAAGCGTACCGGTTGCAAGCTTCACCAATAGCGAGTGGCCGCATAGCTGGAATTCGTTGCAGAATCAGAAAGTGAATGGCGGAATTGCAGGACAATTTACGTATGATGTACAGCTGCCATCCATTTCGGAGCAAACGATGATTTATGATATTGAACTGTTTTTTGAAGCGGGCTCCAAGCGTCTGCTAAAACGTGATCTTGAGGAAAGCATTCAGAAAAAGCTGGACATTTCCTTTATGCATGGTGCGCTGTCAGATCCTGAGTACAACATAAACTCATATTTTATGACGGATTCGGATCGCCATGAAGCTAAGCTGAATGTTCTCATTGATGGACAGCTAGTTGATACGATTGTGTTGAGAGATGATCCAGCGGATAGCCGTGGCGTTCTGTCTTGGCACTATCAAGCGGTTTCTAACAAGCTGGAGGATGCAGGATCATACGGTTATCTCTGCAAAGTTATTTTACCTAGTGCATTGACTGCTAAGCTGAACAAAAATCGCAGCTTTAAGCTTCAGCTCGAAGCTGAACAAGGCGGTTTGACGCTTTACGGACGCAATGCTGGTCGTTATCCGATCGATATTATCGTTCACCATAGAGGTTAATTCATGAAGTGTAATCCGTTATTTGCTACTCCGTCCATGATGATTTATGATTAGAAAAGTTACGAATTTGTTAACGGATCTGTTGAAAATAATCGAATGGGATCTTGTAAAATAGAGGGAGTAGACAAAGAGGGGGTACATATAGATGAACGTTCCTGCAGGTGTATGGATTTTTTCGGGTATTATCGTTGTATTGCTCACATGGCTGACACTTTGGGTTACAAAAAAAGCCTATTCGAAAAAATGGGATGAATCGGATCATTAGTTGTAATGATAAACTAAACTTTAGATAAGAAGAGATAGAAGGAGAGACTCTTTAGCTAAGCGGCTGAAGAGTCTTTTTTGTGTAAGCAGGGTACTCTGTTAAACTAACAAAGTAAGATTTAAAGGCCACATAGTGGATGAGCAAGAAACTTGACAGGACACTTTTTGGTGTCCTATAATCAATATGACTCCAAAAGGTGTCTTAATAAGCTGTTATGTCGTTTAATCGGCAACATTACAGTAAATAATAATGAAAAGGTGGGGGTGGTTTTGAACGATAAAGGTCAAATGAGGGATGTTTACGACGCTGTTGCCGATCCAACAAGGCGAAAACTAATTCAATTGTTGGCAGAAGTTGAAGACTTGCCCCTACATGAGATAACGGTTCATTTTCAAATGGGTCGAACAGCGGTTTCCAAGCATTTGGCAATCCTGAAAGATGCCGATCTCGTCATTGCTCAAAAGGTTGGCAGAGAAACGAGATATCGATTGAATGCTAATCCGTTGAAAGAAATAAAAGATTGGGTATCTTTTTATGAAGGTTTCTGGAATGAAAGAATAGATAAATTAAAACTTATATTGGAGGAAAAGAAATGAAACCAGATGTATCATTAGATTATCAATTTACAAGCTCAATCGACCAAGTGTGGAATGCTCTAACGGATTCAGATACGCTTGCGAAATGGATTTGGAATAATGATTTTGAACCGGTCGTTGGACATAAATTTCAGTTCAAAACGGAGCCTTCCGAATGGTGGAACGGCATTGTAGATTGCGAAGTGCTTATAGTGGACGAGCCTCATACATTATCTTACACTTGGATAAGTGCCGGAGAAAATACGACAATTACATGGACTTTGAAAGAAGGTTCAGATGGAACGGTTCATCTACACCTCGATCAAACTGGATTTAGTGAAGAAACAAAATCTCGTCCGGGAGCAATTGAGGGAGCTAAATCTGCTTGGACTTACAAGGGCAATCAGCTTGGAAAAGTGTTAGCCGAACTGTAATATGATTTTTCAACTTTCATGATGCCAGTTTTTCAGAACCAAACTTAATTCATCAATACAAATGAATCATTTTTAAAAAATAGGGCGCAATTCCGCAGTAAGAATTGTGCTCTTTCTTTTTGATAAGATGCCTTTTGAAATCATTTTAAATGAGCAAACATAGCAGGTTGGCTGTAGAAGCTTGCTTTTATCATATACAGAGACAAATTTTTAGAGATTGGAGAGGAGATCACAATGAAAATAAAGCAATTAATTGCGAACAATATTAACAAATTAGATGAAGTACTGCCAGTAGATAAATCGTTAGGCATAGCTGGTTTATCTGGATCTGGAAAAACAACTTTTTCTCAAACCATTGGTGAAGAGTCGAAGAAACGTCTCGTTTCCTTATTGCCAAAGGCGGAGTATCAGTATCTATTTCCTACTATTATGGAAACCAATTTCAGTGCCATTAAGATGGAGGAAATGCCGCTTGTCCTTTTTCTAGGTCGATCATCCATTTCTTCAAATCCTCGTTCAACTATTGGTACGCATACTGGCGTGTTTACTGAAATTCGAGTTGCTCTTGCTGAAAAGTATAATCTTTCTCCAGAAGTTTTTTCTTTTAATAATGAATTAGGCTGGTGTCCAGACTGTAAAGGCCGCGGAACAACTAAAAATATCGAATGTAAAAAATGTATGGGGAAACGTTACAATCAAGAAGTTGAACAATATAAATTTGAGTTATTGGATCAAGCACAGAGTGTATCGGACATCAACGACTTCAGTGTGGAAACAATTTATTCACTAGCAGAAGTTCTAAAGATTAGTGAAGGTAAACAAAACATTTTAAAAAATATAATCAATATGAATATTGGTTACTTAACGTTAAATCGAATTATGGGAACATTGTCAGGTGGAGAAGTAACTCGGCTCTACTTGGCTGAATTTATGGCTACAAGTGAGAATACGGTTATTATTATCGACGAAATTTCCGTAGGTCTTGATCATCAAACGTTATTGAAAATTTTAGCTGAGATTAAACAATTGGGAGTTAAAAATCAAATTTGGCTCATTGACCATTCTGACACGGTGCTGGACACAGCGGATAAGCATTTGTTTTTTGGCCCTGGCAGCGGTAAATACGGCGGAAAAATAGTGGAAGAATCACCACGTCCAAAGCCAATCCACGGGGAACGAAACGAGGCAGCACCAACAGAATATTATCAATTTCTTGATCTTCACTGCCGGAATATTCAAATCAGTGAAATTCAGATTCCTAAAAATAGACTTGTCACATTTACAGGCGAGTCAGGCTGTGGCAAATCCACACTTGTTAATGAGTGCATGTCCAAAGATTTTGTGAAGCGCTATCCGAAAGATAAGCTGGTTATGGTTGGGCAAGATCGAAACCAATCGATCACTAGCCGGTCAACCGTTGCCACTTTTCTAGATATTAAAAAGAAGCTTACAAAATATAGTGATGATATTGATGATATTTTTCAGCGCTCGATTGAAGATATTATTGTTGAGCTGCCAAATGAAGACATCGCTCATAAACGCTTGAGCTTATTGATCAAGCTAGGACTTGGTTATTTGACGTTGGAGAGAAAAACACAATCCTTATCAACGGGTGAATTTCAATGTGTTCATTTAGTTTCTGAGTTGTTTGCGGGCTCCAGAAACCCGAATACGCTATTTATTTTTGACGAGCCATCAAAAGGGTTATCACAAAATATTTTGAATCAATTCATTGATAGTGTGAGGGTCATTCTACAGGATGAATCCGTCTCCATAATCATGATTGAACATAATTCGTATATGCTGGAAAGCTCTGATTTTATCGTTGATTTTGGCAAAAGACAGCTTGCACCCGTGGAGCATCTTGATGTGGTCAGTCATGATGATTATTACCGGGAACAAAACCATGAAGATAAAGCTGCTCCTTTCCATATTCCTTCAACACTAGATCAAAAAAATGGCGTAAATTATTTAAAAGAAAACCAGATTGCCTATTTTAAAAATGCAGAAAACGTTTATAAAGGCGGCATCTTAAAAAGCTTATCATCTATGGCTCGTCTCATTTATGGCGAATATGAATCGGATACCATTGCACCCGTCATCGCCATTGATTTGGAACGCCACTTGTACAGCCAATATACTTTTCTCTACGAAATTGGCGGCTTAATCAACCATATTGTGGCGGCACATCCAACCAATAAAGATACGAATAGCTTCGATTTCTATAATCAAGGCAATCATTGCCCATGCTGCTCGGGCCGCCGTGTAATTGAAAAATTTGATTTTGATATTGTTATTCAGGACAAAACCGCGCCATTCTGGGATGGCTTATTGCATCCAGATGTGATGGATATTTTGAAGTTTTATCAATTCCCAAAAATAAAATTTATTTTTGAAGAGATTAAAAATGAGCTCGGCCAGGATATAAGCAAAAGTTATGCAGAGATGACAGACGCAGAAAAGCATACTTTTTTGTACGGATATTGGGAAAAGTCATTCTATGATAAAGTAGGCAAGGCATCAAGGACTTGGGAAGGCTTTAATCACATCATTGGGATGTATATGGTGGTATCGAAATCGGAGATTAAAGAGCGTATAAAAGAATCCAAAAAATTGATTACTTGCCCAATTTGTCAAGGAACGGTATTAAAGCATCATAAAAAGCTAAAGTTTGGCGAGACGGATATTCGTGAGATTATTCAGCAGCCTCTTGATCAAGTCATTAAAACCGTTGGAAATCTACAGGTTCTAGACAAAATGAAAGCGATTGTCGGGGGCGATATGGTTTTGACGGAAGAGGTTTCTCTATTGCCTAGGGAGACGCAAGCTGCGCTGAAAATGCTTGAACTAGAGGTTGCGAGCTTTTCCCACTACGAAATGGTCTTGCAAAATGTGCTGCCATTCTGGGGCAGTATTAGCAACAGTATCGAATCCATCAGTATTAATAATCGGATCACCGTCTGTGATTTTGCCAATATCACCGAAACGAGAGAAACGATCATTGATAAGTATTTCACTAATGGTAAATACAAAAAACTGACCTATGTCTATGAAGCGTTTGGTTACAAAAAAATTGTCACCTTAATAAATAAAATTAAAGCTAGCCAGCCATGTCCATTCTGCAAAGGGAAAAGAGTAATTTCGGAAGATGGGCTCCATGATGGCGTGTTCAAATTATCGGTACCATGTGTTAGCTGTTATGCAAGTGGCATCAATGATGAAGGGCTTAAGGAAATTGTTGAAGGCATAGACGTGCAAACATGGCTGACCGGCAAAGTAAGTGATGTTGTTAAAGACAGCTCAAATATTGAGGCAGTGGCTGATATTCCAATTTTCAATCGCATTCGTGAGTTGAATAAACAAGAAATGATGGCTGTATATCAGTTTCTTGAGCAAAGCTAGATGTCATTCACTGAAAGAAACTCATTTGCTATCCTAAATTGCAGATGAGTTTTTTTGTTATGCTGAAGGTTGTATAATAACTTTGGGAAATCGTGTATAATGTGGGTATTATTTTAGAAGGGGATGCCATTTATTGAATGCAATTGATTTAGAAACGTCGCTCATACATAAGAAAGAGAATCGTTACTTCGTTCTTGCGCTTATCTTTAGTGTTTTCATTTATTTATGTCTGTTTATTTCTATTATTTTCATTTTCATCCTACCGATTCTTATACTCCTGCCCTTATTCGCTCAAGCGATTATGATGGCAAGCATTCGAACCAATGGCGTTCGGATCACGCCGAGACAATTCCCGGAAGTGTTCGCAATTGCCCAGGCACAGTGTGAGCGGATGGGCTTTACTGTTGTACCTGATCTCTATGTCATGGAGTCGAGCGGGATATTAAATGCGTTTGCTTCGCGCTTTTTTGGCCGCAATATGGTGGTGCTTTATTCCGATTTGTTCGAAATGATTCAGGCGGGTGGGGAAAAAGAGCTCACTTTTGTCATTTCACACGAGCTCGCCCACATCAAACGAAATCATTTGTCGAAGCAGCTGCTCATATTGCCGGCGTTATGGCTTCCATTTCTTGGTGAAGCATACTCGCGGGCTTGCGAATATACATGCGACCGTATGGCTGCTTATTACACCAATGATGCTGAAGCCGCAATGAATGGTTTAACGATATTAGCGATCGGCAAAACGCTCTACAAACGGGTAGACCGTGAGGAATATATGCTGCAAAGCAGCTATGAGAAAGGTTTATTTGTATGGCTGGCTGAGAAGCTATCGACTCACCCGCCCCTGCCGAAGCGTATCTACGCGATTCAGCAATATGCAGGCATCTCATCGAATATCATTTTTAAGACATCCTCTTCGCGAATAGCACTTATCATCGTTTTGGCTGTTATTCTTGTTCTCGGGGGATCTGTTACGATCGGAGTGACCTTCTCGAAATCGATTGATACCTTCATGTCTTCTCTTGATGGGCCGCCAACCGATGATCAAATGCTTGGTGCAGCTTCAGAGGCTGATTTAGAGCTCGTTAAATCTCTGCTTAATGCTGGAGGAAATCCGAATGCAGCAGACGATGAAGGGTGGACAGCGCTAATGTGGGCAGCCCAGCTAAATGAAACAGCTATCGCTTCTTCTTTGATAGATGCGGGAGCGCAATTGAATGTGATTGAGCAAAGTTATGAAGAAACGGCATTAACGATAGCGTTGTATAATGAAAGCATAGAGATGGTAGCGTTATTGCTGGATGAAGGAGCTAATCCGAATTTACAGGATAGTACCGGATGGACACCGCTAATGACCGCAGCAAAAAATGGTGACATAGAGGGAGCGGAACTTTTGCTAAAAGCAGGGGCTGATCCGTTGAAAGTTGATGAAACAGGATATACAGCTGAGGATTATGCGCTTGATGCTGGGTTTGACGAGCTCGCCGAGCTGTTGCAAAATTTAGGCGATCAAATATAAAAGAAAAGAAGCTTGATTGCTCAAGCTTCTTTCTTTTATGTATATTCAATTCTTTATGTTTAGGATGGTCGGGACGACACGATTTGAACATGCGACCCCCTGGTCCCAAACCAGGTGCTCTACCAAGCTGAGCTACGTCCCGGGAAAAGATGGTGCCGTCGAGAGGACTTGAACCCCCAACCTACTGATTACAAGTCAGTTGCTCTACCAGTTGAGCTACAACGGCAAGATGTATTCGCTAAACACAAGATGTATTATCGCATATAAACTGAAATAATTGCAAGTGTTTTTTTAATTTTTTTTCTGAAAGGATGATTAGGGTGAAAATCGTTATTGCAGCGGATGCGTTTAAGGGGTCAAGCAGCGCATTTCAAATTGCTAGCACAATGGAAGCAGGCATTCGCACAGTACATCCACATGCTGAAATCGTACAGCTCCCAATGGCTGATGGCGGTGAAGGTACGATGGAGATTTTGGTACAAGCTACAGGCGGGAGTTTTATCGAGGTTCCTGTTCACGATCCGCTCAGCCGAAGCATTCATGCAAGATATGGCGTACTGGGAGATGGCCAAACCGCGGTTATTGAGCTTGCTGAAGCATCTGGTCTTGCTTTGCTCAAGAGTGAAGAGAAAAATCCGCTTATCGCTTCAACATTTGGCACCGGTGAATTGATTCGGCATGCACTCGGTTCTGGTTATCGTCAATTTATTATTTGCTTAGGAGGCAGCGCGACCAATGATGCCGGATCGGGCATGCTGCAGGCGCTCGGAATGAAGCTGTTAGATGAAAGTGGAGCAGAGCTGCCGCTTGGAGGCGTTCATTTGTCGAAGCTTGCATCGATTGATGATGCTGGTTTCCATTCGAGCATTCGCGAAAGCAGCTTCATTATTGCTGGCGATGTAAGTAATCCATTGTGCGGGGAGCATGGAGCTTCTTTGGTTTACGGTCCTCAGAAGGGAGCATCGTCAGAAGCAGTCAAGCAGCTTGACCTTGCATTAGCTCATTTTGCTGAATGTATATCCAAGCATACTGGGATTGATGTGGCGAATTTGCCAGGCAGCGGAGCGGCAGGAGGAACAGGTGCAGCACTTTTAGCTTTTTTTGACGCCGCTATGCACGCTGGAGCAAAACTTGTAATGGATAGAATTGGATTTGAGGAGCATATTGTTGGCGCTGATTGGATTTTGACAGGCGAAGGGAGATTAGACAGCCAAACGGGATCAGGCAAGGTGATCAAGGCGATATGTGATGCCGCTCGGGGGCAGCGCATCCCTGTAATCGCCGTTTGCGGGTCAATTGATGCGAGTTCAGCATACACGTCGGAGCTTGGTCTTCGTGCAGGCTTCTCGCTCGTGCCGGGTCCATGTTCTGTAGAAGAGGCGATAGACCACACGGATGAGTGGCTGCTTGATCGTATCGTTCATATTTTCAGCTTGTTATAAAGACATAACAAAAAAGAAGCAGCCTATGCAGTGAGCAAAGGCTGCTTCTTTCTTGTTAACCTATCGTTATGCGGTTTCGCCTTCAACGGCTTCTTGATTTTGCTCAATTAGCATTTCGACCTTGCGAATCCGGTTTTTGCTCGTCTCACGAATGATAAATTTATAATTTTCGTAAAAGTGCTCTTTGCCTGGTTTTGGATCGGTCACTTGACTGTACAACCAGCCGCCGACTGTATCCACATCCTCTTCCTCGAAGTTCATGCCGGTTAGATCGCTCAACTCGCTAAGTGATACTTTACCATCGAGAAGATAGCAGTTATCGGCCAACTGTTCGATTTCCTTGCGTTCGTCAGCATCAAATTCATCACGAATTTCACCAACGATTTCTTCCAAAATATCTTCAATTGTAATTAGTCCGGAAGTACCGCCGTATTCATCGACGAGAATAGCGATGTGAACACGTTCTAATTGCATTCGCTTTAGAAGCATTTTGACTGGCGTAACCTCGGAAACGCTCAGTACAGGATGAACAAGCTTTTTGAAATCCAAATCACGATCAGATTCATATTCTAGGAAAAGCTGCTTCGTGTTAATCATGCCGACGATGTTATCCTTGCTCTCAAGTGCAACCGGGAAACGCGTATATTGTTCCTTGCGAATAATTTCCATGTTCTCAGCTAATGATTTGTTTGTATACAAACAAATCATATCGGTGCGGGGCACCATAATTTCTTTGGCCAGCAATTCGTCAAAAGCGAAAATGCGGCTTACATATCCGTATTCTGTATTGTTAATCTTTCCGCTTTGGTAGCTCTCGTTAAGAATAATTTGAATTTCTTCTTCCGAGTGTGCTTCTTCATGCTCTGTAGCTGGTTTCAATCCGAACAAGCGAACCAAAGCGTTAGCCGAGCCATTTAGCAACCAAATGAAAGGATATAAAATTTTGTGGAATAAAATAATCGGTTTTGCTGTTAAGAAGCTAATAAATTCAGCTTTCTGGATCGCCCACGTTTTTGGTGCAAGCTCCCCGACAACAACATGCAGGAATGTGACTGAAATAAATGCGATTAAAAAGGATAGAATATGACTGATGTCATCGTTAATAGCAAAACGTTCAAACAAGGGTAAAAGCATTTTTTCAACTGTCGGTTCTCCCAGCCAGCCCAGCCCGAGCGCTGTAATAGTAATACCTAATTGACAGGCTGACAAGTAGGCATCCAGATTACTCGTAACCCGTTGAACGGCAAGTGCGTTCTTCCGGCCCTCAAGCACTAACTGATCGATCCGACTGGAGCGAAGTCTGATGATGGCGAACTCCGTTGCGACGAAAAAAGCAGTTAATAAAATAAGAAGAGCAATCATGAATAAATTGAATCCTATACCCATTTTCGTTTTTCACTACCCTTTTATGTTTATATTTTTTTTTCTTATGATCTACTATAACGAATGATTACATGATATGACAAATGCCATATCCAACGGTAACAGCCTTATACGCGCTTTAAAAGCGATTTAACGAGAATGAAAGGCTTATTCTCATTGATTTTCGAGCCTTTACAAGCGTCATTCTCCGGCATATGATGAGTTCATATGAACTTGTAATATAGGAATGCAAGACGAATGCGCGAGGAGGAAGCGATATGGAGTCCTTTACGCTTACTCGAAAAGAGATGGCTTGCTTGCTGCTGGCTCTGGACGGAAAGTATAATTTGAAGCCACTGCAAGTGCTGCAAGCCGCATGGACCAAAACGCATCAATGTGACTTGGAGAAAGGCACGGGACTGCCTGCATTTATGTCTACGCTGCTGCCTCCAATTATTGAAAAGCTCATTAAAGGAAATGAGATTAAAGGCTTTTCACTACATGAAATTGCTGCGTTGGGCCAACTAATCGAATATTCGAATCTGTCGATTACCTCCATGCAAAACTGGGTAAAGCGAGATTTCAAACCTTATTTCGATTGTCCGAAAGCTGGGAAAAAATATTCTCTGAACCAAGCTGCGTTATTATTCATTATTGATGATTTAAAGTCAAATCTTGATTTTGAATCAATACGCAAGCTTTTTGAGATCGTATTCAAGAAACCAGAGGATGAAGCAGACGATTTAGTTGGGCCTATTGAATTATATGCATCTTATACCAGTATGTTTGAGGAGCTAGATGCGAATAACGATCAACTGCTCGACATTTCCGGTCATTTGAAGGAAAATCCGCATCAAGATTTATTGACAGAGCATGTCATTCGCTCTTCAGCGAATCAATTTGCAAGCAGATTGCCGAATTTAACGGAAAAACAATGGGAAGCGGTGCGAAATATTTTGCTCGTTGCGGTTATTTCCATCCAAACCTCCTATTTTCATTCGTTAGCAAGGCGTTATTGCAATGCAACCTTATTTTTAGCCACAGAATAAATATGGTTCAAGGGATGACAAATTCACTAAATAGTCCTATACTGGTTTAAGTTGTAAACTACAAAATAGACAAACTGAAAAAGGCAAACTTGTTGAAAGACAAGGACGCAAAGTTATGGGCCTAAGGTGTACGCACTATGGCTGCCAGACCGCCGGAAGGATAATAAGCTAACTGAGCTGTCCGCCTCCTGTGGCTGGATAGCTTTTTTTGTTTTCAGGAGACAGAGGAGAGAGCAAGCAGGATGGTTTTTAAGGATAGGATAGAGAGAGCAAAAATACTGTTTAAGAAATTGAGTTTGAAGAAAATAACGAGCAAATTATTGCTTGTTACCGCAATCATCACACTTTTTAATGTAGGCTCGGGCGTTTTGATTTATTTTCAAAATCATTCAGTAGCAACCTCAGTCGAAGGCTCAGAGGAATTGCAGCGTGCTGAACGCAATTATCAAGGTATATCGAATAGGCTGCTGAAAGTGATGCTTCTAATGGTAGATGCCATTGAAAATGGCAAAAGCGATGCAACGCTGATCATGAAGGATTTGGAAACGATGCCTGCCAACATCGATGAATTAGAGAAACAGCTTATCGATATGGATAAGAAATATCCGCCTGCAACGGAAGATGGTCCTTATTATGCGAATCAGGTTAATGTTCTTAAGCTTGCATTAGATAACTTGAAAGTGACGAATACAGATGTGAGTGGATTATCATCAGATGAGAAATCGCTCCGCATAAGCAATCTAATAAGCGTATATACCGTCATTCTAAGTTATTCCAACGATACAATGCACGAGCGTTTGACCGCAGACGCTAACGCGACGCAGAAGCTTCTCGATAAAGACATATCCAGTGCGAACCTTATTGTGCTTATAAATGTCATTTTGCTAGCTATTCTTCCTGCTATTATGATTTTTGTCATCTCACAATCGATTAGAACAGGACTTGTAGGCATTACAAAAAGAATTAAGCAGTATGGCAATAATGATTTTACAAGTCAAGAAAAACTCGTTCGCTCTGACGAATTTGGCGATCTTGACCACGCTTTGGCTAATATGGGCGATCAGCTGCGAGAAACGATTAAAGCTACGCTTGAAGTGAGCGAATCTGTGCTCCACATTTCGAATAATATGGATAATATGATTGGTATTAATCGAAAAGCATCAGAGGATGTAAATGGCCAAGTGGAGCTGGGCAGAAAAGTGTTGCTGTCGCAGTATGACGATGCTTCATCCATTTCGGCAGTTACGGAAGAAATCTCAGCAAGCTCTCAGCAAATTGCTGCGTCGAGTGAATACATAAACAATGATATGCAAAATATGAAGCAATCATCTCATAACGGCACGCAGCAGATGGCTGGCGTGGTCTCGATGGTAAATGAAACAGTAGACCAGTTCTCAAAGCTAACTGAAGCTTTCGAAACGATGAATGAACGATATAACAATGTAGCTAAGTTTTTGAATGGCATTCAGGATTTGAACACACAGACGAATTTGTTGTCACTGAACGCATCCATTGAATCGGCAAGAGCAGGTGAGCATGGCAGAGGGTTCGCAGTTGTTGCTGATGAGATCCGCAAGCTGTCCAGTCAGACCGATATGATCTCGAAGCAGATCACGAAGGAGCTGACACTCATACAAAGCGATGTGGCAGCAAGCAGCCGCACGATCGGCAGCTTCGCGAATGTTATTAACACGACGCGTCAAGCATCCGAAACCGCAAGCAGCACATTCCAAGCATTGGAATCACAAAGCAGCATGCTGTCAGATCAAGTGAGCGAGATTTCTACGGCAATTAGTGAAATTACAACAGGCATGTCTCATATCGTGTCTGCAGTAGACAAGCTATTGACGACGTCTTCAGAAGTGAATGGGAAAATGGAACATATGAGCGAGCTTTCAGTTAAACAAAATGATATTTCCGATGATTTGCGCACGCTTGCGGAGAAGCTTTCACTTTCCTCACAGGATTTGAAGGAGAAAGCAGCTGTTTTCAAAGTGTAAGCAACAAAAATGATAATCGAGTGAGGCAGGCAGCATCCATAGGTTTGGGGTGCTGCCTGCCTCTTTGTGCAAATAAAGAAGGATAAGCGAGTATAATGCCGAATCAATGAATGGAATAGACCAATAAAAAACAGATCCACTATGGGAGACAGGATGAGCGAAATGAACTTTCAAGTTAATTTACAAGGGATGATCGAGCTTCTCTCAAAGCATTTATATTCGAGCCCAGGCGTGTTCATTAGGGAATTACTGCAAAATGGCGTTGATGCGATTACAGCACGCAAACGGCTTGGACACCGCTTTGATGCACGCGTAACAGTTGAAATTTACGGTTCTCGAACGATTGCCGTTCACGATAATGGGATAGGCTTGTCCGAATCCGAAATCCAGCTTTTTTTGGCTCAAATCGGAAGTACCTCCAAGCGTGACGAAATGGATTCAGCAGACGACTATATTGGACAATTTGGCGTGGGTTTGCTGTCCTGCTTCGTAGTGAGCGGCGAGATCGTTGTTATTACCCGCTCCGCTCTAGAAGGCGATACTTTAGAATGGCGTGGGCGGCCTGACGGCACGTACACGATTCGCAAGCTTGAGAAGGATGCTCCAATCGGCACCACCGTGTTTTTGACATGCAAGGAGGGTTACGAGGATTATTATGAATGGGATCGTGTGATGGAGTTAATGAGCCATTATGGTCAGTTCCTGCCTGTTCCGATTCATTTGTCCGAAGGGAAAACAGATATTAGGATTAACGAGGAAACTCCTCCGTGGTCCATGAATAGCAGTGATGCGCTCACCTATGGCGAAGATCACTTGTATCAAACCTTCTTGGATGCCATACCTTTAAAATCAGTAATTGGTGAGCTTGAGGGTGTCGCTTATATTCTTCCTTATGCTGTAAGCTTGCAAGCCGAGAAAAAACATAAGGTATATATGAAACGTATGCTGCTTTCCGATCAAGTTAACAATATGCTTCCGGATTGGGCTTTTTTTGTTACGTGTATCATGAATACGAATGGACTTCGACCAACGGCTTCTCGGGAGTCATTTATGGAAAATGAGCTTTTTCACACCGTAAAGGATGAAATTGGCGAAAACATTAAACAGCATATGATTCAGCTTTCAGAATCAAACCCTGAACTATTCGGTAAAATTATTGTTATTCATTCTGCTTCCATTAAAGCGATGGCTGCCGAAGATGATGAGCTTTATCGATTGTTTATCCGTTTCTTGTCGTTTGAGACTTCATTTGGCATGATGAAGATGAGCGAAATATTGGAACAGAACAAACGTATCGTTGTATCTTCAACGCTTGATGAATTCCGCCAAGTGGCTCGCGTTGCCAAAGCGCAAAATGTGATGGTTATTAATGGCGGTTATGTCCATGATTTTGAGCTTGTGCGCAAGCTGTCGGAGCTGGATGAGGATATCGAGGCGTTAGTTCTAGATCCGATTAATTTCTCGAACGTCTTCCAATCCATAACTCCCGCGGAGCATAAAAGCATTCTTTCCTTTCTGGAGCTCTCGGATCAGCTGCTAGCTCCATTTCAATGCAGAAGCGTAGTAAAGCGATTTGAACCAGTGGATTTGGCCGCTTTATACAATACAAATGATGAAGTGAATTTTCTGAGAATGGCAGAGCAAACGAAAGATGAAGCTAATGATTTGTTCGCAAACATTGTGGATGTCGTCATCCATGAGCTATATGAGGTGCCATATGCGACGATTTGCTACAACTTTAACAATCCGCTTATGCAGCAGGCTATGACCTGTCAGAATGCGGATATGCAGAAGCTAAGCATTGAGACCGTTTATACGCAGGCCTTGCTGCTTGGTCAATATCCTCTTGGCCCTGAGGAGCTGAAGTTAATGAACAAATCGTTTATGCAGGTGCTGGAAATCGGTCTTAGTCAGGCTGGTGAGCGAGAGCTATGAAGCAGCGATATGATCAATTGCGAAGCGAGGCATGGAGCTTGCCGCAGGGAAAACAGAAGCTTGCGGTGCTTGAGGAGGCTATTCGGATAGCCGATTTGCATATGACGAAGGAAGACTCCTATTACGCCCGCATGTCTTATTCCGAGGCAGCGCTTGATTCGGGCTATGAAGAGCGATTTCTTGTTTCATTTACCTGGTGCTTAACTCAGTTTGAAAAAGATCCGGCTGCTTATTCGAGCTTCACCCTTATTTGGCACTATAAATGGTTTGTTAATCAAATTTGGCGGTTTCCGCAATTTGGTACGGATCAAATCACTTCGATCTTTAATGATTTTAAGGCAAAATGCTTACAATACGGTCACAGCCTGCGCCCATATTATCAATGTCTTCATCGATACGCGCTATCTCAAGGCGATCATGAGTCGGCTCAAGCAAACTATGAGCTTTGGCGCAAGACGGCTAGAGATGGAATGTCTGATTGTAGCGCCTGTGAGCAAAATGGCTTTGGCTACTATCATTTTACAGTTGGCAGATATCGGCGAGGACTGCAAGCTATGAAGCCTATTATGGATGGTCGAATGACCTGCAAATCCATTCCGCAAAATACGTACAGCCATCTGCTTCTCCCGCTCCTTGAGACAGAGCAAGCAGATGAAGCTGTAAAGATGGCAAAAAAAGGCGCGCGTTTGTTAAAGGGCCCTGGTTACTTAAGTGAATATGGGAGCTTCCTTGCTTATTACACAGCAACCGACATTCATAAAGCCGCCAAATGGTTTGAACAAACCGTACAATATGCGCTGGATACGAAAGTAGGCTGGGATCGGTTGTTGTATATGATTTCAGCTAGAGCATTTCTACAATTGTGGCATGCGAAAAACCGTCGGAGAAAGCTGAATGTTAGCAGCGATATTACGTATGAGATGATTGTAAAGGATACCGAACAATTAGCTGCTGCTTTTGATCTAAGAAACCAAAATCATTATTGCACCGAGCTGCTCAAACAGAAGCTTAAACAAGTTCAAAAACTAAGCCATTTTTAATCCATGTGTTGACGTATAGCAAATGGAAGTGGTTCAATTGAACGATCGACAACAGAGAGGGCAGTGGCAGCTTATGTTTAAACAATTTATGAAAGCATCCAGGCTGAGCGTTCTTCCTGTTATGCTTATTCCCGTGGCGTTAGGTGCGCTGGGGGCTTTTGTGTGGAACGGCATTTTCAATCCTTTATTATTTATCATCACCATAGTTGGGGCAGGAACAGCCCATTTATTTTCTAATATGATCAATGATTTATGGGATTATTATAACGGTACGGATACGGCCGCTCAATCGACGGAAGGGGTAATTGCAACCAACTCTGGCTATTTGACAAAAGGGACGTGGAGCATTCGCACCTTTGCGACCGTAACATGGGCATTATTTGGCATTGCAGCGATTTGCGGCATTATACTTAGTATAACAAGCGGATGGCCAGTGCTCGTATTTGGCGGGCTTGGGGCGTTAATTGCTTATTTCTATGTAGCTCCGCCGATCCAGTTCGGATACCGCGGCAAAGGCTACAGTGAAGTCGCGATCTTGATCTCCTTCGGCATACTGCCTGTCGTAGGCGCTTATTTTGTACAAACCTCGGAGCTAGATTCTCGGGCATTTTGGCTATCGCTGCCAATAGGACTTTTGACTACCCTAATTTTGTTTAATCACCATTTCCTGCACTGGCAGGCTGATCGTCAAGCAGGGAAAAGAACATTAGTCGTCGTTTGGGGAGAAAAGAGAGCACTCGTTTTCTCGCGCGTTTTGCTTTTTCTCGCCTATATTTCGCTTATCCTATGCGTGGTCGTGAAAGCATTGCCTATTTACGGGCTGCTGGCGCTGCCAACAGCGATACCTTTATATTTGGTATACGGCAGGTTATCATCAAATAATGTATCGACTGCATACGTACCGCTTATGGGTGCCTCGCTGAAAGCAACGATGCGATGCGGTGTGATCTTAATCGTTGCCTTAATCATTCAAGGTCTTATTTAAAACATACAACTTAGAAAGAGGTCATGGATATGGAGAAGCAATGGACTTTAGGAGATTTTCATACGATTCTAAATGAAGGGGAAGTATGGAAAATCGGTGGTTTTCCGCTGCAAGACGGAACCTTCTGGCAGTACCGAGAGCCTAATGCGGTTGTCATTGTTCGCAATGGACTGCTGTATGTAAGAGCACCGCTTAGCCGCTCGAACGATCAAATTCAAATACTGGATAATGCTAAGCATATGTATTATTCTGCTGAACCTGTTCTTGTACCTGAATTCGGTGAGATTAGCTTTGAGCTGCAAATTCGCGCACGTTCGCAAAATACAGCGCCTGATGATCTTTATGATGGTTTTGTTTCTTTGAATCTGCTCGATTTCACGACGGGCGGTGCGCTCGACTTTTTTGCGGGAAATGACAAATATGCAAGTGTATATGCCGTTCTTCCTTTTCCGGGAGTAAAGGTGCCGGAGACGGATAAAACGAGATATTTCTGTGTGTTTAAGGAAGACACAAACTTTGCGGCGCGCGAATTTAATACGTACAAAATTACGTACAATCGCACCAATGATGAAGTCGTATTTTTTGTGAATGGCCAAGAAGTGCGGAGAGAGCGTGATGTTCCGGTTAAATTTAACCAATTTATCGTTGCGCTAGGCATTATGACGGAAAAGGATTTGTCGCCGGAGGGCAGCGTGTCGGTGCACGGACAGACTGTGATCGGAGAATGGTCTCCCATTACAATAGAAATCAAAGAGTAAAGTTGTTATGAAGGAGCTGCGTTATGCTATTCGTTCTTATTGCTTTGTGGGCTATTGCAGCCATTATATGGCTCTCCGATCGGCGAGCATCCGTTAATCATTGGTTAGGCGCTGTGGCGTTTAGCGGAGGAGCTGGTGCGCTTGCTGCCGTGCTTGACCTGCAATGGCTGCCAGCAGCAGCGGAAGCTGGAATGAATCAAGTAGCGCAGCAGCTTCTTTATCGCTTGCAAGCGTTCTCCTCGTTGACCTCCTACTACGGATTGCCGTATTCCTTTGCATTGTTTGCTATAGCTTACAAACCTGTACGGCTTCCAAAACGGCTGCAGCAGCTTATGCCCTTTTTACTGTTAATTCCGATTGTTTTATGTGTTTTGTTTACTCCATTTTATAATACGATGTATCCCATATCGTTCAAGATTGTCGTATGGTGGGCGGTTCCTTATATTATGTACGGGGCGATACAGGTACTGCTCAAGCGGCAGCTGCATGCCTCTTTTTCTCGCACACACTGGATAATATGTTCAACCGTGCTGCCGCCGGTTATGTTCTGTATGGTCATGAATTACGTATTTCCGAGCTTCGGGATGCTGCGGATGTGGGTCTATAATACATGGATCATTGGTTTAGCCGTAACTGTATTTGTTATTGCATTATTCACCTATGGCTTCATGGGTGTGCGAGTGAAGATCGATCGCCGCAGATACGATTCCACGTTAAGAGCAGTCACCTCAGGAACTGCCATACTTAATCATGCGATCAAAAACGATGCAGGAAAAATGCGGCTTTTCTCGGAGAAGATGAAAGCTTATGCCATCGAAACCGATCAACAAGAGCTGCTGGCGGATGTTGAAACGGTGCTGAACGCTTCTCGCCATATGCAGGAGATGCTGCAAAGGGTGCATCGTCGAACAGAGGATTTGGTGCTTCGTGTGGAAGTGACCGATATTGCAGCGCTTATCGAGAAGACGATGAAAGGATACGCCCAAAGCCTTGGCAACATCAAGCTGCAAAGCGTGTTAAACGAAGGCTGGAGCTGTCGCATCGACCCCGCGCAGGTAAGCGAGGCTTTAGGCAATATAATAGCCAACGCTTTAGAGGCTATGCAAGACAAAGGCGTGCTGTCTATTCTGTTAAGCGAAACCAAAAGAGAGCTTATTATTGAGGTTAGAGACACGGGCCTTGGCATGGACAAAAGTGAGATAACGAAGGTAATGGAGCCGTTCTATACGACCAAAAGCGGCAGTGATACTAATTTTGGGCTCGGACTGCCCTATGCGTACCATGTGATGCGCAAGCATAAAGGTATGCTTGGCTTACGAAGCGTGCCGGGAGCTGGAACATCGGTCTACATGACTTTTCCGAAACGGAATGTTCAAGCCACAAAAATAGATGTACATGTTTCGCAGAGGAGGGAAGCAAATGGATAAAATCAAGGTATGGATCGTCGAGGATGATCGTGATTGGCTGCGCGGCCTTGTCGCTTATTTAAACAAGGAGCAAGATATTGAAGTGGTTTGGACTGCCAGCAGGGCTGACGACGTTAGACAAGCGCTTATGGAAGGGAAGCAGCAGTCTGTGCCTGCTGATGTAGTGCTGATGGATATCATGCTTGACGGAAGGCCGGAAGGCGTTCTGCTCGCTGAGGAGGCGGCAATAGCTACCAGAGCAAGGGTCATCATGCTTACGTCAATGGAGGAGAAGGAGCTTATCTTTCGATCCTTCCAAGCGGGAGCTATCGATTACCAAATCAAATCTGATTTTGAAAGCTTGCCTGAAGCTGTACGCTCGGCATACCGGAGCCAATCCCCCATTAACGCGGCTGTAGCAGAACGGATGCGCGAGGAATTCCGCCGACTGAAGCAGATGGAGCGCGAGTTCGAGGCGAAGAAGCTCGGTGATCTCATTACGCCGTCTGAGCTTCAGCTGCTTGATTTAATTGATCAAGGATATACCCAGCCGCAGATTGCCGACAAGCTGGTTGTATCGATTCGTACCGTCAAAAACCATGTTAATCATATATTAAAAAAGCTGAATTTAAGCGGGTCGCGCGAAGCAGCAAATAAAGCCAAAGAGATGGGCTTATTTCATAAGAAAAAGGACGAGGATAGTACCATGTAAAGTTGGTACTATTTTTTTTATGTCATTTTTTACAAAATAGAGAGTAGAAGAACGCTTACATCAACAGATTGGAGGCATACCGATGGATTTTGAAATGTTCTCGGCTGCTCATTTTGGGGCATTGGCGATTCTCGTTGCAGCCATTATCTGTATTATCGTTTTCCGGAAGCGAATGAGAGTGCCGAGATTAAACAAGATGGTACGAGTAGGGCTGGCTATTTTGCTAATATGCTGCGAGATCTCGCTTCAGCTATCTTATATTCTCAATGATAATTGGGGAGTAGGCTCTCTGCCATTTCAGCTTTGCAGCTTAATGCTTTTGGTTAGCGCGGTCGTATTGCTTTGGAATCCAAAAAGTCTGTATGATGCTTTATTTTTTCTTGGAAGCATGGGGGCGCTGCAGGCGCTGTTAACTCCTAATTTAGATGAAGCGTTTCCGCATTTTCGTTATTTTCAATTTTTCATCGCACATATAGGTATCGTTAGCGCAGCGCTATTTATCGTCGTAGTAGAACGCTATCGACCGACTTTCTTTTCCGTAGTGAAGGCTCAGCTCTGGCTGCATGTATTCGCTATTCCGGCTGCGATTACGAACGTGGCATCGGGTAAAACAAACTTTATGTTTTTAGCTGAAAAACCGGGAACAGCCTCGTTGCTTGATATGCTGGGACCATGGCCATGGTATTTGCTACAGCTGGAGCTTATTGCATTTGTTATATTTTTGCTGCTATATGCCGCTGTAAGGCTGCTCGATCGCTTAATATTCGTTAAACCAAGCAGTTCTGCTCAGTAACATCATATAAGATTTTATTATTAACAGAGAGAAGGTGGGAAAGTGAAAGAGATGCAGGAAATGGTGAATAGACACTGGACTTCACTGCTTGGGGTATTGTTCGTTATGGCTGCTTTTATTACGTTGTTCAAATATTCGATAGATCAAGGCTGGATTACGGAGTCGATGAAAATTGGCTTCGGTATGATAAGCGGAGCGGGTGTAGGCGCAGCCGGTTTGAAGCTCGCAAGCCGGCTGCCGCGCAATCCGATTGGTGAAATCTTGATTGGCATGGCGGCTTGCATTTTGTATGCCACGTTTTCTTTTGCGGGAATTTATTACCGGCTGTGGGACCCAATGACCGTCTTGCTTGGAATGAGTGCAGTAACCATTGGAATATCCGTTTATGCGTATAAGTTTATGTCTCGGCTGCTAATGAATATAGCGATGCTGGGTGGTTTATTATCTCCGCTGCTTATGCGGCCGGAAACAGATCAAGTATTTGCTTTATTCCTTTATCTTCTTGTATTAAATGTTGCATTCCTATTTCTTAGCATCTCGCGCAATTGGCATGAGCTGCGGTTCATCAGCTTTATCGGATCATGGCTGATGTATATCGTATATTTCATTCATTATAATCCATCGACTGAAGGTTTTTGGAGTATGCCGTTTCGATATGCGCTCGCAGCTTTTCTCTTTTATACAATCGGACTAATGGTCTCTTCATGGAGCAATAAGTTATCCTTTGAGGGAATCGATTTGTATATGAACGCGATAAATGGCATTTTATTTGGATTTTGGGCACTATTCATTTTGAACGGTGAAGTGGCTTATGGGTACATACTCTCTTTTATCGGAATCGTTTATTTAATCGGTGGTTTCGTTATTTATATGTTAACAAACAAGATTACGCCATCCTCAGGCGTGTATTTCCTTGGCGGTTTGCTGTTGATTCTCGTGTCGGTAAGCAGCATTGGCGGCGGATATGAGTCAAAGCCTTTAATTACGGTGCTGCTATGGGGCTGCATAGCTGCGATAGCAGCTGCAATCGGCTATGTTAAGCGCTGGATCCTGCTGAGCATCGGCTCGCTCGCTATCTGGTTTGTGGTCGGATGTTATTGGTATGTAGTCACTTGGGACACTCCTCGCGGCGAATGGTTTGGGATGTACATCCCGTTTCTGAATTGGGGGGCCGTTGCATGGATGGTGCTAGCTGCACTGGGTTTCTTCTTTTCTAGAAGGCTTGTCATTCCTCAGCTCACTGATCAAGCGAATCGGATGCTTGCTCGTGTGTATGCGCTGTTATCCCATCTCATCGTCGGCGGATTGCTGACAAGGCAAATTGAAAATATGTTCACAGAATATATGTATGATTCCGCTTCAAGTTATTTAGGTTTGGCTTTGTCTGTTTCTTGGGGCTGCTATGCATTGCTGCTAATTTTGTGGGGGGCTTATTATCGCGAGCTGCTGTTTCGTGCATTCGGTTCAGCGGTACTTGTTATCGTTGCAATTAAAGCGATGTTTATGGATTTAAGCGGGCAAGAGGCACTTTACAAGGTAGGTGTATTGTTAATACTAGGAGCGATTTCGTTTTTTATTACGTGGATAAATAGCAAATGGCGTGTTAAGAATGGAGAAATTAATGGCAAAGGTGAAGAGGCTGTCACTGAATCATAATTAAGAACGCAGGGGGAATAATGAACCTGTTGGTCTTGACAAGTGTACTCCAATACAATAAAGTTACTTACGTAAAGTAATTAAATTTATTTGGATTTGTAACTGCCTTTTAAGGCGGATACTTAGTTCACAGATGGAAGACACACAACATGTGAGAGGCAGGAGAAAAAATGACATCACAAGCTTTTTTGGAAGCAGTAAGTAAAAGACGCTCGATCTACGGCATTAGCAAGGAGGCCGTTATCTCCGATGACAAAATTGTAGAATTGGTACATGAAGCGGTCAAGCATACTCCATCATCATTTAATTCACAAAGCACTCGTGTAGTTGTATTGCTTGGTGAAAATCATGATAAATTGTGGGATATTACGACGAATACGCTTCGCAATATGATTGCAGCAGATCAATTCGAGGCAACTGAGCAAAAAATGGGCGCTTTCAAAAGCGGATACGGTACCGTATTGTTTTTTGAAGATAAACAAGTCGTTGACGGCTTGATGGCCAACTTCCCAGCATATGCTCACAACTTCCCGATCTGGTCGCAGCATACTTCAGGCATGCATCAATTTGTAATCTGGACGGCGCTTGAGAATGAAGGTTTCGGCGCTTCGCTTCAGCACTACAATCCACTTATTGATGAAGAAGTAAAAACGACATGGTCATTGCCGGATTCTTGGCAGCTTGTTGCTCAAATGCCATTTGGCAAACCAACAGCAGCTCCAGGCGAAAAAACGTATCAACCGATCGATGAGCGTGTGAAAGTATTTAAATAAGCACTATATTATATAATAGCTTTGAGCCAAAGATCGTTCCTATTTATAGGGGCGATCTTTTTTTATGCCGTATGGACGCCTATTTGGCTGAATCCCAGAAAACAGCTGCCTCTTGCAGAGGATGAGCATGTGAAATATTTGGAGTGTCAAACGATAAAACAGGTAATGCCGCTCATTGAAAGGATTCATGAGGGAAAACTGGCTGTTTGCTCTAAAAACATGTACAATTAAAACCGATATACTTAAAGTACACTTAACAAACTTACATAATGATTCAGCTAGGAGGATATGATGAGTATTGACCCTCGGATAATCAAAACATTATTGCAGCTTCAGCTTTCACCAAATGTAAATTTACAAGCAGCGACTAATCCGTTGCAAGCGACAACAGGCGATGGCTCGGCATCCTTATTTGATACTCTTTTATCCCAATATATGACCGATACTTCTTCTGAAAATAATGCATTGGCGCAAGTCATGCCAGCAGATGCGCTCGCGCAACTGAGTTCACTTAGCGGCATGCCTAACGTGTCGTTCAGCAGTCAAGGCGCGTCTAACAGCTCTCCTTCTGCTTATGACGAGCTTATTCAACAAGCATCAGCCAAATATGGCGTAGATTCTTCATTAATTCAAGCGGTAATTAAAACTGAATCCGGCTTTCAAGCAGATGCACAATCAGGTTCAGGCGCTAAGGGCCTTATGCAGCTAATGGACGGAACAGCAAGAGGTCTAGGCGTTAGCAACTCCTTTGATCCCGCGCAAAACATTGATGGCGGAACTAAATATTTATCGATGCTGCTAAACAAGTATAATGGACATGAGCAGGTTGCGCTGGCTGCATACAATGCAGGCCCGGGCCGAGTGGACCGTGCAGGAATAAAAACGAACGAGCAGCTAATAGAAAATCTTGAAGCGTTGCCAGAAGAGACGCAGCGCTATGTTGCCAAGGTGCTTCAGGCCAAGTAGAACGACAGCAATAAGATCACGATTTAGCGATCCGTCATGCAGGCGGGAGCAATCGATGATCTTTTTCTTTTTGAAAAGGAGATAAATCGAAAATGTTATATTTTGATCATTGTGCTTCATCACCACCGTATGAAGAAGTGGTTCAGACCTTGATGGAAGTGATGAAGTCGCAGTATGCGAACCCTTCCTCGCTGCATCGTGCAGGTACTGACGCTGACAAGTTAATTGAACGCTCGCGTGCTGTTCTAGCCGAGCAGATGCAAACCTCTAAGGGGAAATGGGTATTTACTTCCGGCGGTACAGAGTCAAATAATATAGCGATAAAGGGTGCTGCTCGTCAGTACGCTGGACGAGGCAAACATTTGATAACGACACAAATTGAGCATGCCTCCGTATACGAATCTTTTGCGCAGCTGGAGCAAGAAGGCTTCAAAGTCACCTATTTGCAAGTAGGCAGATCGGGTCATGTAGAGCTTGAGCAATTGGAAGCGGCAATTACTGAGGAAACGATTCTCGTTAGCGTGATGCATATTAACAACGAGATCGGTTCCATTCAGCCAATCGAGAATATTGCAAAGTTGCTTAAACGATATCCGAAGGTCATCTTGCATGTCGATGCCGTTCAGAGTATTGGGAAGCTGCCGATTCATTTGGAAAAGTGGGGCATCGATTTGCTTAGCGGTTCGGCTCATAAGCTTCGTGGCCCCAAAGGCGTAGGTTATTTGTACGTGCGTGATGGCATTACGCTGTCCCCTTTGTTTAGTGGCGGCTCCCAGGAGTATGGGCATCGCGCTGGAACACAAAACGTACCCGCTATCGTTGCGTCAGCGAAGGCATTGCGCATGTCGCTTGCTTCGATGGAGCAGAGAGAAAGGCGATTGAAAGTGCTCAAACAGCAGCTATTAACGCATATAGAGCAAATTCCAGAGCTTAAGCTGAACGGGGCAGAACCGTCTGCTTCCCATATTATACATTTCTCCTATCCGGGCATGAAGCCAGAGGTTGTCATCCATATGTTAGAGCAACGTGGTATAATGGCTTCAACGAAATCGGCATGTTCTTCTAAGGATGACAAGCCGAGCCGCGTGCTTCTAGCCATCGGTGCAAGTCATGAGCAAGCGAGCAGCGGCATTCGGATTAGTCTCGGAGACGAGCATGGAGAGCAGGATATTGCAGCCTTAGGAGCTGCACTGCGTCATGTTGTCGCACAACTTAAGCCGCTTGAGAGGAGATTGACTTAATTTTGCTTTATGATCAGATCGTGCTCCGTTATGGAGATTTAATGGTAAAAGGAAGAAATCGGAACAAATTCGAGAAGCGAATGCTTGATCAAGTAAAGCAGGCATTAATTTCTTATGATAATATTACTTATTTCAAATCGTTTGGACGTCTTTATGTCAAGCTGAATGGACATCCCTATGAGCCTATAGCGGATCGCTTGAAGGACTTGTTCGGCATCGTTTCTTTAAGTCCAGTTGTCAGCACAGAGGCTGATCTTGAGAAAATAAGAGCAGCTGCGCTAGCTCTTATGCAAGCATTGCCTGAGCAACCAAAAACGTTCAAGGTGAGTGCGAAACGTGCTTGGAAAGAGTTTCCTCATAATTCGCAGGAAATGAATCATTTGGTGGGCGGACATGTTCTACGTGCGATGCCGGGACTTAAAGTTAACGTCAGCAAGCCGGAAATTGAGCTGCGGGTGGATATTCAAGCGGAAGCTACTTACATCTTCTACGATGTCATCCCTGGCGCTGGCGGATTTCCGTTTGCATCAAATGGCAAAGCTATGTTATTGCTATCCGGGGGGATAGATAGTCCTGTTGCAGGCTGGCTGGCACTGCGTAAAGGTCTTGAAGTGGAGGCTGTGCATTTCCATAGCTATCCATTCACGAGCGAGCAGGCGAAAGATAAGGTAATCGAGCTTGCTAAGCGATTATCCTATTTCAGCGGGGAGCCGATTAAGCTTCATCTTGTTCCGTTTACCGAAATTCAAACTACGCTAGTACAAGCGAAGAGCGATAATCTGATCATTACATTAATGAGAAGGGCGATGCTTCGGATCACAGAGCAGCTGGCAGAACGCAATGGGGCAAACGGTATCGTTACTGGCGAGAGCTTAGGGCAGGTTGCGAGCCAGACGCTGCCGAGCATGAATGTCATTGGTCGAGCAACAGATCTGCCGCAGCTTAAGCCGTTAATTATGATGGACAAGCATGAAATTATTCGGATGGCGGAGAGAATCGGGACGTTCGAAACGTCGATTTTGCCATATGAGGATTGCTGTACGTTATTTTTGCCGAAATCGCCAAGTACGAATCCGAATCTTCGTATCGTTGAGAAGATTGAGGCTCTAATTCCTAATTATAATCAATTGCTTACTGCCGCTGTTGACGGTACGGAGGAAGTTTTATTGTCACCGCAGCTTCAAACGGCTGCCCAAACCGCTGGCGAGGATAGCTGGTTTTAATTGCGAATGAAGAAGCTTTGCAGGCGTATAGTTCCTGCAAAGCTTCTTTTTTGTATCGCTATTATTTTACTAGCCCTTTTTCTTGTTTGAATTTATCCCATTGCGCTGCGATTTCCGTTTGAATCTTTTCTTGACCGGAGGCAATGAGCTTATCTTTGTATTTTGGCAGCTCCTTAGCGGGGTCCACCGAACCGGATTCGAGAGCGGCCTGATATTCGTTGTTAACTGCCGTTACGTTAGCTATTTCGGCTTTGATGTTCTCTTCGTTCACGCCGAAGCCGTTAGTCGCAGGCACAAGGGCGCTGTCATTAAGCGCGATCGTCCGCTCCCATGTATCAGCGGCCTGACCTGGTTTAAGGAAGGCGTTGAACTGATTGCCGAATACCCAGTCGCCGTTTGGCGCATAACCTGAATCTTTAATCGGTTCGATATTTTTATCATCTACTCTATTATAGTGTTTGCCTTCAATACCATTGCAAATTAAGTTGTAGAGGTAGGAGTCCGTATTAAGCAAATTAATAAGCATCAATGTGCGTTCAGGGTTTTTGGAGCTTTTATTAATGACATGCATCGCTCCCGCAATTCCTGTAAAGTAGCTGTCGGCGATTGGAGCATACACGACTTCGTTGCCGCCGTTTATAGCCATCTCGCCAACTTCTCCGCCTGGTTTGGACGTAAACTCCAGCGAGACCGCAACATTGCCTTTGCCCTTCAAGTCATTGATGTTCTGTATAATTGGCGCATCTTCGTTAATGTAGCCTGCTTGGTACCATCTTCGCATATCATCGTAGTATCCTTTTTTCTCATCAAGCGTTTGCAATGTCCCAATATAACCAAGCGATGCATCGTCTTTCGCATAGCTTAGAACAAGACCGTCACCTACTTTTGTGCGATCGCTGTACAAGCCCCAAGAATTTTGTGCAAGTCCGAGAGGAATAATGCCGGGTTCATTTTCTTTTAATGTTTTTAGGAAAGGCTCGATATCCTTGTAAGATTGAATCGTGCTTACATCAAGATTGTATTTATCGATGAAGCGTTTTTGGATAATTAAGCTTTTTGTTTTTGCCGCTACCTGATAGATTGGAAAACCATACACCTTGCCATCAACAGCAAGCATATCCGGCCAAAATTTATCAGGGATGTTAGCGCGCGCTTCTGGTGCATATTTGCTGATCATATCATCTGTAATTTCTAGATAGGCACCTCTATCAATATAAGGCTGATAATTGCCAAGCCAGCCCTTCGAGCTCCACGCAAGGTCAAATTCTTCACCAGCTGCGAGCATGGCATTAAGCTTAGGCTCGTATTCATCGAACGTCAGCGGCTTGAGCACAACGGTCGCATTGATTTTCTCTTTTAAATATTTATTAATCTCATCATTAACTAGCTTTTGATCCGGGCCGGGATTTGCGGATACCGGATAAATGAAGGTCAGCTTAGCCTCAGGAAGGGATGGTTCTGCTGAAGCAGTCGCATCCGGCGTGGTCTCTGCCGTTTTGCTTGGCTCATTGGTGCTTGGGTTTGCAGGGGTATTGCCATTGTTCGAGCATGCTGCGATCATCGCCAAGCAAAGCATTAGAGCGAAGCACTTGAGTAGTAACGCTGCTTTTGTTGTTTTCACATTAAACCCTCCATGTATATGATTTTATATATGGCACAGTAGTCATTCCTTATCCTTTCAAGGAACCTACCGTAATACCCTTTACGAAATACTTCTGAAAAAAAGGAAAAATAATTAGCATCGGCCCGCCTGCAAGAATTGCCATTGCCATGCGAACGGATAAAGTCGGGAAATTGGCATAAGCCAGCTTGTCGGCTACCTGAGCGAGCGGAGAATTAGCCAAAAACTCAATTTGAGACAGAATGCGAACAAGCAGCAATTGAAGCGGGATATATTTATCATTGTCTATGAACAGCAGGGCATAAAACCATTCATTCCAGTAGCCAAAAGAGATGAACAAACCTAGCGTTGCTAGAGCAGGTGTCGACAAGGGTAAAATAATTCGGAAGAAGATTCGGAATTCTTTGGCGCCGTCTACCTTTGCTGATTCAATGATTTCTTTGCCGATCTTATCTAGAAAACCTTTCATAATCATAATGTTGAAAGGGCTGAGCAGCGTTGGAAGAATCAAAGCCAACAAAGAGTTTTTTAGATGCAAATATTGCGTCATCATGATGTAGAACGGAATAAGCCCGCCGTTGAACAGCATCGTAAAGAAAATGTAGAAGGTAATTGGACGGTTGTAACGGAAGTCCATTCGGGAAATAGGGTACGCCGTCATCGCAGTCAGCAGGAGGGATAAGACCGTACCGACAATTGTAATGAGGATGGTGACCAGATATCCTTTAAGCAGTGGGTCGGGTTTTTGAAAGACGATACGATAAGCTTCCATACTCCATTCCTTGGGAAAAAATTGATAGCCATTCTGTACAAGGCTGTTCTCAGAGGTCAATGAAATGATGATAACGAGAACGAATGGAAGGGCAATCATAAGACACAGGATGGTTAGAAAGATGTTAATGAACCCATTCATCAGGTTAAAGCCTTTAGTATTTGGCATAAAAGATTCCTCCATTTTTAAAACAATGCATTATCCTTATCCGCTTTGCGCACCAAATAATTTGCAGATACTACGGTAATTAATCCAACGACGGATTGCAGGAAGCCGACAGCAGCTGCTGAATTAATGTCTCCCAGCTTAGTTAAAGCGCGGTATACATAGGTATCGATAATATCCGTTGTAGGAAAATTCGGTCCGACGTTATTAGGGACAAAATAATGCAAGCCGAAATCACCGCGGAATATGTTGCCAAGGCCCAATATGAATAGGATAATGACAAGCGGTTTAAGCAGCGGCAAAGTAATTCGCCACATCATCTGAATGCGAGAAGCGCCGTCTAACCTAGCTGCTTCGTAATAATCGGTGCTGATACCGGTAATTCCTGCGTAATAGACCAAAGTGGAGAAACCAATTCCTTTCCATAAAGCAACGAGCGGCAGGATGAAGATCCATGGCGTTGTTTCTAAATACCACTTGTGAGGCTCTAATCCGAACCAACCGATTATGGTGTTGAGGAAACCTCCCTTATGATCCAGAAAAGCGTTCGTAATGTAGCCGACTAGCACAAAAGAAATAAAGTAAGGGAGAAACATGGTAGTTTGGTAGAGCTTGATAAGCTTCCCGCTAAGCTCATTAAGAAGAAGGGCGAGCAGAAGAGCGGCAACGGTTCCTAGAACGATGTAAGAAATGTTGTAGAGCAGCGTGTTGCGGATAATGCGAATAGCATCTTGGGCTTTGAATAGAAACTCGAAGTTATCGAATCCGATCCATTTGCTGCCGAAAATTCCTTGATCATACCTGAAATACTTAAAGGCAAGGATGAGTCCAATCATAGGAATGTAGGCGATTACAAATTTAAATAATATGCCGGGCATAGCGAGCAGCAGCAGCTCCCGGTTTTTTTTCAAATGCTTCCATTCCTTGCTCAGCCATCCGACCTTGTTCTTCGAGCCCCTTGTCGATAGCTCAGGAGCTCCGAGCTCTGTTTTGGCCACTTGCGATCTCCTCCATCTGAAGCGTTCCTGTTCTGATGCCCATCATGCCACGTAGAAACGACGGCGGGTAGAATAGGTTTTGCGAATTACTGTATTTCGTGAGTGTAAAATATTCGATTTTGTGAATATTCATCGATATCACAGGAAATAGAAAGATCCCTCGCTCACTGAAAGCAGTGAACGAGGGACCTTTTTAGCGGAATACATGGACTTATGAGATTGATTTCTTCATCCGATATTCCTTTGGCGTGCTTCCGACCTTTCCTTTAAACAAGCGGAAGAAATAGCTTTGATTAGCGTATCCGCATTTATCCATAATTTCTGCAATCGTATAGTTGTTTTGCTCCAAGAGAGATTGGGCATGACCTAGACGAACCTCATTAATATACTCCGTAATCGACATATTATAATTCTCTTTGAAGAGCTTGCCGATGTATGCGGAAGATAGCTTTACACTCATGGCAATGGATTGCTGGCTAAGATTAATGTCAGGAAATTTCTGCTCAATCAGCTCTTTGACCGTCTCGAGCATCATTTCATTTCGTTCCATATTTGCTGGGCGCTGATTTTCGCAGATTTTGGCACAAAGCGAGAGCAAAGAGAGGTACATTTCCTCGAGCGTTTCTTTCTCTTGCGAAATCTGTTGAATGTAATCCAGATCAACAGAGAAAGGAACGATCCGATTATCGTTTATTTCGCTTGATGCATTTTTAATGACCCATCCTAGATTGGATACCGCCCGAATCATATCATCATACTGAAAGGTGGAAATGAGGGAGAATGCCTTCTCAAGCTCATTGCCGGCATTCGTTAGCTGACCTTTCTTGAGCGCTTCAGTTAGCTTCTTCTCGATCGAATCGGGCAGCGACATTTGCTTGCTTCCCAGGTTTTCTTTAATGTCTTCCGACGTAATAATCGCTTTGAACCCTTTTACAATCATATACTGGCTAAACCGCAGAGCCTGCGTATAAGCCGTTGATAGGTAACTATACTGTGAAATGATGTCGCTGATTCCGCAGGATAGTGAAATATGGTAATAATGTTCAATCATTTGTTGAATCTCGCGCAGCTGTCGTACCACTTGTGGAAATAACAATGTCGTACCCTTAGCGCTGCAGGATAAAATGAGTACGACATGATCGCCTCGAATCTCGACAGCTTCGCAAAGATAATGCTCACGAATAATTTCTTGAGCAATATTAATAATGGCGAAATTATACAGCTTTTTCGAAGCGCCTGTGATGCTGTTGTCATAGGCAGCAAAGTGGTCGATCTTCAACACGCAGACAAGCAGCTCATCTTTGACGGAAATGTTTAAATCATGTTTTTCAATGAGATGCTGCATATCATGGTCGGAGAAAAGCTGACTGTCCGATAAAAATCGGCGAATATAATATTTGCTCACGATTTGCTCGGAGCTAATTTCACTCAGCTTCTCTGACAGCCTCATATAATTATCGCTCATCAGGAGCAGCTCATCGCTTACGCCGGATGCATTTTGTTTCTCACCTTGAAGATGAGGACGAATTCGCTTCAGCATATTTTCAATCGGATTATACAGCTTGTAAGAGAGCCCTACCGACAATCCGATCGCGAGCAGCAGGAACAATGCTGACAAAAGCAGCGATTGATTCCGTGTCTGGCTCACCTCGCCCATCAGCTTGTCATAGGACTGGATATAGAGGATAGTCCAAGCGCCGAGACCGTCTTCCATATAGGTGACCATTTCTTTTTTCCCTGAAAGCTTGCCGATAAAGAACCCTGCGGAATGGCTTTCATTTGTTTTGTGAGCAAGGACAAGCTCATTCACCTTCGCTTGATCTTGTGAAGCAGTGAATGGTGCACTCGGATCGGAGGACAAAAGCTTTCCGTTTTGCGTTTGAATATATATTAATCCCTGATCTCGATCACTAGCGACATTCATTTTTTGCAGGCTGTCGAATACCCAATCTGATTTAATAAACAATATGATAGCTGAATTATTTTTTGTAAACGGTTTCAAGGAATCGGTGACTATAAACGCAAAAGTATCGATTAGTCCATCATTTTGCTCAAGGCTCATCGGAATTAAACGATTGGTTGGCTGTGGCTGTTTCGGGTCCAGCAGCATACTCCTGATACGCTGATCCGTAATGCCGCCATCAAGCAGAAGGCTGCTGCTTGTGCCATATAGCTTGGATTGTGATTTGTTATAAATGACCATGGAGTGCAGAAAGGAGGAGCTCTCCATAATATTGGACATTTGTCTATGGCCGCGAATCAGGTCCATTTTTGGCAAGTCATCGTTGAACATAAGCGGAATTAGAAAGTGATCGCGATATACAAAGTTCGATAGCCTCGTAATAATATCGTTCATGTAGGAAAGATTGTACTGAATTTGCGAGAGCACCTTTAAATTGGACTGTTCTTGAATGTTCTTAACCGATTTTTCAAGAATGTATGTGTTGGTTATCGATGATGCAACAAGCACAATGACCATCGTAGCCATAATGGAGAACATGACTCGCTGCAAATATTTTTTGGATTTGTAAAATCCGAATACTTTCATCCGATCCAAGCCTCCCTATTATGATCCTGATTATTTGGGTCCGATTTTCTCGAACTCGATATCGCTCCACCCTAGCTGATAAGCAGGCGAGCTTGAATGCAGGCGGTAATCGCCATCCTTAGCACACTGGAACAGTGGCTCCCCGTGAATGGTATGTTTATCGTATTTGCCTTGAGCGAGCAATCGCCACTGCTCCCAGCTGTACTCCTGTCTTCCAAGGGCATCATCTCCGCTTGCGAGGAGTGGGAGACTACCTGCTATTATGCATGGTTTATTGTTCATCCAATAAAGATTACGGTCGGAGGAGCTGAACCGTTCATCGCTATAATTAACAAAATAATATAAATATCCTGAATTGTATATGATATTGCTGCATATTTCGATATGCTTGTTTTCTTCATCAGCCATTTCCTGAGAGCCGATTGCCGAGATCGCATCAGGATTAGCAAAAAGCAGATTGTTTTTTATGCGATTGCCGATTCCTTTCGAGAAAATAAGCATCCACAGCTTGCCTTCGCCAGTGCTGTAAAGAGAGGTGATTATGTTGTTCGTAACTGTAAAATCATCGGCTGCATCATCCAAATAAATGCCAAACCCAAAAGAAAAATGAATGCCGCTGTCATGGAGATAGTTGCTATGAATGACATTGCCTCTCCCAACACCCCATGCTTCAATCAAACCTCCATCTTGACTGTCTGTCATCACTTTAGAGATATCATTATAAGCAATAAAGTTGCTTCTGCTGTGAAGGAAATCCCAATGATTTTCCCAAGTGACGGGAATTCCGTAAAGTTTAGAGGGCATCGTTTTATGGCGAAGACCCTTCAAGGAAATGCCGTATCTTGGCATGTTGGCAATCAAATTGTTCGTAATCTCATTGTTTCCGCTCTGGTAGAGCAGGATGCCGCAGCCATGTCCAACGAGCTCGCCGCCATGCTCGATCCGATTGTTCTTAATCTTGTGATAACTATTTGTATAAGAGGCTAAAGGGCTTGTGAATGGACCAGTTCCCGGTGCAAAACCATTCAAACTAATGCCGATGTAGCCGAAATGTTGGATGTCATTGCTATCTATCGTTATGTCATATGTGTAGTGGTCCAAATAAATGCCGCAGCTTCCGGACTGTTCCAGCTTACAGGAGGTAACTTGGATATGCCTCGCATGGTTGATATAGATTAAGCCCTCGCGGTGTTCGGCTTGCTCGACATTATCATCCATCATGCGATATTCGCGAAAAAAATCGGTGCACGCAAAAGTCAGTCCTGTAAAGCTAATATTTTGCACGGGTTCATGCGGGCTTTCCCCGTTAATTTCAAGCAGACGTTTAATTGTTGGCGCAATGATAGTCTGTTCATTTGGATCTGACACGTCATCGGAAACATAGTAGTAAAGCGTGCTAGAGGCCTTATCAAGATGAAATTGACCAGGCGCTTGGAGGAAGTCGAGCGAACCTTGTATATAGTACCTCGAACCTGCTCCAATGGGCCATGTGGCGTCACTTTCGAATAGCAATTGCTGGCGCTCTGCATGATTGGAGGCGACTGGCTTTGTTTCCGTGAACCAATTCCATTCTCCCTCACCTGGCCAGACGAAAAGCTGAGTCCCTGTCAAATCATAATGAGAGGGCAAGTCTTCGCTGCGATAGTGAATGCCTTGTTTATTATTCTGTTCATCATCATGAACAGAGGGCATCTCGGTCTCAAAATAACCAGTGGCTGGAAGCCGAGCTTGATGAATTCGATGTCCGTCAGCATAAAGGGTATGGAAGTGCATGCCGCACTCCAGCTTAGCGATCCAAACCTTTCCTTTATATGGCGTCCAACCTGTAATTTGTTTGCCGCCAGCAATTGTGGCTCTCTCACCCGGATAGCTGGTGTACTGAACATGGCAGCGGTCTCTGCTGGAATCTCTATTATCAAAACGAAGCGGGGCATCTAGTTCATAAAGGCCACCTCGCAGAAAAATCGAAATGTCATGACTCATTCCGTTCTTGATTTGTTCACGTACTTCTTCCTGCGCTCTCTGTATCGTCAGGAATGGATCATCCAAGCTTCCGAGTGCGTTATCGTTACCATTTGGTGCAACATAATAGTTGGTAATCATTTTTTTAAGACCCCCTTGTAGGAACTGTACATTATAGTTATAAAACCGAAGTCCTATTTGTTGCAAGGGCTTTCAAATAAAGTACACTTAATCGTTTTTTTCACAGTAGACTGCTGTCAAATCCCGTGTTAACTTAACCTTCGATCGATCGAAAAAGAGGATCATGGCCATTGCAGTGAAGCTTTTGAATGGAGGAGAAGGCGATGACATTAATAGAAAGAAGCAGAGAAAGCTTTGATGAAAACTGGTTTTTTCACAAAGGTGATATTCATATTCCTTATGCAGTTAAAGGGGGAATGACAGGCGGCCTAACGGATTGCGCCAAGCGGGAGGAAGGGGAATGGCTGGATATTGCCTATGTAGATAAGGAGGCGCAGCAGGCTCAAGAGGGCTGGGAAGCAGTTCGCTTACCGCATGATTGGTGCCCAGATGGATCTTTTATAAATGACCCTTCAATGGGCTCGCGAGCAGGCAGTCATGGCTACTTGTATACGGGGGTTGGTTTTTATCGCAAAATGTTTACTATTCCAGCTGATCAGCTGGGCAGAAAAATATCCTTATGCTTCGATGGCGTTACAGGCAGGAGCACCGTATGGGTAAACGGGCATTTGATCGGTGAACGCTTTGGCGGCTATACGAGCTTTGTTTACGATATTACCGATGTACTTCGGTATGGCTCAGAAGGAGACAACATCGTACTCGTGAAGGTAGATGCAACTGATTATGAGGGCTGGTGGTATGAAGGCAGCGGCATTTACCGCCATGTATGGCTGCAATCGACGGATTCGCTCCATGTTGCTCAGTGGGGGACGTTCATTACGGCAACAGAAGTTTCCGAAAGTCATGCAGCAGTCAAAATAGAAACGAAAGTATTGAACGAATCTGCTTCAAATCGAGCTTTTGAACTGATTACCGTTATGACAGAGCGAGCAGGTGGGCGCAAGGTTGCCGAGCAAGCTGTTCGATCAAGTGTAGACGGCTTGGATGAAATAACGGTTGAGCAGAAGCTTACGATAACAGAGCCTGAACTTTGGTCTCCAGAGCACCCTTACCTCTATGCAGCTGTTACGGAGCTGTATGAAAATGGGGTGTTGATTGACCAATTCGATACCAGCTTCGGGGTTCGCACGATACATTTTGATGCTGAACGAGGATTTTTGCTAAATGGAAATGTTTATCCGATCAAAGGCACCTGTAATCATCAGGACTTCGCCGGCGTCGGCGTTGCCATGCCAAGAGCGCTGATTGCGTATAAGCTGAGCTTACTAAAGGAAATGGGCTGCAATGCATATCGAAGCGCCCATCATCCTCCTTCGCCTGAGTTGCTGGAACTTTGTGATGAGCTTGGCTTGCTCGTCATGGACGAGAATCGGAAGCTCGACAGCAGCTCACGAGGCATGGACGAATTAAAAAGCATGATTTTGCGTGACCGCAACCATCCATCGGTTATTTTATGGAGCTTGGAGAATGAAGAGGTTCTGGAAGGAACCGTTATGGGCGCGCGCATCTTGAAATCAATGACAGAGCTTACGCATAAGCTCGATCCGACCAGACCGACGATGGCTGCGATGAATCATGGCTGGAGCAGCGGCGGATATGCGGACGCTGTCGACATTGTAGGCTATAATTACGGCCACAGAGGTGCAGATGTAGATGGACGTAGAAAATATCCGAACCGCCTTATAATCGGGAGCGAATCATCAAGCTATACGACGACGAGAGGCATCTACGCAGATGATCCGAACAAGGGGTACTGCTCATCTCATGGTACGAACATTCCATCATGGGGCTGCAGTCCTGAAAAATCGTGGTCCGATGTGATGGAACATCCTTATTTGACTGGCATATTCGTTTGGACGGGCTTTGATTACAGAGGAGAGCCTACGCCGTATGAGTGGCCTTGCATTAACTCACATTTTGGCATAATGGATACCTGCGGGTTTCCGAAGGATGTTTATTATCTCATGAAAGCATTATGGACCGAAGAGCCGCTCGTTCATTTGCTTCCGCATTGGAATTGGCCGGAGCTAATCGGACAGACGATTCGAGTGACGGCATATACCAACTGCGATTCGATTGAACTATTTTTAAATGGCCGCTCGCTTGGTGAACGGGTTGTTAAGCCGCACAGAAGTCTGGACTTTGATATCGCCTATGAACCCGGTGAGCTTAAGGCAGTCGGTAAAATAGGCGGGGTTATAGCAGCAGAGGGTAAGCGAGTTACAACAGGTAAACCACATGCGATTCGGCTTGAGCCTAATCGAACAGCTATACAAGCTGATGGTCTGGATGTTGCTGCTGTCCGGGTAAGCATAGTGGATGAGAACGGAAATGTAGTGCCTTACGCAGACTCTCATGTAGATTTCTATGTGGAAGGATCAGGTGCGCTGATCGGTGTAGGCAATGGCAATCCAAGCAGCCATGAATCAGATAAAGCAAGCAGCAGAAGAGCATTTAACGGCCTCGCCCTCGCGCTATTGCAAGCAGGAGCGGATGCGGGCAGCATAACGCTGAAGGCTATCTCCGCCGGGTTGCAGTCTGCAGATGCAATCATTGAGGTCAGCTAGTCACTAAACTAGTCAGATCTTAATTCATAGAGCGAGAGAAGGAGGGGAGCCGGATGTCAAATATGGGATTACCGCTGGATTTGGATGACCTAAAGCTTACAGGCCATATCACAAGGTACAGCAATGCAGAACCGCTTGAAGATTGCGATGTTGTATGGAACGGGGGGAAAGGAAAAGGTGCAACTGCAGCTGGAGCGGAATGGCTCGTAAAGCTCGAAACGAAAGGGTTTATTGACCATTCAGCGGGGCTGGAGCTGAATGCTGAGTTCCAATCGGTCGGGTATTCAGAGCAGTCGGCTGTGTCACTAGCGTTTCACTATAGCGAATGGTCGGAGAGAAACTATGTACTTGTACCTGGTGCTGTATATGCCGGCAATCGATTTGGCGTGCGTGAGCTTCCTTATGCCCCATGCTGGAGTAAGCTTAGCGACCAAGGTCCTGAGGTACCAACGCTGATTACGGATGTTCCACGGCTATCGTTAGACGAAGGCAACCATTCCGCCTTTCATTTGCTGACGGGCGATGCAGCTGTGCCTGCTGTTGGCATTGCAGATGAAAGCTCGGGCATAGGCTGGTTGTTTATAACAGAACAAGCGACTGCACTTGGGAATACTTCGATGCATGTCGAGGAGAGTGAAGATCGTAGGACTGCTAAGATTTCATTTCAAGCGCCTGGAGTTAGAGCTAAGCTGAAATATGAAATGGCTACAACGAAAGTGCCGAGCACAGATAAAGGATATGATTTCAAGCCGGGAGATAAAGTGACGCTGAGAATTCGGGTATATCGTTTCCCATGCACACGGGTTAACGAGTTGTTTCATTATTTTTCCATTGTAAGGCAGAGTGGTCAGCCCAAGACAACTCTAGCTGCTAGCTTGCCTTTCTCCGCTGCTTGGGAAATTCAAGAACAGAAATACAATGCGATGAATTGGAATGATCAGCTGGGTTATTATGCGGTAGGAACGATCGATATGAAGCATCAGGATTGGCAAATCGGCTGGGTTGGCGGCGGTATGTCAAGCTATGCACTGCTGCTTGAAGGTACTGAGCTTTCGTTGCAACGTGCGCTAAGGACGCTTTCGTTTATGTTCAGCAGTCAGACCGAGTCAGGATTCTTTCATGGCGTATGCTACAAGGGGCAATGGTACGGCGATGAGTTCAACGACGACCCGAATCGGAATGCCCCCGAGCAGTGGCATATTTTACGCAAGAGTGCGGATGCTTTGTATTTTATGATGAAGCATATCATCGCTTTGAAGCATATTCGACCTGAATTCGTTGTACCTGAGCTTTGGATTGAAGGTGCAAAGCGGCTTGCTGATGCGTTTGTTAGACTGTGGAATAATTATGGCCAATTCGGCCAATGGGTCCATACCGGTACTGGAGATATTCTAGTTGGCGGTTCAGCGGGTGCAGGCATAGCCCCAGCTGGACTCGCTCTATGCGGTGCTTATTTTGGAGAGGAAGCTTTTATTGAAGCAGCTAAACAATCGGCGGACTATTTCTATAACGAGTTTACCTTAAAGGGGGTTACAACAGGCGGACCAGGCGAAATATTGCAATGTCCGGACAGCGAATCTGCTTTTGCTCTGCTCGAGTCTTATATCGTACTTTTTGAAGAGAGCGGCGACCGCATATGGCTCTCGCGTGCGGAGGAAGCTGCTTTGCAATGCATAACCTGGTGCGTTTCCTATGACTATCAGTTTCCGGCAGGATCAACCTTTGAGAAGCTTGGCATACGAACGACGGGTTCGGTTATTGCCAATGTTCAGAACAAGCATAGCGCCCCAGGAATATGTACTTTATCCGGGGATTCATTGTTCAAGCTATACCGTGCTACGGGAAATGAGCAGTATATAGAGCTGCTAAGAGAGATTGCTGGGAACTTGCCGCAATACTTATCGCGTGAGGAACGGCCGGTTAAAGGCTGGGATGGATTGAACATGCCGCCTGGTTATATGAGTGAGCGAGTAAACATGAGCGATTGGGAGGGAGCAGCTTGCGTCGGCGAGGTTATTCCTTATTCCTGCTGGTGCGAGGTAGCGTTAATGTTATCTTATACAGAGCTTCCGGGCATTTATGTAAATAAGAAGACAGAACAGGTTATCGTAATCGATCAGGTAGATTGCCGCCTTCAGGGAAGTGTGGATGGCCGTTTAATGCTAACCATAATCAATAATACAAACTACCCCGCGCGGGTAAAGCTATTCGTTGAGGAAGAGGATGCTAGTTTCAATCCTTTAGGACAATGCGCTTCCATCTCGTGGCCGCGAATCAAGTTAAATGCAGGCGAAACGATTCAAATGCCGCTGTAAAAATACAAATAGATCCCATCCCTATAGAAAGGGGTGGGATTTTTTCGAAATGAGCTTCTATGATCTATTCCTCTCATTCCTAGTTAATCCAGTAAACCGTAAATAATATAGTCATCTTTTGCAAGGATTATGTTATTGTACAGTTTTTTTTCGTGAAGTAGATTTGACATGATAGATGTAGAGAGAGGCAGGAGTGATACTTTGCTGTTCCATAGAAAAAGGAAGGGAGGATCGTTAATGACATTAGGTCGATAGTAAGGAAGTCGCTTAACATTTGATTAAAGAGAGGATGTAAGAAGATGACTTTAAAATCAATGAAAGCTAAGCTGCTAGGTGTTTCCTTGTCTATTGCGTTGATGCTGCCGTTTGTTCCAGTGCCAGAAGCATTTGCTGCAAACTTAAATGTAACCGCTTACGGCGCGAATGGAGCGGATGGCGCAGACGATAAAACGGCGTTCCAAAATGCGATTAATGCTGCAGTCTCTGGTGATACCGTTTATATTCCAGCAGGGACTTATTATTTGAGCGGAACGGTTACTGGAAAATCAGGTGTTCATATTAAAGGAGAAAGCCGCGATACGACAATAATTAAGTCAACCTCGACAGGGCAAGAACGAATGTTCAGCTTTTATAATCTATCCAATGTACAAATATCTAACCTGACACTCGATGGCAACAGCAATAATACGATTTTGTCAGCGGTTGTTTCTGAGGGCGGCAGCAACAATAAGATGAGCCAATTGCGCGTAAAGGATTTTACAGCCTCTGCGGGGTTTGGACCGTTTGCGCTGTATGCAATCGGCTCTCCAAATATTGAGATTAGCGACAATATCATCACAAATATTGGCGTTAACTCCGCATGGGGCGGTGCGGTAAGAGCAGGCTGGGGCTCGAATGGCGCTCAAATTTTGAATAATACGATTCAAGATACGGGGCGAGGAGGCATTTTTGCTAATGACGGCTGTCAATACGTAGTCGTCCGAGGCAACAATATTACAGGAACGGGCCATCATACGGAGGGATTAGGCATCGAGCTTCACACCGATTGTGATTATTCCTTAATTGAGAACAACCAGGTTGACCACTGGATCAGCGCTGTGCGCTCCAAGTATATCGCAGTCCGCAATAATGTCGTTAAGGCTACAGACGGCTCTGTGGGGAATATGGGCCTTGAGGTGATGGTTGAGCATGGCGTAACGACAGGCAATCTTGTTGATGGAGGCCAGCAGGTCGGAATGCAGCAGTCGCCTGGAACGGGGTATCAATATTGGGGCTACAATACGATTCAAAATATAGTCATGTGGGGAATGCAGCTGCAAGGAGAGGGTACCGGCCAAACGGAGCAATATCAATATTTTTACAAAAATACATTTAAGGACGGTCCGCGCGACAACCCGCAAGCCGCTTATTCTGGTTATGGCGGCAATGCCGTTCGTATCCATGGCAATTCACAGAATCTGACGTTCGACAGCAATCAGATCATCAACAACGGTCGCAAGGGGATCGAGATTACAACCGCATCAGGCATCGACCGTTTGAGCTTCATCAATAATGTAATTACAGGCAATACAGGTGAATCCATTGATCAGTATCCTGCTAGTGCAGCGAATTTGGAGTGGAGCGGCAACACCGTTAGCGGTAACGGCACGAATACGCAGCTGACAAGCCGCGGATTCTCGAATCCGAAGCCGGTGGCAAACTTTACTTCACCGGCTGCTGTTCAATTAGGCACACCAATAACGTTTACAAACAGCTCAACAGATAATGGCTCCATTTCTGAACATTTATGGGATTTCGGAGAAGGTGTACCAAGCACAACGGTAAGCCCTACCTATACGTATCAGAAAGCAGGTACCTACCGTGTTACACTCGTAGTTTGGGACAATGAAGGAAGAGCCAGCTTGAAGGAGCAAACAGTTATTGTAAATGCCGGACCGCCAGATACACAGGCGCCTAGCGCTCCAACAAACCTTGCGTCGCCTTCAAAGACAGACGTATCCGTGAACCTCACATGGTCACCATCCACGGATAATGTAGGTGTAAGCGGCTATGAGATTTATCGAGGCGGTACACTCGCAGGAACAACAACTGGCGCTGGAAGTACAGCATTCTCTGCCACAGGTCTTTCTCCAAGCACAGCCTATAGCTTCACGGTCAAAGCGAAGGATGCTGCAAATAATCTATCGGCGGCAAGCAACACGCTGAACGTGACAACGAACGCTCCTGATACGACTGCGCCTACGGTGCCAGCCAATCTGGCTTCTCCGTCCCATACGGATGTCAGCGTCAGCTTGACCTGGTCACCATCAAGTGACAATGTGGCTGTTACAGGATACGAAGTTTTCCGCGGCGGCGTATTGGCAGGAACAACTGCTGGTGTCAGTTCGACAAGTTTAACGGTAACAGGGTTGACGCCTAGCACAGCATACAGCTTTACCGTTAAAGCGAAGGACGGAGCGGGCAATCGATCTGCGGCGAGCAATACGGTCAATGTAACGACTAACGCTCCGGCAGTCAATACGTATATTAGCGACCTGACGTGGGCATCAGCTACGACGGGCTGGGGCAATGTGCAGAAGGATAAAAGCAATGAACAGCGCACGATTACTTTAAATGGCACAACATATGCCAAAGGAATCGGTACTCATGCAATCTCTGAAATCACTTATAACTTAAATGGCGGCTACTATCGGTTTCAATCCGATGTCGGAGTAGATGACGAGGTACAGGCTGTGAACAACGGAACGGTTACTTTTGAGGTATGGACAGATGGGGTTAAGGCCTATGACAGCGGGGTTATGAATGCCAATACAGCGACAAAAAGTATTGATCTTGATGTTACGGGTGTAAACGTGCTCAAGCTTGTTGTCGGTGATGCTGGTGACGGAATCGGCTATGATCATGCAGATTGGGCCAATGCACGACTTGCATCAGCATCTGGCGGCCAAAATCCAAATCCAGGGGATACTGTATCACCTAGCGCGCCAGCTAATCTAGCATCGCCAAGCAAAACAGATACAAGCGTTAATCTAACTTGGAGCGCATCGACAGATAATGTGGGTGTAACAGGCTACAATATCTATAATGGAAGCAATCTGTCAGGTACGACAACAGGATCAAATGCGACTTCATTTACAGTGACCGGTTTAACGGCGAGCACAGCTTACAGCTTCACGGTGAAAGCCAAAGATGCTGCAAACAATATTTCCGCCGCAAGCAATACCCTTAACGTTACAACAAATGCGGCACCTGGCGGAGGAACCGGCACTGGAAATGGTTTGCTCGGGCAATACTTTGCTGGCGATTTTGGCAGTCTTGAGCTTGAGCGGGTAGATGCTGTTATTGACTTCGATTGGGGCGGCGATCGACCTACCGTAAATGTGCCGGGAGAGTGGTTCACGGCACGGTGGACTGGCAAAGTACAGCCTCAATACACCGAAACCTATACCTTTTATACCCATACGGACGATGGGGTTCGCTTGTGGGTAAATGGCCAGCAGCTGATTAACCAGTGGCAGTCGATGAACGGTGAGCTCAGCGCGACTATATCATTAACAGCGGGAGTTAAGTACGATATTAAGATGGAATATTTAGAAAATGGCGGGAATGCGCATGCCCGGCTGTCTTGGTCAAGCCCATCGCAAGCGAAGCAAATTGTTCCTAATGCGCGGTTATTTATAAACTGAATAAAATGATTTCTAAAGCATGAGAAAAAGCCGTTGTATCGTTGCTGGATGCAACAACACAACGGCTTTTCAATGTTCTCCCTTAGTGGAATCGCTATTTAATTGTTCTGCCTTTTGTTTTTTGCCTTTATTGGTCAATAATCCAGCTGCGATTGTAAGAATAATGACTATGATAACAAAGGACCAGAAGAGGAGTTGATTCTCGAAAAATGCTTTAAACGATTTTTCATGTGTGATCATCTTTGCAGCGGTATATGCAAGAACCGCTGAGCCTAGATAAACGATCCAATTATAGCGATTGATTAGTTTGATGAATATCGTACTGCCCCATACAACAACTGGTACGCTGATGAGAAGCCCAAGAATAACGAGCAAAGTGTTCCCATGGGCTGCGCCTGCAACTGCGATTACGTTGTCAAGTCCCATGGCCGCATCGGCAATAATGATTGTGCGTATCGACTGCCAAAGGGTATTGCCTGATTTGATGCCATCATGTGCATCATCCTGTACGAGAAGCTTGTATGCGATCCATATTAGGAGAAGTCCTCCAACAAGATTAAGCCAAGGAACATTTAGAAGCTGAACAACAAGCAAGGTGGCAATGATTCGTATGATAATCGCTCCAACCGTTCCCCATATAACGGCTTTCTTCTGCTGATCCTTAGGTAGGTTTCGTGCTGCCATCCCAATAACAATGGCGTTGTCACCAGCCAATATAAGGTCGATGAAAACGATGGTCAGCAGGGCGGAGAAAAACTCGACAGAGAATAGTTCCATAAGTCATTTCCACCTTCCATAAAAAGGAATATCTTGAAGTCTACAATAAATACGCTGCACAGTGAAGAGGGATTCAAAAATTTTTATGGACATATTCCTCACAGCTTGTTCATACAGCTGATTAGAGGGGGTATGTAACTTGGACAGCCTTATTATATTTATCGAAATCGTCTTGATTAATGTATTGCTTAGCGGAGATAACGCCATTGTGATTGCAATGGCTAGCGGCCAACTGCCGCCAGAGCAGCGTAAACGGGCTGTATGGTGGGGTGCAATGGCTGCTGTAGGCTTAAGATGCGTGTTGACCGTCGTTGCGATTAAACTGCTTCAGGTGCCTTTTTTACAAGCCGTAGGAGCTTTGCTATTGTTCTACATAGCGGTTAAGCTGCTTGCAGAGGCAGGCGGCAATCAGGATATGCATACGGTGAAAAAAGCAAAAACGATTGGTCAAGCGATATGGACAATTGTTGTAGCCGATTTCGTTATGAGTCTTGATAATGTTCTCGCTATTGCAGCGGTAGCAGATGGAGATATTGTACTTATTTTGCTCGGAATTGCGCTCAGCATACCTATGATTATTTGGGGAAGCCAAATGCTGGGAACGCTCCTTCAAAAATTTCCTGCTCTTTCCTATATTGGGGCAGCTTTACTCGCTTATGCGGCAGGTGGAATGCTAATGCATGACCCTGGCATGAATGATTTGCTGTTTCATGGGTCAAAAACGCTTGCTGAAGCCATTCCTTTGCTCTGTGTTCCGCTTGTCATTGTACTCGCAATTGTCAAAAAAAAGGCTGTTTTATAAGGATTATGACTCGCTCCGTTCACGCAAAATAATGCGGGACGGTTTTTTTTTTGTTAAGACCCTCGCAACGTACTGGTATTTTTGCCTCAGTTCCTATAAACTAATATAGATAAAAACTGTCGTCTTTCGTCAACATATGCGAAAGGCGCTGTAAGGAGCGGAACGCGAATGCCTAATAACAAATATTCCGCTGGAATCATTTTGCTGTTAGCCGGGGTCGTTATTTTGTTGGGCAAGTTAGGTGTATTCAGCTTTCTGGGCGCAATCTTCTGGCCGCTGCTCGTCTTAATTCCCGGCGTGCTTCTGCATGTTCTCTACTTCGGCAGATTAGTTCCGGCGGTCGTGCTCGTCCCAGGCGGAATGCTCGTCGTATATGCCCTGCTGTTTGTCGTTTGCAACCTTTTTGGATGGGATAGTATGAAATATTTGTGGCCGCTGTTTATCTTTGGAGTGGCAGCTGGTCTTTACGAATATTATTTGTTCGGTTCATCCAGACCGCGTGTTGTACTCACGGCATCGATTGCGCTTGCTGCCGCATCGGCTGTGTTTGTCATTCTTGTGCTTTTGTGGAGCTGGGGGATTTATGCGATTGCTGTTGCGTTAATTGCAGCAGGTGTTTGGATGATGCTAAGCAAACGCAAGCGTTGGTAAAAGATTTAAATAAAAAACAATTGGAGTGGATTACAAGTTATGCAAGCAAGAGAGAATTTACGGAATATCGCAATTATTGCCCACGTTGACCATGGTAAAACGACATTGGTTGACAAACTGCTACAACAATCAGGCACGTTCCGCGACCATGAAGCAGTGCAAGAGCGCGCAATGGACTCAAATGACATTGAGCGTGAACGCGGTATTACGATTTTGGCAAAAAACACAGCAATCAATTACAAAGACTATTTGATCAACATTGTTGATACGCCTGGACATGCTGACTTCGGCGGCGAAGTTGAGCGTATCATGAAAATGGTTGACGGCGTTCTTTTGGTTGTTGATGCATTTGAAGGCTGTATGCCGCAAACGAAATTCGTTTTGCGCAAAGCGCTTGAGTCAAACCAAACGCCAATCGTTGTAGTTAACAAAATTGACCGTCCAAATGCAAGACCTCAAGAAGTTGTAGATGAGGTTCTTGACCTGTTTATTGAACTTGGTGCAAATGACGCTCAACTTGAGTTCCCAGTAGTTTATGCATCTGCATTGATGGGTACTTCAAGTCTTGACCCAGAAAAACAAGATGAGAACATGGAAGCACTTTACGAAACAATCGTAAGCAACATCCCGTCCCCAACTGAAGATACAGAACAGCCATTGCAATTCCTTGTAACTTTGCTTGATTACAACGAATACCTTGGCCGTATTGCCATCGGTCGTGTTAACCGCGGCATGATTAAACAAGGTCAAACTGTTGCCGTTATGACTCGTGAAGGCGGAGTTAAGCAAGCAAGAATTGAGAAACTGTTTGGTTTCGTTGGTTTGAAACGTGTTGAGATCGAAGAAGCAGGAGCGGGCGATATCGTTGCGATTGCTGGTATTCGTGAAATCAACATCGGAGAAACCATTGCAGATCCACAAAATCCAGAAGCGTTGCCGGTTCTAAAAATCGATGAGCCAACACTTCAAATGACTTTCCTCGTTAATAACAGCCCGTTTGCAGGCCGTGAAGGAAAATGGGTAACTTCCCGTAAACTTCGTGAGCGTCTATTCAAAGAGCTTGAGACAGACGTAGCCCTTCGCGTTGACGAAACAGACAGCCCAGATGCTTTTGTCGTTTCAGGTCGCGGTGAGCTTCACCTTGGTATTCTTATCGAGAACATGCGTCGTGAAGGTTTCGAGCTTCAAGTATCCAAACCTGAAGTTATCATTAAGGAAATCGATGGTTCGAAAGTAGAGCCTTACGAGCGTCTTCTTATTGATTTGCCTGAAGAGAGCATGGGCGCAGTAATGGAGAGCCTAGGAACTCGTAAAGCAGAAATGATCAACATGATCAACAACGGCAATGGCCAAGTGCGTCTAGAATTCAAAATCCCTGCTCGCGGCTTGATTGGCTACCGTACACAATTTTTGACTTTGACACGCGGATACGGCATTATGAACAACGCTTTTGACAGCTATGGACCTCTAGCTGGCGCTGGTGTAGGCGGCCGTCGTCAAGGTGTTCTTGTTGCAAGTGAAAATGGTGTATCAACATTCTACGGCATGATGGGCGTAGAGGATCGCGGTATTCAGTTCTTGGAGCCAGGTACAGAAATTTATGAAGGTATGATCGTTGGCGAGCACACTCGCGAGAACGACATCATCGTAAACATCTGTAAAGTAAAACAACTGAACAACATTCGTTCAGCAGGTAAAGACGATACCGTAACATTGAAGAGCCCGCGTCTATTCTCACTTGAGCAAGCGCTTGAGTACTTGAATGATGATGAGTATTGTGAAATTACACCGAAGACGATTCGTCTTCGCAAGAAAATTTTGAACAAAAGCGAGCGCGAACGTGCGGACAAAAACCGTAAAAATGCGCAAGCAAGCGTGTAAGATTAGTTTTCTAAATGAACGTAAGGTTTTGCTCTGCAAAGCCTTACGTTTTCTTTAAAATATAAGTGGGATTATAAGTTGCTTAACTTATAATCCCACTTATATTTCACAGTGTTATGCGTACTGTGCAACTAAAGCACGGCGAAAGCCGTTTACAATGAATGAGGGAGGAATACGATATGCAAGCATGGCTAAGCGATCATAAGCTAGTCTCTTATTTAATCATTCTGGGTTTTACGATATACATATTCAATAAAGTATTTCGTGCACAGCAGAAGCTTCCGTTATTTAAAGAAATTTTAGTGTATGCATTGATTGCCTTCGGCTCTTTCGTTCTAATGATTTTGCAGGTGGACAAGCTGCCAATCATTCAATGTATGGGAGTAGCCGTTCTTATGATGCTTATGCTCCGTGGTCGTCAATTGTACGACAAATGGAAGGGCAACAAACCAAATGACAGTCAATCTCCAAATGCGGAATCCGGCAAATGAAGTTCGAGGACGCACTATTCAACTGGCTTCAAATCAAGCTGGTTGCTGATGCTCGTCCCGATGACAATGCAGCATTTGAGACACTAACGTTTTTTGAGCAAATATTGACAGAGGATCATGGGTTGACGGAATTTGTAATTACGAAGACCGATGATACGATGGTTCATGTGAAATACGAGAAGGATGGCCGTACCAAACTTCAGCTTTATCCTCGTGAGCTGGGTGAACAGCTCTTGACGGATATTGAATCCAATCCCAAATACAACTGAACTTGAAGGTGGATCATATGAGTAAAGGATCAACAGCATTACCACCAAGAACGGGCTCTCGTCCACCGGCAAAACCAAAAAAGCAGAAGCCGCGAAAAAAACGTTCGGCAATGAAAATCTTTTTTACATTGCTATTTTCAATACTTCTGATCGTAGCAGCGGGTTTAACTTATTTGGTCTTGCAAGCGGATAAAGCCATTGATGAAATTTCATCGCCAGTTGATGAAGAGGTCGTTATACCGCCTGGAGAAGCTGTAAATGAGAAGGCAGTTGCCATGCTTCTGATGGGAATCGATGCTCGTGCTCATGGAGGAGGTTTGAATACAGACGTTATGATGGTCGCTGTATTTAATCCGAATTCGAAGAGCGCTACTATCGTTACCATTCCTCGGGATACTAACATTGATATCGAAGGATACCGAGCTCGCAAAGCCAATAGCTTTTATGCTGATTTCTATATGAATGCGCTCAATAAGAAGAAATTAAGCAAAGAAGCAGCTTATGCGGATGCGAAGCAAGAAGTGCGGAATGTTATGAGCAAGCTGTTCGACATCGACATTAAATACTCTGCAGTCATTAATTTCCAAGGATTCGCAGATGTTGTTGATGCGCTTGGCGGCGTGACAGTGGATGTAGATAAGCGTATGAAATACAAGGACTCTGCTGATGGCACAAATATCGATTTGGAAGCAGGCGTTCAAACGCTAAGCGGTGAGAAAGCTCTAGACTTTGTTCGTTACCGCAAATCAAATAATGGGAAAAACATGTCAAGCGACTTTGAGCGCAATGCTCGTCAAAGCCAAGTTATCGGAGCACTAACGGACAAGATGAAATCATTTGACGGCGTTACGAAGATTGGGTCCGTCATGCAAGCAGTCGGTAAAAACTTGACGCTGGATATGCCTTCCAAAGAAATTAAAAATATGATGACTACTTATTTGGGTTTAAGCCGCAATGATATTACATTCATCCCTCTTGAAGGAACTTGGAGAAGTCCTTATGTTTATATGGACGAAGAGAAGCTGAAGGAAGCTCGGGCTGCACTCCAAGCAAAAATGGCTGAATAACCGTAGACTATAGCTAATATTATAGCTATAATAAATCTACAGAGGCCATTTTTGAAATCTGTTCAGAAGGAGGTCATGCGAATGACCAATACCGTATCCTTAGTATCCGAGCTACCGATCGAAGTTTTGCATAAGCAATCTATCGTTCTAATGCACAGAATTGATGCGGTTTCTGACGGACTGGCCTTGAACTTTTCTGGTGGGCTTAGTGCGAACGACGACGTCGTAAGCTTGTCCACTACCCTTGCGTGCGAGGAACCGAATATGAATATTGCTGCGAACACCTTTGTTGTACAGGTTCTCGTAGCTGTGAAGAAAGCCTAGTGATAGCTCACTAGGCTTTTTGTGTCTTCAGGGATGCCTTTACAATTTCTTATTCATTTTTGGAGCTTGTTTCTCGAGTTCCTGAGGGATGACATCACGCGGCATTTGTGGAATTACTCTGCCGATAATATCGGCCATCTCCTCGGCAAAGCCGGATATCGGTTTGCCACGTCTAATATCGGCGCCGATTTCATTGATTCTCTGGGACATATCGATATCTGCAGTCACGAGTGCATCTATACCGTATGGATCTTTACGGAATGCTTCGGCTACGGCATATTTGATTGTACCGACTCTAGAACGCTCCATCTTGGCGTCTACATCGATGCCAACAATTGCAGTATTCCCGAACACGACACAGTGCGCGTTCGTAACTCCGTCAATTCCTTTGGCCAACTGCTCCAGATGTACCGCAACCTGTTCTGAGTTTTTAATTTCTTTTTTCCTTGGCTCGGTTTGCTGCGTATGGACACGGCCATCATTTCGTGGAGAGGGTGATGTTTCATTACGTGCGACGGTGCTGCAACCTGTCGCAACAATCGCAACAATGATCGCAGAAGTAAGCCATTTGTACATGTTTGACACCTCTTTTTCTCGATGAATAGCTGATAGTCACCTGTCCGCCATAGTTTACCCGCAGCAGCGATATGCTATGTATGGCCTCTAATGAATATCCAACACCGGGAGGGTTCTCATGAAAAAAATATTCGTGCTCGATACAAATGTGCTGCTTCATGATCCGCAAGCGATTTTTGCTTTCGATGATAATGAAGTCATAATTCCCGCGGTTGTGTTGGAAGAAATTGATTCAAAGAAGAGGTTGGCTGATGAATTAGGGCGAAATGCGCGTTCGATCTCGCGTCTGCTCGATAAGATGAGAGAAATAGGCCACTTGCATGAAGGGATTGAACTGCCTAGCGGCGGCTTGCTCAAGGTAGAATTAAATCACCGCAGCTTCATGCGAGTACAAGAAATGTTTGGGGAAATGTCCAACGATAATCGGATTTTGGCGGTTGCGCTGAATTACCATATAGAACAGGAAAATGAGCCGGAGAAACAAAGTATCGTATTAGTTAGCAAGGATGTACTCGTTCGTATCAAAGCTGATGTTCTAGGCTTGCAGGCTCAAGATTATTTATCTGATCGGGTTGTTGTTTCGTCGGAGTTTTATTCGGGCTATATGACGCTTTATGTTCATCCCGCAGTCATAGACGAGTTTTACACTTATCGCTTCCTTACAGTTAACAACATGCACCTAAATATTCGATTAAATCCGAATGAATTTGTGATTTTGCGCGATGAAATGGGAACCTCGAAGTCAGCGCTGCTTAAGGTTAGCCAAGACGGGGCGAGGCTTGAGCCTTTATTTTTAAGCAATGATCCGGTTTGGGGAATAACCGCTCGCAATGCTCAGCAGCGCATGGCGCTTGAGCTGCTTCTAAATGACGACGTGCCGCTCGTGACACTTACCGGCAAGGCTGGTACGGGTAAGACGCTTCTCGCGCTGGCAGCGGGTCTTCTGAAGACGGAGGATGAGCATAAATACAAGAAGCTGCTAATCGCAAGGCCTGTTGTACCTATGGGGAAAGATATCGGATATTTGCCAGGCGAGAAGGAAGAGAAGCTGCGGCCATGGATGCAGCCGATTTATGATAATTTGGAGTATTTGTTCGATACGAAGAAATCAGGCGACATTGATAAAATATTGATGGGAATGGGCAGCATTCAGGTCGAGGCTTTAACTTACATTCGTGGCCGATCTATTCCCGGGCAATTCATTATTATTGATGAAGCACAGAACCTTACGAAACATGAGGTGAAAACGATTGTTTCGAGGGTCGGTGAAGGAAGTAAAATCGTTCTTATGGGAGATCCTGAGCAAATAGATCACCCTTATCTGGATTCGATCAGCAATGGTTTGACCCATATTGTGGAACGCTTCAAAGCAGAAGGCATCAGCGGCCATATGACGCTTGAGAAAGGCGAACGCTCCAAGCTAGCCCAATTGGCAGCGGATTTACTATAACGATTGTGCCCCTCTTTGGAGAGGGGCTTTTTTTATTTGCAAAAATATAAGGTTTTTTGGACAAAAAAACAAATTATTGTTATCCTATTTTTAGTAGATTTAAGGATGAAAGGAAGAAGGCTGTGACTCCCAGAAAATACGTGCTGGTTTTATTCGGCACATTACTGTTAGCAGCATTATTACTTATCCCATTCTCACGAAATGCAAACCCTGCAAGCACTGGAAAACCTGACGGGAAAACAAATGTTCAACCCGCTCCCGGTACTCTAGTTGTTGATCAGCTGTCTGACATTACTGTAAGCGTTTCCTTGCCGAACATGCAATATCAACAGCTGCAGGAATTAAACCGGAATTTTATGATGAAATATCCTCATATTCAAGTCGAGCTTTCAAATGAGCCGAATAAGGAAAGAGCATACGATCTGTGGACGCTTCAGAGCCAGCAGAGAGAAGCCGCAGATATTATGCTGTTAGATAATGGATGGGTTAGATCATTTGCTGTACGAGGGTTTCTAAAGCCTGCAGACAGCATGATGACAGGTGACACGCTCACCGATCAAATGACAGGATTGCTCGATTCGCTCAGATGGAACGGTTATTTATGGGGCGTACCAAAGGACTTAAACCCGTATATCATCGTTTGGAACTCTGCACTGCTTAAGGAGACAGGTCTTAAGGAGCCTCCTTCTGACTTTGCTTCCTTTCAGGCCGCCGCTTCAAAAATGATCGAGCTTCACCCGCAAGCGAGTATTGTAAACTGGAGTGCAGGCGATTTGCAGCAGCAGCTAACTTGGTTAGCCGCGTTTCAAACGAAACCAGCCAACTTATTGAAATTGCTTCCGCTGAGTGAGCAGCAGACTCAGCAGTTGGAATGGTTTCAACAAATGGAAGTGAATTTGAGCAGAATCGATGTGGATGCAATCAATCAATTAGCAGAGGAGTTTCAAAATAATAATCTGTTTGCAGCTGTAATTCCGTGGAATCAATACGAGCGTTTAAATGAGGATTTGCGAATGAAATTAACGATTAATCGTGAGCAAGTCTATTATCCATGGTTGAATGGACGAAGCTACGCGATTTCCTCAAACAGCGATGAAGAAGAGGAAGCGATGCTCTGGATTGGGGAAATGACCGAATTAATGAATCAACAGATGACCTATGACCGATTTGGCATCTTACCTGCAAGATCATCATTATATTCGTTTAACAGCACCCTTCAAAGCGATCAAATTCATATCCCGCCTGCTTGGTGGAAAAATGCGCTGAACACTAAGCTTGCAGATGAAGATCTCCCGATTTCAGATCCCATTTGGCCTGAGAAATGGCGTCAAAGGGAGAAGTTATGGGCAATGTTTTCCGATGGCAATTTTCAATTGGCTGAATATATGAAGTCGCTTGCCGCGTTAGAGTGAAATAAAAACAGCCGGCCTCATTTTGCAATGATGGCCGGCTGTTTTTTTTGCTTGATAGATGAATGATGACAGCAGCTATAACTTTAGGCTGAGCTTGATGGTCAGTTCTCCGTCTTTCATTTCAACAGCATTCGCTTTAAGAAACGAAACAATTAAATCAGGATAAAATCCGAGATCGAATTCCTTCTCGAGCGCACTGCGTGTCGTGTCAGGAAGGGAGAAGCCATTAAATATGAGTTCATCGACATGAAATAGGATGGCGTTTTTGGGATCATTTTCGATCGTGTAGTGACCGCTGATTTTTATTTCCATGTTGTCGCGTTTTCCTTGAGCAATGACCTTGTCATCAATGAATTCAAAAGAGAAATGATTGAAGATATCATTTTGCTCGCGAAGGAATGTATTTAAATCATCTTCGGGCACGCGAATGGTGTATTGAAAACCTTTTATTTCGAGCAGCTGCTTATTTTCTTGTACCCAGCTTGGCAGCTTCTGCATAGCCTTCGAGAGTGCTCTGAAATATTGTTTCACTTCAGCTATTCCTGCTGTTTCCCAGTAAGAAGTAAGCTCCTTCATCAAAATGCGTATGCGATCGGCATCTGATCTGCCAGCTAGCTGCTCGTCAAGCTGCTTCTCAAGCGCAACTACGCGCTCTCTCTGCGTTTTGAGCTGTTGTTCAATCGTATTGAGCTCATTCTGCCTAGCTTCAAGCTTCTCGTAACCCACTTTAACTTTCTTGTATTGCTCGACATATGTATTCAAGGTATGCTTGTCATGAGTAAGTATAATTTCGGCATAATCCAACATTTGAAACAACTCCGATAATGAATCGAACGATAAAAGAGCGCTAAGCAAAAAATCTCGTTCTCCCATATAGTAAGCGCGCAGCACATTTCCTGCTTCTGCTTGCTTGTCCGCTATTTGCTGTTCTTGTATGAGCAGCTGCTTCTCCGTGTCCGTCATCGTCAGCATGAGCTGCTGCTTCTGTTCTTGTATGCGGATGATTTCTTTATCGATTTCCACGACAGACAAGCTTTTCTCAAGCAGTGCATGCATATCCGCCTCATCAGCCGGCAGAGGCTCAGCCCAAGCGGGAAGCCGAAACAGGAACAAGAAAATGAGTAGCATCGAAGTGGCTGCGATAGAAAATCGATTGCGCCTGGCTGGCAATGTCAACGGCATCGTCCCTCCTCAGCATTCATTTTATGCGGCAATCCATTCTATTATATCTTACAATTGGAAAAGGATGAACCTTATGATGATGGAAAACGAGCTCGCAGCCTCAATTGCGGAAAAAATAGCGGGTGCAAAAACGTATGGCAAGTTTGTAGATGAGGATGGAGGCTGGAGTTCAGTCAAATGCATCTCTTTTTTTCAATATATGCAGGCATGTCTATATGATCCGCAATATGGTTATTACCGTTCAGGGCCAATTAGAGTGGGCAAGGAGGGTGATTTTTATACGAGCTCAGGCATTGGGCAGGTGCTTGCTGAAGTTCTAGCGAAATATGCGCTGGACTATGCGGCATTAGTGGATAAACCTCTTAAACTGATCGAGTGGGGAGCAGGTACGGGGCGATTGTCTGCTCAAATTGCGGCTGCAGGTTGTGAGCGAGACTTGGATTGGAAAAGTAAAATGCAGCCAATTCTAATTGAGGATCATCCTGCGCATGCTGAAGCAGCGCGGAAAGCCTTTGCAGATTTAAGCTTATCGGGTGAAGAACCGCTGCTTTCATCTTCAGATGATGCTTGGGGGGAGACCTGGCTTAAGCAGCCAGCGATTGTGCTCGCAAACGAGCTGTTTGATGCTTTTCCTGTACACCGTGTGCAGCTAGTGAATGGAGAGCTGATGGAGTTAGGCGTTGCTTATGATGATGAGCGTGGTTTCGTTGAGGTTCAAATGCCGCTTACCGATAATCGGATTACAAATTGGCTTAATCGGGATCATATTCAATTGCTTGAAGGGCAGCAAACGGAGGTGCATGCTGGTGCAGTCGATTTCCTTAATAAGCTTGGAGCCGTGATGACTAGGGGACGTTTCGTCATTATTGATTATGGGCATAAAGCGGAGGAATATGCGGCGGAGCACCGGATGCTTGGTACACTTATGTGTTATTCGCGGCATCAGACGAACACCAATCCGTATAGTCGAATCGGAGAGCAGGATATCACTTCACATGTCCCCTTTACCTTTATACATCATTCCGCTGAAGAAAGCGGATTTCAAGTAGCAGGCTATATGACACAAAAACAATTTTTGATTGAGCACGGCGTAATGGATATGCTTCAAAATCACAACAGCACAGATCCTTTCAGCAAAGAGGCGCGAAGGAATAGAGCGATTAGGCAGCTGCTGCTAAGCGATCAGATGAGTGAGGCGTTTAAGGTGATGGTTTTGGAAAAAGGATGAATGATATACAAAAAAAGTGTCAGCCCTAAAGGGGCTGACACTTTTTTGTTTAAGGAAAAGAACTCATATGTACTCTTGTTTGTTCTTACCTTAAGCGCATAACGAACCATTATCATTTAGGATAATGGCTGTTCTTTCATGGCTTTGATTAAAGCTTGCCTTAGCGTATTTCGCTGACGCCTTTGTTAGAACGGCAAGTCCATCTTGAAGACCGACCAATACGTGAAACCCACGAATGAAATGATCATATATCCCCAGAACATTACAATGTAAGTTCTTTCGGAGAAATTCAAGTAGCCTAGAAATACGAAAGCAACGGCTTGTGCAAAAAACAATAGCGCAAATTCCGTCATATGGCCTGCGAAAGCCATAAGTCCGATTACCAGGGTCCAAAAGCCAAGTACCCGATACATACGTGCCATGATAACATCCCCCTTTCGCTGCGACCCGATTTTCTAATGATCATTATAACGTTTGGTGTAATAAGTGTAAACCAAAATACGTGAAGAAATCGCAAATTTTTTGTTTGCATCTAATTAACTCCTGTTGACTTAGATATAGTTTGCTCAAATATAAGAGCTAACATGTATGAGTAATTGAAAATTTGGTTATACAAATTAGTATCCAATAGATTCTATGAACTCTACCAAGGGCATAGAGATAAAGTAAGCGCCTTTACGTTAGGAGGTTTTTGTTGCATGACAGCAGTTAGACAAGATGCGTGGAGTCCGGACGATGATTTAATTCTCGCCGAGGTTACACTACGCCATATTCGCGAAGGTAGTACTCAGCTTGCAGCATTTGAAGAAGTGGGCGAACGAATTGGGCGTACATCCGCAGCATGCGGATTCCGCTGGAACAGTTGCGTTCGCAAAAGGTATGAGGATGCAATACAAATCGCTAAGCAGCAGCGCCAGAAGCGTAATTATTTAAAAAAACAAACGATTATCGCAACGCCGCATGTTTCATCGATTGCCGTTTTTGAAACGGAAGAACGTGGATTCAAGCAAGAGAGTGGTGCAATCGAGGAAAGTTTATCGGTAGATGCTGTTATTCGTTTTCTCCGTGGATGGAAGACGACCTATCAGGATTTAACCCGCCAACTCAAATGGTATGAGAAGGAACTGAAAGACAAAGAGGAAGAGCTATACCGTTTGCGTGATCAGAATGAGAGATTGTCCAAAGAGGTTAACAATGTTCAAACGGATTACCGTGCTGTGAACGACGATTACAAGACACTTATTCAAATTATGGATCGTGCAAGAAGGCTTACCGTTTTAACGAATGACGATGAAGCTAAGCCGAGATTCAAGATGGATGCTAACGGCAATTTGGAACGGATTGAATAGGTTATAATGCGTAAATAAGAGGAGCTGGCCATTATATGGCCGGCTTCTTTTTCTTTTGCGCTTTTTTTATAGAAGAGTCTAGTCGGCTAAACTTGTATCAGTTGCAATATTTTCGGAAAATTTGATACGATGTTTGCTAATATTATTGATGAGCAGCAGCTGGTCGGAAGGAGTATAAGGTGCAGATAGATGTAGTAGGTGGGGGCTCGTTAGGACTGCTCTATGGAGCGAAGCTAGCAGAAGCAGGGGCGGATGTTACGATTTGGACGCGCAGTGAGGAACAGGCTGATGTGCTTGCTAATCAAGGCATTAGGCTTAAGGAGCTAGATGGAGCAAATGAGAAATCGATTCGTATCAAAAGTATATGGAGCGGGTCTGTTTCAGAACATAGAGAACGTTATGACGTCACAACACAGAATGCCGACTATCGCTGGGTGCTGCTGAGCGTTAAACAATCGGATTTGGATGAAGTTTTTCTAAATATGCTTGCTTCGCTTCTTGCCAGCTATGCTGGAGAGCGTGTGGCAGTCGTATGTATGCAAAATGGAATTGGACATTTAGAGCGAATTAAAAGCAAACTTCCTACCTATCCGCTATTTGCAGCGGTGACCACAGAGGGGGCGAAACGACTCGATGTTCGTTCGGTTGAGCATACGGGGAAGGGGCAGCTTTGGCTTGGTGAATGGAGAGAAAATGAGCGCAATCAAGATGATTCTCTCGATAACTCGCAAAAAATGTTGATTTCTTTGCTGGAAACGGCAGGATTTACCTCTTTTCTGTCGAAAGACTTGGAGAATCGAATTTTTAATAAGCTGCTTATTAATGCAGTCATTAATCCATTAACGGCAATATTGGATGTGGAGAATGGACAGCTGCCGCTCCATCCTGTCGGCGTGAAGCTTATGCAAGCGCTATATGAGGAAACCGTTTTGGTGTTAATAAAAGCTGGAATGAGCTTGCCGGAGAATGGGTGGGAGCTCATTTTAAAGGTTTGCAGGCAAACCAGCAGCAATATTTCTTCTATGCTTAGTGACGTAAGAGCTGGCAGAGCAACAGAAATCGATGCCATTAATGGCGGAGTCGTGCAGCTGGCTGAGAAGAATGGGCTGCAAGCGCCGTTAAACCAAGCAATAGTTACGATGATTAAAGCACTAAATCTTAAGTCGACTATGAAGGAGTGAAGGCCGATGGAAATGATTTGGGAAAGCATCAAACATGCATACGCTTATTTGGCTGTAATTCCAATCATACCCTTCACCATCATTTTGTTTGGATATGGAGCATATATTCAGGATCGAAAAAAAGCGTTCCGATTGGCAATGGATGTTACGACAGCCTTATTAATTGGCTGTGTTGCTGTATTGTTTGATGAGCTGTTTAACAGCAGATTCGGGATTTACGGCATATTGCTATTCATGCTGCTAGGCGGAGGTTTGCTTGGAAACGCCCAATTTCGCAAGCGCGGCGCAGTGGATGCCAAAAAGATATTTCGGACGATATGGCGGCTAAGTTTTTTTACCATGAGCGTGCTGTACATCGTTTTTATGTGCATCGGCATCGGCAAAATGTTTCTGACTGCTTAACTCAAATAATAAATTGCTAAACGCCTCTCCCGAGCAGAGGTGTTTTTGTTTTGACGGACGGCTTCACCATTGTGTACAATTAAAATGTTCAGTTTTAAAATATGAAGTCGTACTAACGACTATTAAGCGGGAGGTTACGGGCTGCGCTATGAGAACAGATACTTATGCATTGCCTATTGCACAGCCTTTGACAGAGGCTTATATACATCAAAACGATGACCGGATTGAAGCTTTATATGGCTATCATGCGGGAGTTGATCAAGATTGGGTTAAACGCTTTAATCGTTTGGAGCAAAGCGGAGAGGTTAGAGCTGATGCAGCTCAAGTAGCTCGCGCGCTTCGTGCTTACAATGAAGCGATTAACGCTGATCCAGAAGTTTTTGCTTCCATTTCTGCGATGGCAGAGGGGGCTCCGGTCGTGGTTGGAGGTCAGCAAGCTGGTTTATGGACGGGTCCGCTGCTTGTCATACATAAAGCGGTATCCATCATAGGTGCGGCCAAAGCTGCAAGTGAGCAGCTGGGGCGGACGGTTGTTCCTGTATTTTGGGTAGCCGGTGAAGATCATGACTGGGATGAAGCAAACCATGCCTACGTTATTACAACGGAGCAGGAGCTTCGCAAGTTGTCCGTTGTGCGTCCTGAAGGTGCGCGTACAGCTGTAAGCCGCACGATGATTGCAGCAGAAACATGGGAAGAGCTGCTTGCTGAGCTTGAACAATCGCTTCCGCATTCGGAGTTCAAACCTGTGATGCTAGAGGAACTGCGCCAAATGTCGAAACAAGCGAAATCATTATCTGATTTTTTTGCAATGATTTTGAGTCATTTATTCGGGAATCACGGCTTAGTATTAATGGATGGCGATCATGAGGATATTCGTCGTATAGAAGCGCCTATGTTCAGGAAGCTGATTGAGAAGAACGATGAATTAGAGCATGCTTATGCTGCTGCTGCAGATAAGGTGAGAGAGCTTGGTTACAGCCTTCAGGCGGATGTAACGGCTGGCAGCTCGAATCTTTTTCTCTTCAACTCGGATAACGGCGAAGAAAGAACGCTTCTTCACAAGAAGGATGGAAAATTCCAAGATCGTAAAGAGCAAGTTTCGCTAACGGAGGAACAGCTCCTTCGGATCGCTGACGAGCAGCCGCAGCAGCTTAGCAATAATGTTCTGACACGGCCGCTTATGCAGGATTATTTATTCCCTGTTCTTGCGACTGTGCTTGGTCCTGGGGAAATTGCCTATTGGGCTTTAACTGGAGAAGCATTCCGAACGCTGAATATGGAAATGCCCATTATCGTGCCGCGTATGTCTTATACTTTAATTGAAGGAACAGTTGCCAAGCACATGGATAAGTATGAGCTTTCCTTTGAGGATGTTATGGAACATTTCGAAGAGAGCAAAGGGAAATGGCTGAAGGCACAAGATGGCTTGTCCATTGAACAGCAATTTGCCGAAGCAAGAGATACGTTTGAGCAGCTATATAAACCGCTTCTTGAGCTTGCAACTTCCGTACAACCGTCGCTCTCTAAGCTTGGGGATACGAATTTGCAAAAAATAGTAGAGCAAATCAACTATATGGGCTCAAAAACGGTAGATGCCTTCAACAAACAATTTGAAGCATCCACACGCCAGCTTGATCGTATCCATCTGTCGATTAACCCGCAGAACAAGCCGCAAGAGCGAGTGCTTAATATGGCAGCCTATTGGAATCGTTACAGCCTGATTTGGCTTGATAAGCTGCTTGAAGCGCCATTTAGCCGTACTGGTGGACATGAAATCGTTTATTTATGAAATATGAGGAGGCAAATGGAATGAGTACAGCAAATAAAAGCATCGTAGCCGATCTATCATTGGCACCTGAAGGCCGTTTGAAAATTGATTGGGTAGCTGCGCATATGCCGGTATTGAATACGATTCGCGAGCAATTTGAGAAGGAACAGCCTTTTAAAGGACTGAAAGTTACAATCGCTCTTCATTTGGAAGCGAAAACCGCTTATTTGGCTAAGGTAGTTAAAGCGGGCGGTGCTGATGTTACTATAACAGGCAGCAACCCGCTATCAACACAAGATGATGTTTGTGCCGCTCTCGTTGAGGATGGCATTACTGTATTTGCCAAATATAATCCAAGTGCTGAGGAATTTAAAGCACTTAATATTAAAGCGCTGGAGTGGAAGCCTGATCTTATCATTGATGATGGCGGCGATCTTGCAACGATTCTAAATTCGGAGCATCCAGAGTTTGGCGAGAATCTGCGCGGCGGCGCGGAAGAAACAACGACAGGCATTATTCGATTGAAAGCGATGGAGAAAGACGGTTCACTGAAATTCCCTATGGTCGCTGTTAACGATGCATATTGCAAGCATCTTTTTGATAACCGCTATGGTACAGGGCAATCCGTATGGGACGGTATTAATCGCACAACGAATTTGATGGTTGCGGGCAAGACCGTCGTTGTTGTCGGTTATGGCTGGTGCGGAAAAGGTGTAGCCATGCGTGCGAAAGGTCTTGGCGCAAATGTTGTCGTAACTGAGATCGATGCGATTAAAGCGGTCGAAGCTTATATGGACGGTTTCGCGGTAATGCCGATGATCGAAGCGGCTAAGGTTGGCGAGTTTTTCGTAACGGTTACCGGGAATCGCGATGTTATTCGCGGAGAGCACTACAAGGTGATGAAGGACGGGGCGATCATTTCCAACGCAGGTCACTTTGACGTCGAAGCGAACAAACCAGAACTTGCAGCATTATCTTCAAGCGTAAGGACCGTTCGCCGCAACATTGAAGAATATAAGCTGGAGGATGGACGCAGCATTTACTTGCTGGCAGAAGGCCGCCTTGTTAATTTGGCTGCTGGCGATGGTCATCCTGCAGAAATTATGGATATGACGTTTGCACTTCAAGCTGTTGCACTAAAATATGTAAATGAGCAGTACAAAGCGATTGGCAGCAAAGTAGTCAATGTTCCTTATGAGCTCGATGAGCAGGTAGCGAGACTGAAGCTGCAATCTCTAGGCTTCGGCATTGATCAGCTGACAGCGGAGCAATCGGCATATTTGGACAGCTGGAAAGAAACAGAATAAAGCATTGAAGAAGCCGCGAGCAATCGCGGTTTTTTTTATGTGGAGATAAAAGAAGCAATTGATTCGTTTACACCGATGATTAGATCCGGCGGATGTTCGGGTTTTGATGGACAATGTTGTAACCTTTTATTCCCAAATTGCGTCTAGAGGTAAATAAAAGCAAGGGGGTATTTTCTTGTATAGACATAAAAAAGGGATATTTGCAATTATTTCAATTGTTTCTCTAGTTGTTCTGCTTGTTGGATGCGCTTCCTCAGATGGGGATACGAGCAGCTCTAAAAACTCGGCTTCTGAACAGATGTTATCAACAACAGCTTCTAGAAACGTAGAAACTGAGATGAGCTATACCTTGAATGACAATGCTGCTAAAGCGGAAGAGGCTCCAGCTGAGGGATCGGGCGAGAGCAAAGCATCTGGCGGGGGAATTGATGCTCAGCTGGCCATCGGCACGGATGGATTCAACCAGAAAATTATTTATACTGCTAATTTAAGTATGCAGGTGGACGATTTAGCTTCTGCAGCAACCTCGCTGCGCAATGCCATTCATCAAAGCGGCGGTTATCTTTTGCAATTTCAAGATACGAAGCACGAGGGAGAAATTGGATCAAGCTATACGATTAAAGTTCCTGCTGCAGGGTTTATGTCGTTCATTGATCGGATTGAGCAAATTAAACATAATGAATTTGAACGCAATATCGGCGGCAAGGACGTATCTGAGGAATATGTGGATCTTGAATCCAGGCTGAAAGCGAAGCAGCTTGTTGAAGCTAGACTGCTCACCATGATGGATAAAGCGACAAAGGCTGATGATCTGTTAAAGTTTTCACAGCAGCTCTCAGGGGTGCAGGAGGAAATTGAACGAATCAAAGGAAGAGTTCGCTATCTGGATAATAATGTAGCTTTCTCGACGGTGGAGCTGCGCATGTACCAAACGAATCAAACACTAAAAAATAAAAGTTTGGAAAAACCACATTTAGGCGGAAGGATGTCGGACGCGCTAGTTAACAGTACAAAAGTAGTTTGGGATGCCATCAATCTATTGTTAGTTATTTTAGTAGGTGCATTGCCTGTATTAGCTATATTGGCTGTTATTTCAATCCCAATCATTTGGTTCTATCGAAGAAGGAAAGAGACGGCGCCGAAGCCATCCAAGCCTGAAAAAGAGCAGCCGCCAACGCTGAAATGATTAATAATCTTTAATAGTGTGAAATATTTTAGAAAATCCTGCTCACTGAGCAGGATTTTTATTTTAGGTGGCGAACTACTGTTACTAGGTGGGGAAAAGTGGTGCAAAGTGGTGGAAATAGGGGGAGGGGTGGTTCAAAGTCATGTTTATGGGTGAATATCAACATAGCATTGATGAGAAAGGCCGAATCATCATACCTTCGAAATTCCGCGAATCGCTTGGAGCCTCGTTTATTGCAACCCGTGGATTAGATAATTGCTTATTCGTATATCCCATGAGTGAGTGGACCGTTTTGGAGCAAAAGCTGAAAACATTGCCTCTTATGAAATCAGATGCGCGAGCATTTACCCGGTTTTTCTTTTCCGGAGCAACCGAATGTGAGCTGGATAAACAGGGAAGGGTAAATATACCTAGCCATCTTCGTGAATATGCGAAGCTGGACAAGGATTGTATGGTGCTCGGCGTTTCTAGTCGCGTGGAAATTTGGAGCAAGCAGACTTGGGACGGTTATTACGAACAATCCGAACAAACCTTTAACGAAATCGCCGAAAAGCTCGTTGATTTCGATTTCAACTTCTAGAATAGACAACAAGAATGGAGGGCTTAGGCGTGTTTCAGCATATTACAGTACTTTTAGAAGAAGCGGTTGACGGTTTGGCTATAAAGCCAGATGGCATCTACGTCGATTGTACGCTTGGTGGTGCAGGTCACAGCGAATTAATAGCCTCCCGGTTAGGCGAAGGAGGACGGTTAATCGCTTTCGATCAGGATGACTGGGCGCTGGAAAATGCTCGTGTTAGGCTTGCTCCTTATATAGATAAGGTTACACTCGTAAGAAGCAACTTCCGCGATTTGGAGCAGGAGCTTAGAAATTGCAACGTTCCTATGCTGGATGGCGTTCCGCAAGTCGATGGCATATTGTTCGACCTTGGCGTATCCAGTCCGCAGTTAGACGAAGCTGAGCGCGGCTTCAGCTATAACCATGATGCTCCGCTCGACATGCGCATGGATCGCGAGGGTGATCTAACCGCTCATGAAATCGTCAATACTTGGGACGAACGTGATATATCCCGCATTTTGGATCGTTATGGTGAAGAGAAGTTCGCTCGGTCCATCGCTAGAAATATTGTGAAGGCACGAGAAAAGGCGCCCATTGAGAAGACTGGTGAATTAGCTGAATTGATAAAAATATCGATTCCTGCTGCAACTAGGCGCACAGGCGGGCATCCCGCCAAACGCTCCTTCCAAGCGCTACGTATCGCAGTTAACGATGAGCTGGGAGCAGAAGAAGAAGCTTTGGAGCAAACGATTCGCTGCTTAGCCCCTGGCGGCAGAGCATCGGTGATCACTTTTCATTCGCTTGAAGATCGTATATGCAAGCAATTGTTTGCAAAGTTTGTGGAGAAATGTACATGCCCGCCCGATTTTCCGTTATGTGTATGCGGCAATGCTGGGAAAGTGAAATTAGTCAATCGTAAGCCGATCGTACCTTCAGAGAGAGAGCTAGAGCTCAACCCGCGTGCAAGGTCGGCCAAGCTTAGAGTTGCAGAAAAATTGTAAGAGGGGGATTTGAATTGGCGTATGTGAATGGCAATTTAGCGCTGCAGCCTAAGCGAAAGCAGGATCAGCAACCGGTTATCAAGGAAACGAAGCGGCTTGTTAAAACTCGTAAATCCTTACCGGTTCAGGAGAAGTTGTTGTATATGTTTACTGTATTAATGTGCGTTGTAGTTGCTGGTGTCATTATTTTACGCTACGCGCAAATCTATGACATGAGCCTCGAAATTAAAAAGTTGAATAGCGAATACCAGACGATGAATGTAGAGATGGAAGACTTGAAGAAACAAGTAGAGATGCTCAGTGATTCAGAACGTATACGCAAGCTTGCAGAGACCCAAGGGATGGTTAGCTCTATTGAGAGTGGAATTACCGTAAATACAGGTGACGACGCGATAAAATCAGCAATGAGTGAATAGGGTGAGCGATGATGAAAAAAAGAATTAGATTGCGGACACTATTGTTTGGAGGGGTAATGACCCTCCTTTTTCTTGTTTTAATAAGCCGAATTTATATTGTGCAAGTAGTAGAAGGCGCCAAATGGTATGGACTTGCAAAAGAAAGATGGTCAACAGAAGAAAAGATGCTGGCCAAGCGTGGCACGATCGCCGATCGTAACGGGAGTGTTCTGGCAATGGATACGATCGCTTATAATGTGACGTTAAATCCGAAGCTAATTGACGATCAGGAACTTGCAGAAGAAATTATTAATGGTTTGCATGACATCCTTGGCACTTCTAAGGAAGAGCTTCGAAAAAATGTAACTGCCAAAAAAGAGGACGGGAATTACTTTGTATATCGGGAGGTGCGTAGCGGAGGCTGGCAAATTGACAAAGCACATGCCGATAAAATTAAACAGTTCCGTGAAGATTTAGCCAAAGAAAAGGAGGTATATAGCGTCGGCATCGATTTGCAAGAAAATTTAAAACGGTATTATCCTAAAAATTCTCTAGCTGCACAGCTTGTCGGTTATTTGGATAAAGAGGGAGTTGCGATGACTGGCGTTGAAGCTTCATTCAATGAGCAGCTCTCGGGTGAGGATGGCTATATCAAGTATGAGAAGGACGGAAAACGCGTTCAGCTTACGGAGGGTGAAGTAGACTACAAGCCTGCCAAAGACGGTCAATATGTACAGCTGACGATCGATAACGAAATTCAGCATTATGTGGAGGAAGCGCTTCAGGAAATTATGAAAACCTATTCTCCTAAGAGCGCTACAGCGATTGCGGCTGATCCTAATACGATGGAAATATTGGCGATGGCAAACATGCCGCAATATAATCCGAATGAATATTGGAAAAACAACTCGAACTCTTACAATCATGCGATTAAATCTTTATATGAGCCCGGCTCAACCTTCAAAATTGTAACGCTGGCTTCAGCGGTTGAAGAAGGTTTGTTTAATCCAGATGAATTATACAAATCAGGTCAAATCAAACTGAAAGGTGTACCTAATCCAATCCGTGATATTAAGCGCGAGGGATGGGGAACCATTTCATTTTTGGATGGCTTGAAATATTCAAGTAACGTTGCCTTCGTCAAGCTTGGTTATGAGAGATTAGGGGAACAGAAGCTGAGAGAATATTACACGAATTTTGGATTTGGGCAAAAAACAGGCATTAAGCTTGGGAATGAGCTAAGCGGTACGATTAACTTTAAATACCCGAGTGAGATTGCGAATGCTACTTTTGGACAAGGGGTAGTTACGGTTACGCCTATACAACAGGTTGCAGCTGTCGCGGCAGTAGCTAACGGCGGAAAGCTGTTTCAACCACAAATCGTAAAAAGCATGACAGATCCATCGACCAAAACGACGACGACTTTCGAACCGAAGATGGTTCGCCAAGTGATCTCAGAGGAAACCTCTAAAAAAGTCGGTGAGTATTTGGAGCAGGTTGTATCGGATCAGGATAAGGGTTCCGGTAAAAACGCTTATATCGAGGGTTACCGAGTAGCAGGTAAAACAGGAACCGCTCAAAAGGTTACTACGGTAAATGGAAAAAGCGGCTATTCTGATTCCAAATATGTTGTTTCATTTATTGGCTATGCGCCGGTTGATAATCCGAAAATCGTCGTTTATGTCGTCGTAGATGAGCCAAATACTACTTTTGCTTCCGGGGGAAAGATCGCTGCTCCAGCTTTTAAACAAATCGTTCTCAAAAGCTTGCGTAAAATGGGAGTAGCGCCTAACTATCCGGCTGGTTCTGCAAACTCGAAGAAGGAAGCGACAATAACGGTTCCAGATTTAACAGAGTTTAAAGTTCAACAAGCGAAAGCAGAATTAACAGCGAAGGCCATGACATTTGATTTGATCGGAAATGGTAAAACCGTGCTTCAGCAAATACCTGCTCCCGGTTCAGCCGTACACCCGACACAGCGAATATATTTAATAACGGAGCAGCGTGAAAAGCTGGCTATCCCTGATCTGACTGGGGTTTCGCTGCGGGATGCTCTTGAATTAACCTCTCTTATCGGCATTCGGCTCATTCCGGAGGGGCAAGGGTTTGTTGTGTCTCAGAAGGAAGAGACTTTGAATAAAGTAAGAGTGCTCAAAGTTGTACTTGCTCCTCCGACAGGAAAAGAAGGCCAATCTGGCAATGCGGAAACAAACCCTGATGCGACAGAAGGCGGCGATAAGGGTAGTGAGGCTGGAAAAGAAGATGAAGCTGGCACCAACGGTGGAACCTCCGAGGGTCAGACAACTTCAAATGGAGATCAGGCTGCTAATTCCAATACAAGCAGTAATGGTAACGCTGCTCCTGAGTGATCCATATATCGAATTATTAAGGGATCTAATATGATGTTGCTTAAAGCTTGTTCTATCATCCGCTTGTCCCGAATAATCTGGGAATGAGCGCAATTGAGCGCTCCTTTCGAAACGGTCAAGCGGAGGGGGAACAAGCGATGAAGGTATCTAATGTAACGGTTAGACGACGTTTATTTATCGTGCTCATACTTGCTGGGGTGTCATTCCTAGCATTATGTGTGAGACTTAGCTTTGTACAACTATGGCAAGGTGAGCAGCTGGCGGATAAAGCAGAGGATTCATGGAGGCGCAACATCCCATACGTAGCCAAGCGAGGCGAAATCGTTGATCGCAACGGTATTCAGCTCGCCTACAACGTAAGCTCACCTACCGTATATGCGATTCCTGTCCAAATCAAGGATCAACAGGCTGCAGCAGCAGCGCTTGCCCCTTTGCTCGACATGTCGCAAGAAACGCTCTATAAAAAAATTAAAACACGAGCGCTGATCGTTAAGCTTGGCCCAGGCGGGCGAAAAATTACAATTGATAAAGCTGAACAAATACGAGAGCTGGGTCTTGATGGCATCGTTGTAGCTGAAGACAACAAACGATTTTATCCCTTCGGCAGTTTAGCGGCGCATGTGCTAGGTTTTACGGGGATCGACAATCAAGGCTTAACCGGTGTAGAAGCAAAATATAATACAGAGTTAAGTGGTATCGGAGGCAGCGTATCCTTCTTGTCAGATGCAGCGGGCAGACAAATGCCGAATTCTTCGGACACCTACGTGGAACCTAAGGACGGGCTTACGATGCAGCTTACGATCGATAAGCAAATTCAGACGGTTATGGAACGTGAGCTTGATCAAGCGATGACGAATTTACAGCCTAATGGTATAATCGCGATTGCGATGGATCCGAATAACGGTGAAATTTTAGGTATGGCGAGCAGACCTACTTACGAGCCAGACAAGTATCGAGAGGTTCCAACTGAGGTTTATAATCGAAATCTTCCTATTTGGATGACATACGAACCAGGCTCTACCTTTAAAATAATTACGCTTGCTGCAGCCCTTGAGGAAAAAAAGGTTGATTTGAAAAACGAACGTTTTTTTGATCCAGGCGCTATTGAGGTGGGCGGTGCTAGACTTCGCTGCTGGAAAAAGGGCGGACATGGCAGTCAGACTTTCCTTGAGGTGGTTGAAAACTCCTGTAACCCCGGGTTTGTAACGCTTGGTCAGAGGCTGGGCAAGGACAAACTATTTGATTACATTAAGAACTTTGGCTTCGGGACGAAGACGGGCATCGATATTGGCGGCGAAGAAAATGGGATCTTATTCAAGCTTAGTCAGGTCGGTCCGGTGGAACTTGCCACTACGGCTTTTGGTCAAGGAGTCTCCGTTACACCAATTCAGCAAATAACGGCTGTTTCCGCAGCAATTAACGGCGGAACGCTGTATAAACCCCATGTAGCAAAAGCATGGATAAACCCGGAGACGGGAGCGACCGTAGAAACGGTAGAATCGGTTGCGGTTAGGAAGGTTATTTCGGAGGAAACGTCCAAGCAGGTGCGTGAAGCGCTTGAGAGCGTCGTAGCCAAAGGAACAGGCCGCAATGCCTTTATTGACGGGTATCGCGTAGGCGGCAAGACGGGTACTGCTCAAAAGGTTATTAACGGACGTTATTCCCCTAATGAGCATATTGTATCTTTTGTTGGCTTTGCCCCAGCAGATGATCCGAAGATCGTCATTTATGTTGCGGTTGATAATCCGCAAGGGATTCAGTTCGGCGGAGTCGTTGCAGCGCCGATTGTTCGCAATATGCTGGAGGATGCGCTCACCATTCTGGAAGTTCCGGCTCGTGAGAAGCAGATCGACCGTATTTATAAGTATGGAGAAACACCTATCGTTACAGTTCCGAACTTGATTGGCAAAACGGTATCGGATTTGTATGAGGATATGAATATGAATTTCAATCTGACTTCCGCAGGTTCTGGGAAAACGGTCATACGCCAAGCTCCAGCCGCTGGAACCCGTGTAGATCGCGGATCAACGATTCGGATCTATTTGGGAGAAGAAGATAATATATCCCACTCGCATTGACTATAATGGTAGTTAACGAGGGTGCAGCAGGCGGGGAAGTTTGTCCGCCGGCGCTTAAGGGAGGAGCTGGCAGATGCGATTAAAGGATGTTGCGGAATTGCTTATAGCCTCACGGCTAATAGGCGATGGGGAAACGGAACTGACTGGCATTGAGACGGATTCACGAAGCGTAATTGAAGGGCAATTGTTTATTTGCTTAAGAGGCCACACCGTTGATGGTCACGCGTTTGCTTCTGAGGCGGTTGCCGCCGGAGCAGCAGCACTAATAGCGGAACGAAAGCTGGACCTGTTGGTGCCGCAAATTATTGTAAGAGATTGCCGCCTTGCCATGGCTGTAATTGCTAATTATTATTATAGACAGCCTAGTCAAACCTTGAAGCTTATCGGTGTAACGGGAACGAATGGGAAGACGACAACAACTTATTTAATTGAGCAAATCCTAAATGACCAGAGTAAGCCTACCGGTGTGATCGGTACGATTGAACGTCGTTATGCGGGAAAATCGTTCCCTATGACCAGTACGACGCCTCAAACGCTGCAGCTTCAAAGCTATCTCGGGGAGATGCGTGATGAGGGCACGCAATATTGTGCAATTGAAGTGTCCTCCCATGCTCTCGAGCAAGGCCGGGTGAAGGGCTGCAGATTCCGAACGGCAGTATTTACTAATTTGACGCAGGACCACTTGGATTATCATGAAACGATGAGTCGATACGCTGCGGTAAAGGGATTGTTCTTCTCGCGGCTTGGCAATGTGTATGCATCTGCGGAAAACGAAAGATCTTATGCGGTTCTTAATGCAGACGATGCTTTATCCGCAGAATATGCCGAGCTCACAGCGGCAGAGGTTATCACTTATGCTATTGATAAAGAGGCAGACGTTCGGGCAACGAATATTCGAATAACTGCACAGGGTACGACCTTTCATGTTGACACATTCAGAGGCGAGCAAGACATAACATTGCAAATGGCTGGGAAGTTCAACGTATACAACGCGCTTGCCGCTATAAGCGCTGTACTTCTTGAAGGCGTGGAGCTAGAGGCGATTGCACACAGTTTAAGCAAAATTCCCGGCGTACCTGGACGGGTTGAAGCGGTTAATGCGGGACAGGATTTTGCGGTAATTGTAGATTATGCCCACACGCCGGATGGGCTTGAAAATGTACTCAGAGCTATTCAACAATTTGCAGAAAATCGAATTATATGTGTATTTGGCTGCGGCGGTGACCGTGATCGCTCCAAGCGGCCGCTAATGGGGAAAATTGCAGTTAAATACGCGGATTACGCTATCATAACATCGGATAACCCACGTTCGGAGCCGCCTGAGTCCATATTAAAGGATATTGAAGCTGGATTAATAAGCAGCAGAATTGATCCTTCATTTTATAAATTAATCGTTGATCGCAAGGAAGCAATTGAAAAAGCGGTTGAAATGGCAAGCCTCGGCGATGTAGTATTGATTGCGGGGAAAGGTCATGAAACCTACCAAGATATTAACGGAGTCAAATATCCATTTGACGATCGAAAAGTAGCGAAAGCAGCGATAAGGGGAATCATACAGTGATTAAACGTACTATTAAACAAATTGCCGAAATGAGCGGCGCTAGATGGAATGGAAATCATGCAGAGCTTAACATAACAGGAGTAACAACTGACTCGCGGCAGGCTGCTGCGGGCCAGTTGTTCGTTCCGATCGTAGGCGAGCATTTTGACGGGCATGCCTATTTGGAGCAAGCTATTGCAAATGGAGCGGTTGCTGCGCTTTGGCAGAAAGGCCGCGAGGTTCCAGCATCTCTTGAGGGAGTGCCGCTTCTAATTGTTGGGGATACGCTGGTTGCATTGCAGCGCCTTGCAACAGCTTATCGCAGTGAACTTGTCACTCGTGTTGTTGGCATTACAGGCAGCAATGGCAAAACAACGACAAAGGATATGGCAGCTGCTATTCTTGGCACTACTTATAAAGTGCATAAGACTGAAGGCAATTTGAACAATCACATCGGCCTGCCTTTGACGGTGCTGAGGCTTGAAGAGGACACGGAAGTAGCCGTGCTCGAGATGGGAATGAGCGGCTTCGGCGAAATCGAACTGCTGACGAAGATCGCACAGCCTGATGCCGCAATTATTACAAATATCGGCGACGCACATATGCTCCAGCTTGGCTCAAGAGCCGGTATTGCGAAGGCAAAGCTTGAAATAGCACTAGGGCTTAGCGAGGATGGTTTGCTGCTCTACAATGGCGATGAGCCACTTCTTGATGCAGAGCTTGAGCGTTCAATACTTCCAGCAGGCATCGTACGCCGTACATTTGGGTTATCGAAGCAAAATGAATGGTCAGCATCTGACATCAGCATTGAATCGGAAGCGACGACCTTTACTGCTATTTATAATGGAACTGCCAGTGGCCTCGGAACTGTTCGAATTCCTGTTCCAGGGCAGCATAATGTCAGCAATGCGCTCGCTGCAATAGCGATTGGCCGCTTCTTCGGAGTTCCAGCTGCAAAAATTGTTGAAGGTCTAAGCCATCTTAAGCTGACAGGCATGCGCATTCAGCCTGTTCGCGCGTTTAATGGCACTATGTTATTGAACGATGCTTATAATGCCAATCCGACTGCCGTTCGTGCGGCGATTGATCTGGTAGAGCAACTGGACGGCTATAGCCGCAAATGGATCGTGCTAGGCGATATGCTAGAGCTCGGGCCAGAGGAGCAGACGCTTCATTTTGAAGTAGGTGCATATATAACGCCAAGCAAGGCGGATGCGGTTCTTACCTTCGGACCATTGGCAAAACATATTGCTGAGGGCGTGAAGTCGCAATTTCCTAACGCAGGCGCGAATGATGTGATTAAACATTTCGAAGATAAAAATGAGCTGACGCTGTGGCTGAGGGAGCAAATGCAGCCAAAGGACATCGTGCTCATAAAAGGTTCACGCGGCATGCAGATGGAACAGATTGTCCAAGCATTGGAAGTGGGGTGAGGAAATGGATATGATGGTCATTTTATTTTCGATTGGCGCTTCATTCCTGCTAGCGGTTCTACTCGGACCATTGTTCATTCCAGTGCTCCGCCGCTTAAAGTTTGGGCAGCAGATTCGTATGGAAGGTCCGCAAAGCCATTTGAAAAAAAGCGGCACGCCAACGATGGGCGGCATTATCATTATGGTTGCTCTAATGATCGCGTTCCTGAAGTTTTCTGATAAAACGGCTGAATTTTGGGTGCTGCTGACCGCATCGCTTGGATTTGGTCTTGTCGGCTTTTTGGATGATTACATCAAAATTGTATTTAAACGTTCTTTGGGACTAACAGCAAGACAAAAGCTTTTTGGTCAACTTCTATTTTCTATAATCGTGTGTGCAATGCTCTATAATATGGGGCACAGCACCGAAATATCCGTGCCTGGTACAGGCTGGGGAATTGATTTAGGATGGTTTTATTATCCGCTTGTCGTCATCATTCTTTTTGCAGCAAGCAATTCAGTTAATTTCACCGATGGTCTTGACGGTCTGCTGGCTGGGACGAGTGCCATCGCATTTGGTGCCTTTACTGTAGTTGCTCTACAAACGTCAGCCCATGAATCAGCAGTATTCTCGGCAGCTATGGTAGGCGCTGTTTTAGGTTTTCTAGTATTCAACGCACATCCAGCAAAAGTGTTTATGGGAGATATGGGCTCGCTAGGCATAGGAGGCGGTATTGCAGCAGTCGCTATTTTGACCAAAACAGAGCTGCTCCTTATCGTAATCGGCGGTGTTTTTGTACTTGAGATGCTTTCTGTTATATTACAGGTAGGCTCCTTCAAGCTTAGAGGGAAGCGTATTTTCAAAATGAGTCCCATTCACCATCATTTCGAGCTCGTTGGTTGGTCCGAATGGAAGGTTGTTACTGTGTTTTGGTTTGTAGGCATCGTGTTTGCAGCAATTGGTTTACTATTTGTTATACTATAGAGATAAAGCTTACGAAAAAGCGGCTTTTATTTGATTAAGAGCCGCTTTATGCATACATAGAAGGGACTGTCAGTTATGAATCATCCGGCATCTTATGAAGGCCGCCGAGTTGTCGTCTTAGGCTTGGCTAGAAGCGGGGTAAGCGTCGCAAAAGTATTTCATCAATTAGGCGCAGAAGTTGTAGTGAACGACATGAAGGAACGTGAATTATGCCCCGAAGCGGACGAATTGACTGCTTTGGGCATTTCTGTGCTATGCGGTTATCATCCAGATGACTTAATTACAGAAGAAACAGCGCTTCTTATCAAAAACCCTGGTATCCCATATACGTCACCTCCAGTGCAGAGGGCGGAGGAGCTTGGCGTTGAGGTCATTACGGAGGTAGAAGCTGCTTATTGGCTTTCTCCTGCACCGATAATAGGCATTACAGGCTCAAACGGCAAAACAACAACGACGACTTGGATCGGCGAAATATTAAGCGCAGCTGGATTGAATCCCATCGTGGCAGGCAATATCGGTCGTCCTCTATGCGAAGCAGCCTTGGAAGCGACGCCCGATCAATGGATCGTTGCTGAGCTAAGCAGCTTTCAATTGAAAGGAACAAGCGAGTTCCGTCCGCATATTGCGCTATTGCTTAACATTGCAGAGACGCATTTGGATTATCACGGCGATATGGATGACTACGTCAATTCAAAAGCAAAACTTTTTGATAACCAAACGGAAGATGATGTTGCTGTCGTCAACTGGGATGACCCGGAATGCCGCGCGCTTTCGGAGTTTCTTATCGCACAGCTGCTGCCTTTCTCTATATATGAGCGACTGGATGCGGGCATTTACATTGATCCGCCATATGAGCGGGACAACGGTGACGCACAAAATGATGAAGCCGCTGTGGATAGACAAATTGTATTCCGCCAGTCTGAGGACTCGGAAATTAACATTTTACCCGTTTCAGAGCTAGGCATACCAGGCCGCCACAACGCCGCTAACGCGCTTGCTGCCATTGCGGCGTGTTTGGCTGCTGGAGTTGCACCAGAGCGTCTTGTAGAACCGCTGCAGTTGTTTAGAGGCGTGGAGCACCGCCTGGAGTTCGTCCGTGAAGTGAATGGTGTCAAATATTATAATGATTCGAAAGCGACAAACCCGGTTGCAACGATGATGTCCGTTCGCTCGTTATCCGCACCGATCGTTCTAGTGGCTGGAGGACTTGACCGCGGCTCTGACTATATGGAGCTTGTTCCTTTATTCCGCGATCGCTTAAAGGGGCTTGTTGCTTTAGGAGAAACGAGAGAAAAGCTCTCCCGTGTAGCAGAGCTGGCAGGTTTAGCTAAGGTGGAAATCGTCGAACCTAGTGAGGACGCCGAGTCCGTCCTTCAGCAAGCGGTGAAACAAGCAGCAGCGATCGCAGAGCCAGGTGATATCGTTTTATTGTCGCCTGCATGCGCAAGCTGGGATATGTTTACATCGTATGAGCAAAGAGGGCGCATTTTTAAAGATTCGGCGCATACCTTGTAAGTAGGGGGCATGTCCCTACTTTCCCATGCTAAGAGGTGTGTTCGCTATGGCCAAAGCGCGTTCTGCCCCGGATATTTGGATGCTGACTGCAATTGGGCTCATTCTCGCTATCGGGTTGATTATGGTGTACAGCGCTAGCGCAGTGCTTGCTTTTCATGAATTCGGTGATCGTTTTTACTATGTAAAGCGTCAGGTGCTATTTGCTGGACTCGGTATAGGCGCGTTGTTGTTTACAATGAATACGCATTATACGGTTTGGAAAAAGTGGGCGCCAATGGCTTTATTGGTTTGCTTCGGCCTTCTTCTGCTCGTGCTGATCCCTGGTGTCGGCGTCGTTCGCGGCGGCGCACGCAGCTGGCTTGGCATTAGCTCCTTCGGTATTCAGCCTTCTGAATTTATGAAGCTGGCGATGATATTATTTTTAGCCAAATGGCTCTCTGAGAAGCAGCAAACGATTACGCAGTTCACAAAAGGGCTTATGCCGCCGCTAGGGCTTGTTGGACTAGCCTTCGGACTCATTATGCTGCAGCCTGATCTAGGTACAGGAGCGGTGATGGTTGGCGCCTCTTTAATTTTAATTTTTACTGCTGGCGCTAGATTATCTCATTTAGGCGGTTTGGCGCTCATCGGTGTCGCAGGTTTTGTTGGCCTTATCATCGCTGCGCCATACCGATTAAAGCGAATAACGAATTTTCTTGATCCATGGGCAGACCCGCTCGGAGGCGGCTATCAAATTATTCAATCCTTATATGCGATCGGACCAGGTGGACTCGTTGGGCTCGGTCTAGGTATGAGCCGACAGAAGTTCAGTTATTTGCCTGAGCCGCAAACCGATTTTATATTCTCGATTTTAGCTGAAGAACTTGGCTTCATCGGCGGAGTTACTCTTATACTATTATTTCTAGTTGTCATCTGGCGGGGGATACGCGCTGCTATTGCAGCTACGGATACATTCGGGAGCTTGCTGGCAGTCGGCATCACAGGCATTATCGGTGTACAAGTATTGATTAATATTGGTGTCGTCATTGGCATGATGCCCGTTACGGGAATTACGCTACCGCTTGTTAGCTATGGGGGTTCATCCCTAACGCTTCTCTTAACTGCACTAGGGATTTTGTTGAATATATCTCGTTATTCGAGGTGAGGCTTCATGCCTAGGGCATTAACCAGCAGAGGCTTAGTAGAAAAAAACAATAAACGTCCGGCTTGGATAGCTGCAGGTTGCATAACAGCAGCTGCAACTATCCAAGCCGGATATTGTTGTTTACAGGAAAGTTTGCTCATTTAATATGATGAGATATTGAATACACTTTTATTTGAAAGAAACAGTCAATTCGCTAAAGCGGCAACCAGCTTTGAGTTCTGGTCTGCTGCACAGACCAATCAGTGAGCCAGTTGGCTCGATATAGGCCATTGTCACACAAGAGCCTATATGGGCATAAGATACACTATATTCGTGACCGTCACCCGAAAGGAGCGGTGATTACAACAGAAAAACCGGCAGCAGCGATTCAGACTGCTGAAGGGGAATTTCTTTTTCTTCTTACACAGCTAGGCATGTGCTTAAGGAGTAGGTTTTGCTGCGCAAAACTGAAGCGATTGCTTACGAAGTAGGTTTTGCTGCGCAAAACCGAAGCGATTGCTTACGAAGTAGGTTTTGCTACGCAAAACCTAAGCATTTGCTTACGAAGTAGGTTTTGCTACGCAAAACCTTAGGGAGGTTCAACGAATGGAAGCTTTTAAAGCGGAATTGGAACAAGCTAATCTTGGCGAAGTTTTGTACAACGAACCGCTATCGAACTATACAACCTGGAAAATCGGCGGTCTCGCTGATATTCTAATCCTCCCTAGTAGCAAAGATGAATTGGTATCGGCGGTACGTTTGGTGCACAAACATCAAATACCCTGGACTAATTTAGGCAGAGGCTCGAACATGCTGGTAAGTGATAAAGGGATTCGCGGCGTTGTAATAAAACCGCACAGAGGGCTCGATTACTTGCGTTTTGAAGGATCGACAGCAATAGCCGGTGCTTCATATTCTTTCATTAAGCTATCAGTCATGGCTGGGAAAAAAGGTCTGACCGGACTTGAATTCGCGGGGGGAATCCCAGGTACGGTAGGCGGAGCCGTTTATATGAATGCTGGCGCGCATGGATCAGATGTGTCACGTATTTTTAAGTCAGCTGATATTGTACTGGAAACAGGAGAATTGGTTCGCTACGATCGTGAGGCTATGAACTTCGCTTACCGCCATTCCATGCTTCACGAGCAAAAGGGCATTGTCATTGAAGCCGCCTTTGAGCTGGCAGAAGGGGATAGGCAGGAAGTACTCGCTAGGATGGCCTCCTACAAAGAGAGAAGATTGAGAACGCAGCCTTTGCAGCTTGCCTGTGCAGGCAGCGTATTTCGCAATCCGCCCAATGATTATGCCGCTAGACTTATTCAAGAGGCTGGATTAAAGGGTGAAAGCCTCGGAGGAGCGCAAGTATCGAAGCAGCACGCCAATTTTATTGTGAATACCGGGCAAGCAACAGCTGAAGACGTTCTCGCCCTCATGACTCATATAAAAAGCACTGTTCAGGACCGCTATGGCATCCTGTTGGTGCCGGAAGTATTGGTGGTGGGTGAGCGGTAATTCGGAGGTGATACATTGGACAAATTGGTGATTGAAGGTGGGAAACCTCTCTCAGGAACCATAGTTATCCAAGGAGCGAAAAATGCCGCTTTGCCGATTCTGGCTGCCAGTCTATTGGCCGAAGGCACAACAACGATAGATCATGTGCCTGATTTGCTAGATATCGATGTCATGCTGAACATTTTGCGCGAATTAGGATGCCGCGCCGAGCATACGGGAGGAACTGTGGTGCTGGACACTGAGACTGCACATACATCCCACGTGCCGGAATCGTTAATGAGACAGATGCGATCTTCTATTTTTTTAATGGGGCCTTTGCTTGCTAGATTTGGGGAAACTCAGGTTTATCAACCAGGTGGATGTGCAATCGGTGAGCGGAAAATTGATCTTCATTTAGAAGGTCTTCAGGCTCTGGGTGCAGAAATAGAAGAATTGGGTAACCGGATCATATGCCGTGCCGAGAAACTAAGGGGAGCGGATATTCACTTAAGCTTTCCAAGTGTCGGCGCAACAGAAAATATTATGATGGCCGCTGCTTTGGCAGAAGGCCGAACCACAATAAGCAATGCTGCAAGGGAACCGGAAATTCAAGACTTGCAAGGCTTTTTAAATGCAATGGGCGCTAAAATAATGGGAGCCGGAACCGACACGATAACGATAGATGGGGTACAGTCGCTAACACCTTGTCGTTATAAAGTGATTCCGGATCGTATTGTAGCAGGGACCATCATGGTAGCCGCCGCTGCAACACGCGGTCAAGTCACGCTCCAAAATACGCAGCCAGCCCATTTATCTTCCTTGATTCATGTTCTGCGCCGGGCAGGTGTTCAAATTGTTGTCGACGATGATATAATTAAAGTTGGCAGTGCAACAAGGCCTAGAGCGGTTGAAAGAATCGTAACCTCTCCATACCCGGCTTTTCCTACCGATTTGCAGTCTCAGGTTATGGTGCTGCTTACGCTTGCAGATGGTGTGAGCGTATTGAAAGAAACGATTTTTGAAGGCAGATTAAAGCATGTGGATGAACTGTCACGTATGGGTGCAGACATTCGCGTAGACATGAATGCGGCATTCATTCGCGGCGTGCCAAGGCTTTATGGAGCGACGGTGGAAGCAACGGATTTGAGAGCGGGTGCCGCCCTTGTCATAGCTGGTTTAGCAGCGCAAGGAAGGACGGTCGTTGAGCAAATTCATCACATCGATCGAGGCTACGAAAAAATCGAAACGATGCTGTCTAGGCTGGGTGCGCGGATTTCGCGTTATTCGCCAGTGCCTAATAACTAATACTATGCGCATGAGCTGCAAGATAGAAACAGCCGGTACCCTTTTGATGCTAAGCGAAGGCTGACGCGGAGAGGTTAACCGGATGTTTTTTGGGGAAAGAAGGGACAAGTTATGAGTGCACAGATGCCAGTACTTAAGGAACCACCAAAAAAAAGAATGGGCAGTCGGAAGCTGTTGACCATACTTATATTATTGTTTGTGGCGCTTTTGGCTGTATTATTTTTTAATTCCTCTATTAGCAAAATATCAGAAATCCAAATTGAAGGAACTAGATTCGTAACGAGAGAAGAAATAGGCAAGGCAGCTGCTATTTTGGTTGGCGATGCTTTTTTTCGAACTTCGTCTTCTACTATAGAAGATAGAATTGTCACATTGCCACAAATTAAAGGGGCTAAGGTTACGAAGGTATTTCCAGGTGTGGTGAAGATTCATGTAGAGGAGTTTCCTGTTGTTGCATTCGAGCTTTCCAAGCAAGGGGAAATGACAGCGTTATTGACAAATGGAACGACAGTTGAGGCTGACAGCGATGAAATGCAGCTTGTGGACAAGCCTGTATTGTCAGGCTGGGCAGATGGAGATCCCGTAAAAGCACAGCTCACGAAGCAGCTTGCAAAAATATCGACGAAGCAGCTCTCCGACCTGTCTGAGATTTTACCATTTCCGTCAACCGCTTATCCCGATCGAATTCTGATGTACACTCGCACAAAATTTGAAGTGGTAACAGCGGTGTCGGTTCTTCCAGAGAAGATTGAAGCGTTGAATGCAGTAATCGAGACCCAAGAGCCAGGTAAGATCACGATGCTTCTGGCGGATACATATGTGCCTTTCGTAAGTGAGAGTCCAGAAAATATAGATTCTGAGTAAAATTATACTACTCAATAGTCTGAAAGAATGGTAGAATTTTATTTATGCATTAATACTCGATGAAGCTGGATAAACATAGGAAATATAGAGAATCGCAAGGGGCGGTGCTCGACACAAAGCGAGAAACATCGAAAAATTTGTTGAAAAAAGAGGGAAAATAATAAAAGCGTTGAATATGTAGGAAGACCTTAACATGTGGTAAAATAATTAATTATTTGAAACGGAGGTGCCGCAAGATGAGCAGCAACGACATCATCGTCAGTTTGGACATCGGTACATCCAAAGTTCGTGCTATTATTGGTGAAGTGAATAATGGAGCCATTAATATTATTGGAGTTGGATCAGCCGACTCAGAGGGTATTCGCAAAGGAGCAATAGTAGATATTGACCAGACTGTGCAATCGATCCGTAATGCCGTAGAGCATGCGGAGCGCATGGTAGGCATTCAAATATCAGACGTATATGTTGGTATTCAAGGCAATCATATTGCTTTGCAAACCAATAGAGGCGTCGTTGCAGTATCCAATGAGGACCGTGAAATTGGTGAAGAAGATATTGAACGAGTATTACAAGCTGCTAAAGTAGTGGCGCTCCCTCCAGAGCGTGAAATCATTAACTTGGTTCCAAAGCAGTATCTAGTAGACGGCTTGGAAGGTATTTCCGATCCGCGAGGTATGATTGGCGTTCGCCTTGAGGTTGAGGCGACGATCGTCACGGGGACGAAGACTGCTATACATAACCTTATGCGTTGTGTAGAGAAAGCAGGCCTTCGTATTTCTGGTGTCATTTTGTTATCACTCGCTTCAGGCGTGGTTTCGCTCACCAAAGATGAGAAATCGATAGGGACTGTTCTTACTGACATAGGGGCAGGATCATGTACGATTGCCATTTATGATCAAGGCGGCTTAGCTGCTACGTCAACGCTTCCAATTGGTGGCGAATATGTAACAAATGATATAGCTTATGGCTTGCGCACACAAAGTGAGCAAGCTGAGAAAATCAAACTTAAATATGGCTGTTCTAATGTATTGGATGCAGCTGAAGATGTGAAGTTTAAAGTAGCACGAATGGGCAGCAATGTGGAAAAAGAGTTTTCACAGGTTGATCTTGCTAGTATTATTGAGCCTCGCATGCAAGAGATTTTCCATTTAGTTCGTCAAGAGGTACGTCGACTTGGTTATGGAGACAAGGTTAACGGTTATGTGTTGACCGGTGGCACTGTATCGATGCCAGGAACACTCGCTTTGGCCCAGGCAGAGCTTGAGTCTTCCGTCCGAATTGCACTTCCTGATTATATTGGTGTAAGAGACCCGGCGTATAGCAGCGGCGTTGGCATGATTCAGTATGTGTCAAAATATATGGGAGCTCGCGGAACTGGAGCAGTGAAGAAAACGGCAAGCCGCAAAGCAAGTCCAACACCTTCTACTAAACCCGGTATGTTCGAGCGGATTAAAAGTATGTTTAATGAATTTATTTGAGGATTTAAGATAATATAAGTTTCACCTTATATACGATACTTATATTTTACTGCGAAACGTTGCTGTGCCGTCTCATAGATGTTATCAGCAGTTTACGCTTGACTGGGGGAAAATGAAAGATGTTGGAATTCGACTTTGAGCTTGAGCAGCTTGCTCAAATAAAAGTAATAGGTGTTGGCGGTGGCGGTAGCAATGCCGTTAACCGAATGATAGAAAATGGTGTTAAAGGCGTGGAGTTTATTACGGTAAACACCGACGCTCAGGCGCTGCATTTGGCTAAATCCGAGCATAAGCTGCAAATCGGCGATAAGCTGACGCGTGGACTTGGTGCGGGTGCCAATCCTGATGTAGGCAGCAAGGCTGCAGAGGAATCTCGCGAAATTATTATGAACCAGCTTAAAGGCTCGGACATGGTATTCGTGACAGCAGGAATGGGCGGCGGTACGGGAACGGGAGCAGCTCCGGTTATTGCCGAAATCGCTCGCGAATGCGGCGCACTCACTGTAGGGGTTGTTACTCGGCCTTTTACCTTTGAAGGACGCAAGCGTGCTGGACAAGCTGAGCTTGGGATTGAAGCGCTCAAAGAAAAAGTAGATACGCTTATCGTCATTCCTAATGACCGTTTGCTTGAGATTGTAGACAAAAAGACACCAATGCTGGAAGCTTTCCGTGAAGCGGATAACGTGCTCCGTCAAGCCGTTCAAGGCATCTCGGACCTTATTCAAGTACCGGGCCTAATCAACCTTGACTTTGCAGACGTAAAAACGATTATGACTGAACGCGGCTCCGCTTTGATGGGTATCGGTATTGCTACTGGCGAGAACCGTGCTGCTGAAGCGGCGAGAAAAGCGATTATGAGCCCGCTGCTTGAAACATCAATTGACGGCGCTCGCGGTGTAATTATGAACATTACTGGCGGCAGCAACCTCTCACTCTATGAAGTGAATGAAGCAGCTGAAATCGTCATTTCAGCATCTGATCCAGATGTGAACATGATCTTTGGTGCGATCATCGATGAAGATCTGAAGGACGAAATTAAAGTAACCGTTATAGCAACGGGCTTCGAGCACAAGTCACCAGCTGCGCGTCGTGTTCCACAACAGCAGCCAGAAGCGGTTGATACAAGGCAACAGGGCAGCTCCAATGCAGTTAAGCCTTTTGGAGCTAACAACACTTCAAGCGATCAGCTTGAAATTCCAGCATTTTTGCGCAATCGCCCTCGCAACGATCGCTAAAACTTTTTGTACTAAGCCTCGCCATTATGGTGAGGCTTTTTTTATTTGTTTGATTGTAAGTTGATCGAGAAAAGGGGAGAAGCAGCTGTAAGCACGCATATACATTTACAGCATGAAAGTAACCATGATTAGCTGCCAATAAGCACCTATATGTTCTTACAACCAATGCTTGGCGAATGAGCAAGCTAGAGAAGTCGCTGTAATAACATATAGGTTCTTACAGCATGAAAGAAACCATGGTTAGCTGCCAATAAGCACCTATATGTTCTTACAGCCTACTATTTGCGAATGAGCAAGGTAAATAAGGCGCTGTAAGAACCTATATGTTCTTACAGCATGAAAGAAACCATGGTTAGCTGCCAATAAGCGCCTATACGTTCTTACAGCCTACTACTTGCGAATGAGCAAGGTAGATAAGCCTCTGTAAGCACGTATAGTTTCTTACAGCATGAAAGAAACCATGGTTAGCTGCCAATAAGCACCTATACGTTCTTACAGCCTACAATTTGCGAGTGAGCAAGGTAGATAAGCCTCTGTAAGCACATATAAGTTCTTACAGCATGAAAGAAACCATGTTTAGCTGCCAATAAGCACCTATATGTTCTTACAGCCTACTATTTGCGAATGAGCAAGGTAGATAAGCCTCTGTAAGCACGTATAGGTTCTTACAGCATGAAAGAAACCATGGTTAGCTGCCAATAAGCACATAAATGTTCTTACAAACAATGCTTGGTGAATGAGCAAGGGGAGATAAGCCGCTGTAAGAACACATAGGTTCTTACAGCATGAAAGAAGCCTTAGTTTGCTGCCAATAAGCGCCTATACGTTCTTACAGCCTACTATTTGCGAATGAGCAAGGTTGAGAAGCTACATTTTATAAATGCTTACAACCCTCTAATGTGCCTGTTAAAGTGAGGTGAATAATAGAGTATGCAGCTGCTCTTGGTTTACTTTGTAGCATCGAATTCTCTGGGTGCCATTTCCTGCGGGCAACAAGGCTTGATTGAGAACCATACGGTGAAGCAGTTTTTGAGCTTCGCGTTTTTTGATTTTTAGAAGATCGATTACGTCAGTGGGCCGGATAGGATGCTGTAGTTGAGAAGCATAACGTAATACTTCCAACTGCAAGAATGCATCAGCGCTTGTATCTTGTTTATTGCCAATTAAGCTCCTACCCATAAATTGCTGGAGAAGCTGTTGGCACATTCGCGGTTTTTCTTTTAGGTCATCATAGGAAAAACGCAATATTTTCCAACCGTCGAGCACAAGGTGGTTTTGACGCATTAATGAATCTGAAAACTGCCAGCGAGTGGTTTCTGAGGAATGAGTGCGAAATCCATCGATTTCGATCGCTAGCCGCAAGCTGGATTTTAAATATGCAAAGTCTAAAAAACGAGTACCATCTCGAAAATCAGCAATCTCAAACTCTGGAATAAGTCCATCAAGTTGATGGAAGGCAGGATACCATACCTTTTCTAAAAATAATTTTTCAGCATGTCCATGTCCTTGCTCCAGCCTCCGTCTATTTTCTCCATTACTCTTTTTTAGATGAAGTTCCAGCCAACAATCATATACCGATTGAAACGACAAATTTATCATCCTCCTCCGGAAAATAAAAAAAACCGCATACTGCGGGAGAGATCTCCCGAGTAAGCGGTGTGCTTCACTGCTTCTATCTATTTAGAATGATAATCTAATTGCCAATGTGGAACAAGTATCCATTCCAATTTTTTTTGTATTTTTTTAAAAAACGGCCAGATTAATTAGTCGAAAATTATTTTAGCAATGACAATTAATGGCGGGAACCTCAAAAAGAAACAAAAAGGTAGATTCAGCCTGACCTAGGAGTGATCCCTCACAGGAGCAGCCCTAGGTTAATGAACTGTTAGCAAAATAGGAGGAGCTAAAGATATAAGCCTCTGCAAAAATAAACATAAAAGACTTGCCGTTTTTTATACTCCTACTCGACAAAAAAAGATACGTCATGCCGTCATGAATAGACAGACTTTGAAATAGGATTTTAATATACTAGTGTCAATCGTTCTCCCGGGTGCCGGCTGCAGGCCGTTTACCGCCAGTTGCAGGAAGGTGACCGAAGTGGCTGTTTATGTTGATGTTATGTTTTTGCGAGAGCTGCTCGTTGACGGTGCTATTCTATTAACTACTGCTTGGGCACGTCATCTTAAACCGAAGCCTTGGCGAGTATTATTGGCTTCTGCTGTCGGAGCTTGTTATGTCGTTTTAATGCTTTTTCCACAATTATCTTTTTTATTCACATTTGCAGTTAAGGTTGCTACGTCGTTATTGATTTTATGGATTGCTTTTGGCTTTGCCTCGATTCAGCACTATATGAGGAATGTTGCAGCGTTTTATGCGGTTAACTTTGTGGCTGCTGGAGCTGTGCTTGGACTTTATTATTTGTTCATGCAAGGGTCCCGTGAGGTTTGGAAAACGATGATGTTCGTAAACGGAAACATGCGTGTGGAGCTTAAGATGGGATTGTTTTATTTGATTGCTGCGTTATGCATCGGATTGTATATATACCGTGCCGTATTGACGCAAAAAAGAGAAAGGGAGCTGGTGCAAACTCATTTGGCAGAAGTGAAAATTATGATTGGAGAACGTATACAAACCTGCATAGGCCTGATCGACACCGGCAATCAGCTTTATGATCCACTTACACGGACACCGGTCATGGTAATGGAGGCATCCTTGTGGCAAGATGATTTACCTGAATCGTGGTTGAATAGCATACGAGATGCACAAGTGGATCGTCTTGTAGCGGGAATGGATGAGCACACCTTTGTTTGGCAAGATCGACTTCGTCTTGTACCATTCAGAGGTGTCAATCGAGGGTCACAGTTCATGCTAGCGATAAAGCCGGATGCGGTTGAAATTACTAGGGAAGGACAAGTTTTTGAAACGCGGAAGGTGCTTATCGGGCTTGACGGCGGTAAGTTAACGTCTGATGGGGCATATCGAGCCATTATCCATCCGTCTATGGTACAACAGTAACGAACGTATGCTCATACAAACGAGGAGGGATGGGCCAGATGCTCGTCAAGTACAAACTGATCCTTCAGTTATATTATTATCGTGTCATGTTTTTATTCGGATTAAAAAGTGAAGAAATTTATTATATTGGTGGCAGTGAGGCATTACCGCCTCCCCTAACACGTGAAGAGGAAGAATATTTGCTGGAAAAACTGCCTACCGGCGATACGGCTATTCGCGCAATGCTAATCGAACGTAATTTAAGGCTAGTCGTATACATCGCTCGTAAGTTTGAGAATACCGGCATTCATATTGAAGATCTCGTATCAATCGGCGCGATCGGTCTAATTAAGGCGGTTAACACGTTTGATCCTGAGAAAAAGATTAAGCTGGCCACCTACGCCTCGCGTTGTATTGAAAATGAAATATTGATGTACCTGCGCCGCAATAGTAAGACGCGCACCGAAGTGTCCTTTGATGAACCGCTTAACATCGACTGGGATGGAAATGAACTGCTTCTATCGGATGTTCTCGGAACGGAGAATGATACGATTTACCGTAACATTGAAGAGCAGGTAGATCGCAAGCTGCTTCACAAAGCGCTTGATAAATTGTCAGAGCGTGAACGGATTATTATGGAGCTTCGCTTCGGTCTTGCCGACGGCGAGGAAAAAACACAAAAGGATGTTGCTGATCTTCTTGGCATTTCACAGTCCTATATTTCACGCCTTGAGAAGCGAATTATTAAAAGGCTTCGTAAAGAATTTAACAAAATGGTTTAGATCCCGCATCCTGCTTGCAGTTGTCGAACGATGTCGCAATAGGAATAAAAAGGACTCCTGAGGAGATAATGTACATTAATGTTTCTCCTTGGGAGGTAATCACGTTGACCCGAAATAAAGTCGAGATCTGTGGAGTGGATACCGCGAAACTGCCTGTCCTTAATAATGTCGAAATGAGAGAATTGTTTACGGCATTACAAACCCGTAATGAGTGGGCAGCAAGAGAGAAATTAGTTAACGGTAATCTGCGGCTAGTGCTTAGCGTTATACAACGGTTTAACAATAGGGGAGAGTTTGTAGACGACTTATTCCAGGTCGGATGCATTGGACTTATGAAGGCGATAGATAATTTCGACCTTAGCCAAAATGTCAAATTTTCCACCTATGCCGTACCGATGATTATCGGGGAAATACGCCGTTACTTGCGTGACAACAACCCTATACGCGTATCGCGCAGCTTGCGAGACATTGCCTACAAGGCGCTTCAAGTTAGGGATAGCTTGACGAACAAAAATTCACGCGAACCGACGATTTTTGAAATATCGGAAGCTTTAAATGTTCCGAAGGAAGATGTCGTATTCGCACTGGACGCCATTCAAGATCCTGTTTCATTGTTTGAACCGATCTACCATGACGGCGGCGATCCTATTTATGTTATGGACCAAATTAGTGACGAACGAAACAAAGACGTATCGTGGATCGAGGAAATCGCGCTTCGGGAAGCTATGCATAAGCTGAACGACCGTGAAAAAATGATTTTGTCGATGCGCTTTTTCGAAGGCAAGACGCAAATGGAGGTAGCCGATGAAATCGGCATCTCACAGGCACAGGTATCTCGTTTGGAAAAGTCGGCTATTCAGCAAATGCAAAAGCATGTAAAAACATAAAAAAACGGTGCCGAGAGGCACCGTTTTTTTGTTTATGTGATTTATTGAAGGGGACTAACCAATGATCATCAACCAAAAAGATAAGAAACTGATGATCAGACAAAGCGGTGAGTAAACATACGTATCCATTCGTGCAAAATGTGTGTTTCGAATCGTTTTGAATAACCCGACTGCACGAAACTCACCAACTGCTCTAGCCAAAAAAACAATAGCAAGTGCCCAGCCTGCAATGGAGGGCAGCGATGCTGGTCCGATGACAGGGATAATATCAGCAAACATAAGAATGAATGCGGCGCCCGCAAAGAAAAGTACTGCAACAGCTGCAGTTCCAATCGGACGAGGTTTAAAAAGAGGCTGAGATGTGTAATTTTTTGTCGGGACAGCAATGGAGATTCCATGCCGACCGCCAAACACCCAATATATATGTATTACGCCGATGACGAACAACACCGCACTAATGAGCGCTGCTAATAACGATTGCATCACATATCCCTCCGTGTCATGTATGATTTTTTTCAATAAACGGCATGAGCAGGTCAATCTGCTTCTTAGTTTCTTCCGGATTGAGAGTACGATGTTTATTTCGTTCGTACCATCCCAAGTAATAACTGTATAAGAGTTCAGATGTAATCTTTGCCTCAACTTCTAATAATTCGCACGCTATGAGCAAACCGCTCATATAATCCAAGCGCTGCTGCTCAATTTGCTGAAGCAGCTCGGCATACGCAGGCGATGTCGTTCCTAATTTTCGGAAATGATAAATAAAATCTTTTCCTTCTATCGTGCTGAACATGACGCTGAGCAGCTGGTATACCTTTTGCTTTGGTTCTAATGAATCATACTGCTGAATATGAGCGATGATTGATGTGGTTGTTTGTTCATGCCAGTAATGAATAATACGATCCACATACAAAATACGATTTTTAAAATACCAATAAAAGCTGGTTTTACTGCTGTTTAACTGCTTAGCGAGCTGTTCGATAACGAGAGCTTCGACACCCCCTTCAGCAAATTTTTGCAGCCCAAGCTTGATCCAATCGAGTTCCGTTGCGACGATTTTTGGCATGATATGCTCCTTATTCGATCCTCTGATATTCTTTTATTGTACGCTATCGTACATAAAAATCAAATTTTGAAATAAGAGGCTCCTTTTCTTGATAAGAAGGACATTTTGGGCGATTTCCACATATAGTTATAGGAGAGACAAACGGGTGATCACTCTACTTGAAAAGTGGTGAGCGGAAATGAAAATATCTGATTTTCAGACAAAGGACGTTATTAATATTGTGGACGGAAAAAAGCTGGGTCAAATAACGGATTTGGAGCTTGATCTGCGGCAAGGTCGGATCGATTCTATTGTGGTGCCGCAGTATACTAAGTTTTTGGGGATGTTTGGCGGTGGCGGCACGGAAGTCGTTATTCCATGGCGCAATATTGTGAAAATTGGGGCAGATGTTGTGCTCGTTCGAATGGATGACACGAAACAGCTTCGTTCCGAGGAAGAAGATTTGCACGCTCGCTCATAAAACGCTAAACTGTGACTATACCAGCAAAGCAGATTTGCTTTGCAAACCTTAGCAAATGCTTACGAAGTAGGTTTGCTCTACAAACCTAAGCTTATGCTTACGAAGTAGGTTTGCTTCGCAAACCTTTAATAGAGGTGAACAAATGGAAGCTTTTAAACATAATCAATCAGCGAAGGGACCTTCGCTTTTTTTATTGTCTGAATGGGAATCACGTTATGATCGTTTGAACGCGGGGTTTACAGGACGTCAAGGCGGGGTTAGCGAAGGACACTTTTCATCGTTAAACATGGGCTTGCACGTCAAGGATCAAGATGCCGCGGTTATATCAAATAGGCGATTGCTGACCGATGCTATCGGCTGGCCTTTTGAAGCATGGACTTGTGCTGAACAGGTGCATGGGAACCGGGTATGGCAAGTGACTGAAGCAGATAAAGGCAAGGGTAGAAATAGTCTGGACGATGTGCTGAGGGATTGTGATGCTATCATGACTAACGTCCCTGGGGTGCTGCTGACTTCTTTTTACGCAGATTGTGTCCCCTTGTATTTCTATGATCCAGAGCATGATGCGGTGGCGCTTGCCCATGCCGGTTGGAAGGGAACCGTCCAGCAGATCGCTATTGAAACGGTACGAGCAATGGAGCAAGCATATGGAACCGACCCTAAAGCGCTTGTGGCAGCGATAGGGCCTTCTATAGGAGGCTGCTGCTATGAGGTGGATGGTCCAGTCATAGAGCAAGTACAGGCGCTTTTGACTGATCTGAGCTTGACGCCAGAAGAAGCGGAATCAATGCTTAAGCAAACCGAGGATGGCAAAGCGAACTTAGACTTGAAAGAAATAAACCGACAGATTATGATAAAAGCAGGAATTTTGCCGATACGTATCGAATTAACAGAGTGGTGCACTGGATGCAGACGGGATTTGTTTTTTTCTCATCGCAAAGAAGGTGGCTTAACCGGCCGAATGGCCAGTTGGATCGGCATTCGGGAGAGGTGAAACATGTCATTCACATTAGAGAATAGAATTGAGCTTGTGGAAGAGCGAATTAAGAAAGCCTGCGAGCGTGCCGGGCGCAGCAGAGATGAAGTTCAAATTATTGCTGTTACGAAATATGTTTCTTTAGATACTACGAAGGCTGCCCTAGGGCAAGGCTTGCTTCATTTGGGTGAAAATCGTTGGCAGGACGCGCAGGCGAAGTGGGAAGCGATAAGCGGCAGTGACGATCTAGCAGCAGAGGATCAGCCTATCTGGCATTTTATCGGTTCATTGCAAACGAATAAGGTGAAGGACGTCATTGGGAAGTTTACATACATGCATTCGTTGGACAGGCTATCGCTTGCTGAAGCCATAAATAAGCGTGCTTCCCAGCTAGGGATTATCGTTCCTTGCTTTATTCAAGTAAATGTATCTGGGGAAGATTCCAAGCAAGGCATTAATCCAGACGAGCTCTTTCCCTTTGTGGAGCAGCTTGCTAAGTTTAATTCGATCAAGCCAATTGGTTTGATGACGATGGCTCCTTATGAAGCCGAACCAGAGCAAACGAGACCCGTCTTTAGAGCATTGCGAGAGCTGAGGGATGAATTAGAGCGGCGCTCGGAACATCCAAACACCATCACCCAGTTATCAATGGGCATGTCGAATGATTTTGAGGTTGCCATCGAAGAAGGAGCGACATGGATTCGCCTTGGTACGATATTAGTAGGGAAAGAGGAGGAATAGGGATGAGCGTCATGAACCGCTTTATGAGTTTTCTTGGCTTGCAAGATGAAGAAGAAGTTGTAGAGAGAGAACGTGTTGTACAGCAGGAAGAACAAGAAGCTGAAACTTCTCCCTTCGAGGCACGTAAAAACACGAAGAGCAATAATGTCGTCAGCATTCATTCACAGAAGAATGTCCGGGTAGTACTTAGCGAGCCAAGGTCTTATGATGAAGCGCAAGAAATTGCTGATCATTTGCGTTCACGCCGTGCAGTAATCGTGAATCTTCAACGTGTTCGCAGCGATCTTGCTGTTCGAATTGTTGATTTTCTAAGCGGTACCGTGTACGCTTTAGGCGGAAGCATCTCTAAGCTAGGACCCAATATTTTTCTTTGTACGCCGGATTCAGTCGAAATTCAAGGTGCTATAACGGAAATGCTGGCGGAGGAGAACGACTACAACAAAATGAGGTGACCTTGAGTTAATGGATGAAGTTTATAGTATTGTGATGCTGGTACAAAAAATTTACACGTTTATGATCATTGGTTATGTGCTGCTATCTTGGTTGCCTAACGCTCGTGAAAGCTTTATCGGCGTATTTCTAGGTAAGCTGGTTGAGCCATACTTAGGTATTTTCAGAAAGTTTATTCCGCCAATCGGAGGCATGCTGGATCTTTCGCCAATCCTTGCCGTGTTCGCTTTGCAATTTGTAGCTTATGGCCTGATTGCAGTAATCGGATTTTTTATTTGATTAAAGGAATGAGTTTATATGAAACAAGGAATATACGATCATTTCCATCCCGATGAGAAACCTTTCGTAGATCGGGCGGAGGAATGGATAGAGCGGTCCGCACAGCAGCATGAGCTGAAGCGGACCGATTTTTTAGACCCAAGACAAGCACAAATATTGACTATTTTGGCAAATCGCAACCCTGATGTTAATGTCCGGTTTGACGGCGGTTATGATCAAGCTGAGCGTAGACGAGCCATTATAGGTCCAGATTATCGAAATTTGGATGACGAAAATGCTGGCATATCTGTTCTTGTAGTTAATGGACCGGGACAAGCCCAGATGGAATTAGATCATGGTGATTTTTTAGGAGCACTGCTTGGACTTGGTATAAAACGTGACCGAATTGGTGACATACATGTGCATGAGCATTTTTGTCATATCATTGTTATGGATGAAATTGCGGATTACTTGAATATCCATCTGAGACAGGTTCATCGGATTAATGTGCTGACAGACGTACTTCCACTATCTGAGCTTCAGACGGCTTTGGTTAAGCTGGAGGAAATGAGTTTGTCAGTTGCTTCTATGCGATTGGATGGGATTGCGAGCGATGTTTATCGCATAAGCAGATCCAAAATCGTTGATCCGATTCGGGCAGGAAGATGCAGGGTGAATTGGAAATCGGAAGAAGACCCATCCGAGCAGCTTCGAGCGGGTGACGTTGTGTCATTCAAAGGACTTGGCCGATTTAAAGTACTAGAGGTGGATGGCGTGACAAAAAAAGGCAGAATTCGAGTAAAGATCGGCAAATTTATTTGAATGATTGCAGGAATTTTCCTGTAGTTGTCGAATTATTCTCATCAAATCGTGTATTTTCGGTTACGAATGTTCCAAATACCATAAGGAGGTGCCCCAATGCCGTTATCGCCATTGGACATACATAACAAAGAGTTTGGTCGGAGATTACGTGGCTACGATGAGGATGAAGTTAATGAATTTCTAGATCAGGTCATCAAAGACTATGAATCGCTCATTCGTGAAAATAAAGAAATGCAAAACCAAGTATTAGGCTTGCAGGAAAGATTGAATCATTTTACGAATATCGAAGAAACGCTTAGCAAAACGATTATAGTTGCACAAGAAGCAGCCGATGAAGTAAGAAACAACGCGAAGAAAGAAGCACAGTTGATCATTAAGGAATCAGAGAAAAACGCTGATCGAATTATCAATGATTCACTTGCCAAGTCTCGCAAGGTTTCTCTTGAGGTGGAAGAGCTTAAAAAACAAGCTTCCGTATACCGTGCTCGTTTCCGTACACTTGTAGAAGCTCAGCTTGAACTGCTTTCGGTAGATGGTTGGGATACGCTGGAGCCGCATGTAAGACAAACCGAGCATGAATTGACTCGCGGCTAGTTTTTTTATAAACAGGCGAAATGCCATTTGACATTTGGCCTGTTGTTACGCTATAACTAATAGTAATTAATTGATGATCTAAACTTCGTTGATGAGAACAAGTACGTTTTGAGTTCACTCCTCAGAGAGCCGGCGGCAGCTGAAAGCCCGGTGTGTGAGCTATTGCGGAATATCCTCTCTGAGAAGCGGTGCTGAACCTGCGTATGCAGCAGTAAGTGCTGACGGCTGTCCCCCGTTACAGGGAACGCGAATATTATGTTCGCGACTAAGGTGCCGCATGAAGCACAGCTGAACGTAGCTGTCTGCTCTCATTGACTTGTTGCTGGATTTCAGCAGCAGTGCGGAACAAGGGTGGTAACGCGACTAAGCCTCGTCCCTTCTCATAGGGATGAGGCTTTATTTTTGTTTAAATTAGGAGGCTGAAGCGATGCAACGCGTAGACGTTAAGGAACGTGCCCGCACCCGTGAGCTGCGAGTGCTGGAGCAATGGAAAACAGATGAAACGTTTAAAAAATCAATAGCAAACCGGGAAGGCAAGCCGAATTTTGTATTTTATGAAGGGCCGCCTACCGCTAATGGAGCACCACATATCGGTCATGTACTTGGCCGCGTAATTAAAGATTTTATTTGCCGCTACAAAACAATGGCAGGATACCGTGTTATCCGTAAAGCAGGATGGGATACGCATGGTCTACCGGTTGAGCTTGGAGTTGAGAAGCAGCTAGGCATCTCCGGCAAGCAGGAAATCGAAGAATACGGTGTAGAGAAGTTTGTGAAAAAATGCAAAGACAGCGTATTTGAATATGAGAAGCAGTGGCGTGAGCTGACAGAAGGCATCGCGTATTGGACGGATTTAGACAATCCATATATCACGCTTAAAAACGAGTACATCGAGAGTGTATGGCATATTTTATCGTCAATCCACGGAAAAGGTCTGCTGTACCGCGGTCATCGCGTAAGTCCTTATTGTCCGGATTGTCAAACGACGCTTAGCTCACACGAGGTTGCTCAAGGTTATGAGGATGTTAAGGATTTAAGCGCAACAGCGAAGTTTAAGCTAGTGGAGTCGGGAGAATTCGTTCTCGCTTGGACAACTACGCCGTGGACGCTTCCTGCAAATGTGGCGTTAGCCGTAAATCCGGAGCTTGATTATATCCGTGCTTCCAAAAACGGTGAAGTGTATATCGTTGCTCAAAATCTAGCGGAGAGCGTTCTTAAAGAAGATTATGAAGTTCTATCCGTATTGAAAGGCGCTGAACTTGTTGGTCTTAGCTACGAGCCGCCATTCCAATACGTTGCCCTAGAAAAAGGCCACGTCGTTATTGCAGGCGATTTCGTTAGCGACACTAGCGGTACGGGTATCGTTCATATCGCGCCAGCACATGGTGAGGATGACTACCGAGTTTCACGCGACAACGGAATCAGCATGCTGAGTGTTGTTGATTTGGCTGGTCGCTATACGTCAGAGGTTACTGACTTTGCAGGACGTTTCGTGAAAGACGCTGAGCTTGATATTGACATCGTCAAGAACCTTAGTGAACGCGGTCTTCTTTACTCGAAGGAGCGCTACGAGCATAGCTATCCATTCTGCTGGCGCTGCAAAACGCCGCTCATCTACTATGCGATGGAAAGCTGGTTTATTAAAACAACAGCGGTTAAGGATCAGTTGATCGCCAACAACAACAGCGTTGATTGGTATCCTGGCCACATCCGTGAAGGACGCTTTGGTAAGTTTCTGGAGGATTTGGTGGATTGGAACATCAGCCGCAACCGTTATTGGGGCACGCCGCTTAACGTTTGGGTCTGCGATGTAACAGGCAAAGAGTATTCACCAAGCAGTATTGCTGATCTGCGTGCGATGGCGATTGGCGATGTGCCAGAAGACATTGAGCTTCATAAACCGTATGTGGATGATATTAAACTGAAATCACCTTTCGCTGAGGGTGCTGAAATGACGCGTACACCTGAAGTTATCGATGTATGGTTCGACAGCGGTTCGATGCCGTTCGCTCAGCATCATCATCCGTTTGAGAATGAGCAGCAATTCGCAGAGCAATATCCAGCAGACATTATCTGTGAGGGTATTGACCAAACGCGCGGCTGGTTCTACAGCTTGCTTGCAGTTTCTACACTGTATAATGGCAAAGCGCCATATAAAGCGGTTATCTCAACTGGCCATATTTTGGATGAGAACGGGCAAAAGATGTCCAAATCTAAGGGCAATGTAATTGACCCTTGGGAAATCATCAACGAATATGGAACGGACGCATTCCGCTGGGCATTACTTGCAGACAGCGCGCCATGGAACAGCAAACGCTTCTCACGCGGCATTGTTGGCGAAGCGAAATCGAAAGTCATTGATACCATCGTAAATACACATGCGTTTTTCGCGTTATATGCTTCAATCGATGGCTTTGACTACACAGCGCATGAAGAGATCAAATCAGACAACAAGCTGGATCGCTGGATCATTTCACGTCTGAACAGCTTGATTAATACAGTGAACAAGGGTCTTGAAGTAAATGATTTCCTAAATCCAGCTAAATCGATTGAGGTTTTCGTTGACGAGCTGAGCAACTGGTATATCCGCCGTTCACGTGATCGTTTCTGGGGAAGTGGGCTTACAGATGATAAATTAGCCGCTTATCAAACTTTGCGCAGCGTATTGCTTACCCTCTCGCGTCTGATCGCTCCTTATGCACCTTTGCTTGCAGAGGATGTATTCGGAAACCTTGGCGGAGCAGGCAGCGTTCATTTGGCTGATTATCCGAAAGCAGATGAAACACTTATTGATGAGACGTTGGAGCGCGATATGGAAAGTGCAAAACAAATCGTTGAGCTTGCTCGCAACGTTCGGAACGAAACGGGAATCAAAACGCGCCAGCCTTTGTCGGAGCTAATCGTATCGCTTGATCGTGATTTCAACGTAGCAGACTACGAGGATATCGTGAAGGATGAAATAAATGTAAAAGCTATTACCGTACAAAATTCAGACAGTGGATTTGTTGACTTCACCCTTAAGCTGAATCTTAAAATTGCCGGTAAAAAATACGGTAAAAACGTTGGACCTATTCAAGGTCAGCTAAAAGGACTATCAGCAGAACAGACTCGAAACATCGTAAATGGCGGAAGCTTCCACTTCACAAGTGCAGAAGGCGAACAGCTGTCGATCACTGTTGATGAGCTGTTGGTTGAGAAGCAAGCGAAGTCAGGTTTCGCATCTGCATCTGGCAACGGTGTTACTGTAGCGCTGAATACGGATATCACAGCTGAGCTTGAGCAAGAGGGCTGGGTTCGTGAAGTGATTCGCGCCGTTCAGGATACACGCAAAAAGCTCGATCTGCCAATTGAGAAGCGCATCGATCTTGTACTTGATGTTGACGCAGAGCTCAAAGCGGCGCTGGATGCGTTCGCACAAGTGCTTCAAGACAACGTGCTTGTTCAAACCGTTACTTATGGTGATGAGCCGGGGATGGAGAAAGTTGTGCTTGGCGAAAAAGAAATAGGGATTTTCATCCGCGGATAAGGTTATAGTATAAAGGAAATTAACAAGCGAAAAAAACGAGGCCGTCGCCTTCCGACAGCTGCAGCAAACGACTGAATGGTCGCGATGCTTGCAATGTCCGGCAGGTCAGGCCTCGTTTTATTGTTTGACAAAGGGGATGCCTCGTATGAATACAAATAACCCGGAACAGCCGAAAAATTTGAACGAGTTACAAACTTCGTTAAGCAAGCTTGATAAACGACTGCAAACTATTGCTACCGAAATGGAACATACCCAAATAGCGGACTACATTGATCTGTTAAACAGACCATGGACAATGATTTGGAAAAACCTGCTGGCTGGTACAGCCAGAGGTGTAGGAATCGCGATTGGCTTTACCTTTTTTGCTGCGACCATTCTTTATGTTCTGCGTATATTAGGAGCGTTAAACTTACCGATAATCGGCGACTATATTGCAGACATTGTCCGAATTGTCCAAATCCAGCTCGAAGGAAAAGTTTATTGATTATAAGCGTTGATCCTCAAGATCAGCTTCTAATCCATGATCGCCTTCGTCTGACTCCAAGTAATTTTTATACTCTCGGTTGCGGATGACGGACACATGACGCCCTGTAATGTCGGTTGCAAGAAAGCTTTCAATGGATTCAACGAAGCCGTCATTCTCGAAAGCTTCAATGCCTACATGCTCATAATCGGCAACATCTCGATTCTCGGATGTGGCAGGTGAATCCGCATTGCCCCATTGCTCAACAATTTGCCAAGCATCCTCGCCATCAAAACCGTTGTAGGAATCATGCTCATCCATGCTGGTTCGACCAAATGGAGGTTCGAGAAATAATTCTTCAACCGGCCTGCGCAGGGATAAATGTTGTCTTGGCGCATGTTCAATGCAATAAAGCGTATCGGGTACGGCATCCAAACGCTCAAGCGGGATAGGTTCATTGCATGTTTTACAAATGCCGTATGTTCCATCAGCAATCGCGGTTAGCGCTGCCTCAATGCGATTCAGATGCAATTCCTCTTGTTCATGAAGGGCTACATCTTTCTCGCGTTCATAAAGCTCAGTAGCGACATCACCTGGATGATTATCGATTGTGGATAGTTCTCCGGTAGTGTCACGCAACGAATTCGCTAAGCCATAATGATCGTTTTCTGAGAAACGTCTTTCAATTTCGCGCTGCTCGTCCAACAATCTGGCTTGCAGCAGCTGAATATGAGCAGTGTTTGGCTTTGTCATTTTGAGCACCCTCCTTAGCAGGGAACATAATTGCAGTATTAGCTTTTGCTGAAATACGGTTTTTCAGTATGGTCTTCAATGGAAGAACAGCAGGCGGGTGCTGGCTCTTATTTAGCTCCGTATGCTACAATTGATTAGCAAACTTTCAGAAATGCGCTGGCTTTTCACATCTAGCCTGAAGTGCTTTTGAATGGAAACGCTGCTTTACAAAAAATTAGGAGTGATTCGATGCGTTTTTATTATTACTGGGTAGCGGTATTAGTGTTAGTCCTTGATTTTGTAACAAAGAAATTAATTGAGACAAAATTGGAGATCGGGGATCAAATTAGCATTATCGGTAATTTTTTTCTCATCACTTCGCATCGAAATCGCGGTGCTGCATTTGGCATCTTGCAAGAGCAAAGACTGTTTTTTATCATTATTACCGTTATCATTGTTTTGGGTATCATTTGGTACATACAGGCATCGAGAAAATCAGCTAAGCCTTGGTTGCTAGTAGGACTCGGACTAGTTCTTGGCGGCGCAATTGGCAACTTTCTCGATCGCGCGCGTTATGGTGAGGTTGTTGACTTTCTGCAGTTTAACTTCGGCAGCTATGGCTTCCCAATATTCAACGTAGCGGATTCAGCGATTGTCTGTGGTGTAGCATTAATTCTAATTGACACCTTGTTATCGGCTAGAGATGACAAGAAACGTTTGCAAAATGGAGAGGACAAGGATCAAAACAATCATGAGCAGCAACCTGTATAATGAAGAACCGTTGGAATGGATCGTAGAGGCGGAGCAATCCGGCGAACGAGTAGACAAGTTTGTAACAGACAGTATTGACGATCAAGGCGTATCCCGAACCCAGGTTCAGGAATGGATCAAAGCAGGGGCCGTTCAGGTCGATGACAAAGTGGCAAAAGCGAATCTGAAGGTAGCAGAGGGCAATCGTGTCGTTCTGATTATCCCAGAGCCTGAAGAGGCCGCCATTGTCCCTGAGAACATTCCGCTTGAAGTTATCTATGAGGATTCAGACTTGATTGTTATTAATAAAAAGCGCGGTATGGTCGTTCATCCTGCACCTGGTCATTCTTCAGGCACGCTTGTTAATGCGCTGATGTATCACTGCAAGGACTTGTCCGGCATTAACGGCATGATCCGTCCGGGCATTGTTCACCGCATAGATAAGGATACAACAGGTTTGTTGATGGCTGCCAAAAACGATCTGGCGCATATCTCGCTTGCTGAGCAGCTTAAGGAGCATACGGTAACGCGGAAATATATCGCACTTGTGCACGGCAATTTGCCGCATGACCAAGGTACAATTGATGCGCCTATCGGACGTGACCTGAATGACAGGAAGCTGTTTACGGTAACCGAGCACAATAGCAGACATGCAGTAACACATTTTCACGTATTGGAGCGCTTAGGCGATTACACGATTGTAGAGCTTCAGCTAGAGACGGGACGTACCCATCAAATTCGTGTGCATATGAAATATATCGGTCATCCGCTTGCGGGAGATCCGGTTTACGGCCGCAACAAGACTGTAGCCTTAAAAGGACAAGCTTTGCATGCTACGCTGCTTGGCTTTACACATCCGCGCAGCGGCGAGCGGCTGGAGTTCGAAATGCCTTTGCCGGCAGACTTCGAATATGTATTAAGCAGCTTGCGTTCAAGGTAATAGTGCAATAGTGCAAACTTTTCACCACATTATTCATTATTTCAATCACATAAGTACGTTATTCTAATCAATAACAACTGAAGTAAATGAATATAAGGATAGGTGACGTGAAATGACTTCCATTAACCAAAATTACTTGGAGCTGCAAGGCAGCTACTTGTTTTCTGAAATTGCAAAACGCCGTACTAAATTCATTCAAGAAAATCCAAATGCTGAAATCATCAGCTTAGGAATTGGTGATGTTACGCGCGGTTTGCCGGATTCGGTTCTGAATGCTATGCACAGTGCAGTGGACGAGCTTGCAGCTCCAGGTTCATTCCGTGGATACGGACCTGAGCAGGGCTACGATTTTCTAATAAATGCAATTATCGAAAATGACTATAAAGCACGCGGCATTGACATTGCAACAAATGAAGTGTTTGTAAGTGATGGTTCCAAATGCGATGTCGGCAATATACAAGAAATTTTCAGCGAGAACAGTATCGTTGCAGTACAAGATCCGGTTTATCCAGTCTACGTCGATACGAACGTCATGGCTGGCCGCTCAGGCAAATACAATCAAGATACAAAGCGCTATGAGAACATTGCGTATTTGGAGTGTACAGCTGAAAATGATTTCAAGCCTAGCCTTCCTGATCGTAAAGTAGACATTATTTACTTGTGCTATCCGAACAATCCAACTGGCATGACGCTTACGAAAGAAGAGCTTAAAGTATGGGTTGACTATGCGAAAGCAAACAACTGCATCATTCTTTATGACTCCGCATACGAAGCATTTATTCAGGAAGAAGATGTTCCGCACAGCATTTACGAAATCGAAGGCGCGCGTGAAGTAGCCATCGAATTCCGCAGCTTCTCCAAAACAGCAGGTTTTACTGGTGTTCGCTGTGCATACACAGTTGTGCCGCGTGAGCTGAAAGGTCTTGACGCTTCAGGAAATGAAGTGTTGATCAATGATTTGTGGAATCGCCGCCATACGACGAAGTTTAACGGCGTATCATACGTTACACAACGTGGAGCAGCTGCTATCTATTCTGAAGAGGGCAAAGCGCAAATCAAATCTTTGGTTGACTACTACATGAAAAATGCAGCAATTATCCGTGACGGCCTTGCGTCCATCGGTCTAGAGGTATTTGGCGGAGTAAATGCTCCTTATATTTGGCTGAAAACACCGAACGGCATGGATTCATGGTCATTCTTCGATAAGCTTCTTACAGAAGCAAACATCGTTGGAACGCCAGGTGTAGGCTTCGGTCAAAGCGGTCAAGGCTATTTCCGCCTTACAGCATTCGGAAGCCTTGAGAATACTCAAAAAGCAGTTGAAAGAATTCGTAAATTACGCCTGTAACAAATAATCGCTATCCTTGCATAGTTTATCAGGATTGGTCCACACTAAGTTGAAGCGGAAATAATCGTTTTTACTTGACATCTTTTGTCGAACGTGGGATAATTCCTATGATATACATCAGTACCTTTAACTCAGTCCAGAGAGGCTGGCAAGGTAGCGTGAATAACAGGTCTATAGAAGAGAGGAATAGGACAGCTTTATGCACTGCTTTCTGTGACGAGAGCTCTGCTTGCTTGCACCTATCTCTTTAAGCCTTATCACAAGCTCCTTGCGAAATTCGCAAGGAGCTTTTTGTCGCAACCTGGCAGTTTTGGACGGTTATGGAAGGAGTCAGCGGAAATGACGGAAGAAGAGCATTTAGTCATCATGGATGAAACGGCGATTCGCCGCGCATTAACGCGAATTGCTCATGAAATTGTGGAGAAGAACAAGGGAATCGATAACTGTGTGATTGTAGGCATTCGCACAAGAGGGATCTACCTTGCTCGGCGAATTGCAGAGCGCATCGGTGAAATTGAAGGAAAGCCTGTTCCTGTGAGCGAGCTTGATATTACTCAATACCGTGATGATCGAAAAGCAATCATATCTGCAGACATGGAAATAGCAGCAGCAATTGGCGATACCGACGGCATACCCTTTACGGTTCAAGACAAACGCATTATTTTGTTCGATGACGTATTGTACACGGGCCGCACGATTCGCGCTGCAATGGACGCGCTTATGGATTGCGGAAGGCCGCAAAGCATTCAGCTCGCCGTCCTTGTAGACAGAGGACATCGCGAACTGCCGATTCGACCAGATTTTGTAGGCAAGAACGTCCCAAGCTCTAAGCAAGAGCAAATCGATGTGGCTCTTACCGAAATCGATCAAATCGACCAAGTGACCATTATTAATCAGAGGGGGCAAGCCGGATGACCATCACACAGCTTAAACAACGGAGTTTGCTCGGATTAAAAGATTTAAGCCAAGAAGAGATTGAATCGATACTAGATCGTGCTGCTTATTGGGAGAATCATTCAAACAAAGTGCACACGACGATGCAAGGCAGATTTGCAGCCAATATGTTTTTCGAGAACAGCACGCGTACTCGCTTTTCATTCGAAGTAGCAGAGAAACGACTAGGTACAGAAGTGCTGAATTTCTCCGCTGCGGTTTCAAGTGTACAAAAGGGCGAGTCAATCTACGATACTGTACGCACACTTGAATCAATGGGAATTGACGTTGGCATCATTCGCTTAAAGCCAATCGGCGTTCTTGCAGAACTAGCAACGAAGATCAAGGTGCCGCTTATCAATGCCGGTGATGGCAATAACGAGCACCCGACACAAGCGCTGCTGGATATGTACACGATGCGCAAGCATTTTGGACAACTCAAAGGCTTGACGGTCTCGATCGTTGGAGATGTGCTGCATAGCCGCGTTGCAAGATCGAATCTATGGGCTTTGCAAAAATTCGGAGTTAATGTGAACTTTTGCTCACCGCCAAATATGCAAGCCTCTGAACTTGACGTCTCTTATGTCTCAATAGATGAAGCATTAAAATCAGATGTTGTCATGATGCTGCGCGTCCAGCTGGAACGCCATGAAAGCGGAATGCTGAACTCTGCTGAAAGTTACCGCGAGCATTACGGCTTGACGGTAGAGAGAGCCAGCAAGCTGGCTAATCACGCGATCATTATGCATCCTGCTCCAATCAACCGCAACGTAGAAATAGACGATGAACTGGTTGAGCATCCACAATCTCGTATTTTCCCGCAAATGGAAAACGGGGTTCCTATCCGCATGGCGGTAGTAGAGCGTGCGCTCAGCTAATTTTAGCAACATAGATCTAAATCCGGAGGGTGAAACGACAATGTCATTATGGATTATAAACGGTAACGTATGGAATGAAACTTCGGGCAGCTTAGAAAGTAAGCATATTCGGATTGAAAATAACAAGATCGAAGCTATTATAGACGGTTCCGAATCAGTAGATACAGGAAGCGCAGAAGTCGTTGATGCAAAGGGCAAGCTGGTATCGCCAGGCTTTATCGATATGCACGTTCATTTGCGCGATCCGGGCTTTGAATATAAAGAAGATATCGCAACAGGCACACGCTCTGCTGCAAAAGGCGGATTCACAACGATTGCATGTATGCCCAACACTCGCCCTGTAACGGATACTGCTGAAACGGTACGCTACATTGCGAACAAGGCGGCTCAAGTCGGCGTTGTCAAAGTATTGCCATACGCATCCATCACTAAAAACGAGCTTGGCCGTGAGTTGACGGACTTTGCTTCATTAAAAGAAGCGGGTGCAATTGGCTTTACGGATGATGGTGTAGGTGTCCAGAACGCGCAAATGATGAAAAACGCGATGGCGCTTGCTCATTCCATGGATATGCCGATCATCGCTCACTGCGAAGATGATTCATTGGTTGAAGGCGCTTGGGCATCGGAAGGCGAGTTTTCCCGCAAGCACGGCTTGAAAGCTATCCCAAATGAATCCGAAGCGATTCATGTAGGCAGAGACGTACTATTGGCGGAAGCGACGGGCGTTCATTATCATGTATGCCACGTTAGTACTGAACAATCGGTACGGTTAATTCGCCTAGCTAAGCAAATCGGAGTTCGCGTTACTGCTGAGGTTTGCCCGCATCACTTGCTGCTGTCTGATGAGGATATTCCGGGCCTTGATGATGCGAATTGGAAAATGAATCCTCCGCTTCGTACGCCGCGTGACGTTCAAGCGGTTATCGAAGCGATTGAAGACGGAACGATCGATATGGTCGTTACGGATCATGCACCGCATAGCGCGGAAGAGAAAGCGCGCGGCGTTCAACTTGCACCTTTTGGCATCGTTGGCTTCGAGACAGCTTTCCCGCTCTTGTACACAAAATTTGTTCAAACCGGCAAGTGGACGCTTGGCTTCCTACTTCAGCGCATGACTGCGGATCCGGCACGTGTTTTCCGGCTTCCAACGGGGCGTTTAGAGCAAGGCGCTCCTGCTGATATTACAATCGTTGATTTGGATAACGAGCGTTCGGTTGATCCGAGCACATTCGCATCCAAAAGCAACAACACGCCATTCGGCGGCTGGAAGCTTAGCGGCTGGCCTGTGACAACGATCGTTGACGGCGCAGTTGTTTGGTCAGAATAAATAACTTTTACTAACTAAAGCCAATATATGGGGACAATCAACACCTGAGGAGTGATACGGATGCAAGCAAGATTATTATTGGAAGACGGTACATTGTTCACAGGACTTTCGTTCGGTGCAGAAGCACAAATGATGGGCGAGGTTGTATTTAATACTGGAATTACTGGTTATCAAGAAGTTTTATCCGATCCGTCCTACTGCGGACAAATCGTAACGATGACCTATCCGCTAATCGGCAACTACGGCATTACACGTGATGATTTTGAGTCGATGCGTCCATTTATTCATGGCTTTGTCGTTCGTCGTCATGAAGAAGTGCCAAGCAACTGGCGCGCTCAATATTCACTAGGACAACTTCTTAAAGAATACGGCATCCCGGGCATCAGCGATATCGATACACGTATGCTTACTCGCAAGCTTCGTAACTACGGTACAATGAAAGGCCTAATTACAACAGGCAACGAGCGTGTAGAAGAACTTGCTGAACGTCTTAACATCTCGAAGCTAATGACGGATCAAGTTGCACGCACTTCTACATCTCATGTATTCTCAAGCCCGGGTCAAGGCGAGCGTATCGTACTTGTTGACTTCGGTGCAAAAAGCGGTATTTTGCGCGAGCTTACTAAGCGCGGCTGCGATGTAGTCGTTGTTCCTCACGATACAACAGCAGACCAAATTCGTCGCCTAGCTCCAGACGGCATTCAATTGTCCAATGGCCCTGGGGACCCGCAAGATGCACCTTATGCTGTAAAAATGATTTCTGAACTGCTCGGCGAATACCCGATCTTCGGAATTTGCTTAGGCCACCAGCTGTTCGCATTAGCTTGCGGAGCAGAAACAACGAAGCTTAAATTCGGACATCGCGGCGGAAACCACCCGGTTAAAGAATTGGCAACTAACCGTTGCTACATTACTTCACAAAACCATGGTTATACGGTGCTTGAAGAATCAGTAGCTAACACGCCGCTTGTAGTAACACATATCAATAACAATGACCGCACGATCGAAGGACTTAAACACAATACATTCCCAGCTTTCTCGGTTCAATATCACCCAGAAGCTGCGCCTGGACCGTATGATTCCAGCTATTTGTTTGATGAGTTCCTAGAAATGATCCGTACGCACAAGAAAAATAACCCACAAAAACCTCGTCAAGCTGTGTTGTCGGAGACGTTGAAAGGAGAGCTTCAGTATGCCCAAAAATAATGAACTCAAAAAAATTCTCGTGATCGGTTCCGGTCCAATTGTCATCGGACAAGCGGCGGAATTCGACTATGCCGGTACTCAAGCCTGCCAAGCGCTCAAAGAAGAGGGCTATGAGGTTGTTCTTATAAACAGTAACCCAGCAACAATCATGACAGACACGAACATGGCTGACAAAGTATACATCGAGCCAATTACTTTAGATTTTGTATCACAAATCATTCGTCAAGAACGTCCAGATGGACTTCTTCCGACGCTTGGCGGCCAGACAGGCCTTAATATGGCGGTTGAGCTTGCACGCGCAGGCGTTCTTGAACGCGAGAATGTAAAATTGCTTGGAACACAGCTGACAGCTATTGAGAAAGCAGAGGATCGCGACTTGTTCCGTGACCTTATGCGTGAGCTGGAACAGCCAGTACCAGACAGCGACATCGTAACTACAGTAGAAGATGCAGTTAACTTCGCTAACACAATTGGTTACCCAATCATCGTTCGTCCTGCTTATACATTGGGCGGAACAGGTGGCGGTATTTGTGCGAATGAAGAAGAACTGCGCGAAACGGTTGCTTCTGGAATCCGTTATAGCCCGATTAGCCAGTGCTTGATCGAGAAATCGATCGCAGGCATGAAGGAAGTCGAATATGAAGTTATGCGTGATGCGAACGATAACTGTATCGTTGTCTGCAACATGGAAAACTTTGACCCGGTTGGCGTACATACAGGCGATAGCATCGTCGTAGCGCCAAGCCAAACCTTGTCTGATCGCGAGTATCAAATGCTTCGTTCAGCTTCCCTAAAAATCATTCGTGCGCTGAACATCGAGGGCGGCTGTAACGTACAGTTCGCACTTGATCCACAAAGCTATCAATATTATGTCATTGAAGTAAATCCGCGCGTAAGCCGTTCATCGGCACTAGCGTCGAAAGCAACAGGATACCCAATTGCCAAAATGGCAGCAAAAATCGCTGTCGGCTACACACTCGATGAGCTTGTAAACCCTGTTACAGGACAAACGTATGCTTGCTTCGAGCCAACACTTGATTATATCGTATCGAAAATTCCACGCTGGCCGTTTGATAAATTCGTTAACGCGAACCGTAAACTTGGTACGCAAATGAAAGCAACTGGCGAAGTTATGGCTATCGGCCGTACGTTTGAGGAATCCATTCATAAAGCGGTTCGTTCATTGGAAATTGGCGCTCACCGCATTCACTTGAAAGAAGCTTCATCTTTAGAAGATGCAGTGCTTCGCGCACGTCTAGAGAAGCCGGATGATGAGCGTATGTTCCTCGTAGCAGAAGCGTTCCGCCGGGGCTATCAGCTTCAAGAAATCCAAGACATTACAAACATCGACTGGTGGTTCCTTGATAAAATTCAGTCTATCGTAGCATTCGAGGATCGTATGCGCAGCGAATCAACGTTGAATCAACAAACGTTGTATGAAGCTAAACGCAAAGGTTTCTCAGATCGTTCTATTGCTGAAATTCGTCAAGAAGGTTTCCCGAATGGCAGTCACACAACGGAAGCTGACGTGCGTGCACTTCGCGAACAGCTTAACTTAAAGCCGGTATACAAAATGGTTGATACATGCGCAGCTGAATTCGAAGCTTCGACACCATATTACTACTCCACTTATGAAGTAGAAAATGAAGTAACTGTAACAGACAAACAGAAGGTTCTAGTCCTTGGCTCTGGACCAATTCGTATCGGTCAAGGCATCGAGTTCGATTACTCGACGGTTCATGCGGTATGGGCAATTCAAAATGCAGGTTATGAAGCGGTTATTATCAATAATAACCCAGAGACGGTTTCAACAGACTTCAGCACATCGGACAGACTCTACTTTGAGCCATTGTTCTTTGAAGATGTAATGAATGTTATTGAGCAAGAAAATCCGATTGGCGTAATCGTACAATTCGGCGGTCAAACGGCAATCAACCTTGCAGCTCCGCTTTCCAAAGCTGGCGTACGCATTCTAGGATCCAGCCTTGAGAGCATCGATGCAGCAGAGGATCGCAAGAAATTCGAAGCATTGCTTCGCAGCCTGAACATCGCACAGCCAGACGGAAAAACGGTTATCTCTGTTGATGAAGCGGTAGTTACGGCACAAGGTCTTGGTTATCCGGTACTTGTTCGCCCTTCCTATGTACTTGGCGGACGCGCAATGGAAATTGTGTACTCAGACGAAGAACTGCTTAACTATATGGAAGTTGCAGTGAAAATTAACCCTGAGCACCCGGTTCTAATCGACCGTTATATGCTAGGTAAAGAAGCTGAAGTAGACGCAATTTGTGATGGCGATACTGTTGTTATTCCAGGGATTATGGAGCATGTTGAGCGCGCAGGCGTTCACTCAGGCGATTCCATTGCGGTATATCCACCACAATCACTTTCGGAAGAAATTAAACAGCAAATCGTTGACATCACGATTAGCATTACTAAAGCTCTTAACGTAATTGGACTTGTTAACATCCAGTTCGTCATTCACCAAGAAAAAGTATACGTGATTGAAGTTAATCCGCGTTCATCGCGTACCGTACCTTTCCTAAGCAAAGTTACGAATATTCCGATGGCAAACTTAGCTACTAAAGCAATTCTCGGTACGAAGCTTGCTGATCTTGGTTATGTTGAAGGCTTGTGGCCTGAGGATGAATATGTTTCGGTTAAAGTTCCTGTCTTCTCCTTCGCGAAGCTGCGCCGGGTTGACCCAACGCTAACGCCGGAAATGAAATCAACAGGTGAAGTAATGGGCCGCGACGTTCAATATGCGAAAGCTCTTTATAAAGGTCTCATTGGCGCAGGCATGAAAATTCCAACATCAGGCGCTATCATTGCTACAGTTGCGGATAAAGATAAAGAGGAAGCAACAGAGTTGCTTCGCGGATTCTTTAACCTAGGCTACAAAATTATTGCTACAGGCGGAACGGCGAAAGCACTCGAAGAAGCCGGCCTTATCGTTACGACTGTTAATAAGCTTAGCGAAGGCTCACCGAATATTCTTGATCTAGTACGTGAAGGGCAAGCGCAATTTGTAGTCAATACGTTGACTAAAGGCAAAGCTCCTGAACGTGATGGATTCAGAATTCGTCGTGAAGCGGTTGAGAATGGCGTCGTTTGTATGACATCGCTTGATACAGTTCGTGCATTGCTTGTTATGCTCGAAACGTTGAACTTCTCCTCCCGTTCAATGCCAGTAGCGCTACAAAACAAATAAGCTCAATGAGCTTAAAAGTACGGCCAGCGTTTATTGCTTCGTTATCTACCTTAAGAAGTTAGTCTTAAGGTGGATAGCTTGAAGCAAACGTATGGCCGTTTATTTTGCAAATGAACAGAGAAATGGAGCGATTTCGGATGAAATTGACTAAAGAGCAAGCAGCAGGACGGATTATGGTAGCCCTTGATTATCCAGATGCAGCAGCGGCTGAACGTTTAATTGCCGAACTGCAAGGCATTCCCTGTTTTATGAAGGTGGGCATGCAGTTGTTTTATGCTGCCGGTCCTTCCTTCGTGCAAAGCTTGAAAGAGCGTGGTTACTACGTATTTCTTGATGTGAAAATGCATGATATTCCGAACACTGTCAAAGGCGGCTCTAATAGCGTAACGAAATTGGGAGTTGACATGTTTAACGTCCATGCAGCAGGGGGCAGTGATATGATGGAGGCTGCGCTTGAGGGCGTAGATATTGCATTAACAGGCAGCAGCCTTCGTAAGCCAACGGTAATCGCGGTAACTCATTTGACAAGTACGAGTCAGTCGATGCTCAATGAGCAGATTGGTATTAGCGGAACCGTAGAAGCGGCAGTGCTTCGTTATGCAGAGCTTACCAAAAAAGCGGGTTTGGACGGTGTTGTCGCATCACCTTCCGAGGTTGAGGCTATTAAGTCGCTATGCGGCAGCTCTTTCAAAACCGTAACGCCAGGCATTCGTCCCATTGGAGCGGATGTTAATGATCAATCACGCATCATGACGCCAAGTGAGGCGCTGCGCAAAGGAACTGATTATATGGTTATCGGTCGCCCGATTACAGCGGCACCAAATCCGCGTGCAGCATTAGAATCTATTATTGAGGAGCTGATTTCCTATGAGTAAAATTACTTTATCTGAATTGCCAAATCAAATTGCTAAAAGCCTGCTAGAAATCGAAGCCGTGGCACTTCGCCCTAATGAGCCATTCACATGGACATCAGGCATTAAATCACCAATCTATTGTGATAACCGCCTTACGATGACATACCCAGCGATTCGCGATCTTGTTGCAGAAGGTTTCGCAACGATCATTCGTGAGCGTTATCCTGATGCTGAGGTTATTGCGGGCACTTCAACTGCCGGTATTCCACATGCAGCTTGGGTAGCACAGAAGCTTAATCTACCGATGGCTTATATTCGCGATAAAGCGAAAGGTCATGGCAAGCAGAATCAAATCGAGGGCCGTGTTCTACCTGGACAAAAGGTCGTTGTGATCGAGGATTTGATCTCGACTGGCGGCAGCTCGCTTAAAGCTGGTCTTGCAGTCAGAGAAGCAGGCGCAGAAGTGTTGGCGGTGCTTGCTATATTCACTTACGAATTTGATTCAGCGATTCAAGCCTTTGCATCAGAGCAAATGCCTCTTGTTACATTGTCTAGCTATAGCGCACTTATTCAAACAGCTGTAGAGCTTGGAAAAGTTGCTCCTGAAGATGTAGCTGCTTTGCAAGCTTGGAGACAAGATCCTCAATCGTTTGGAAAATAATTGCTTAAATTAAAAAAAGCGTGCTCTTTCCATGAGAGCTCGCTTTTTTTGTGACAAAATTGTTCATAATTCGACACTAAAATTTAATTTTTTTTGAAAGGGACTCTTCTTAATAGCTATTTGTCTCCGATAAATAATTATAGAGTATAGTCATGAATTGAGGGGCGGGGTTTTAATGAAATTGTCTTTACGTGTTAGGCTAGTCTTGTTGTCTTTGGTTCCACTTATGTTTTATGCATTTACTGGGCTTTATTTGCTCAATGAGCAATGGCGTGTGTTGAATGACATGACAGATCGTATTTATGAAACTTCTAATCAAGTAGACACATTAGTATTAAACGCGGATAGGGATATGTATCAGGCCTATCAAGCTTACTTGAGAGTGGAATCCGGTACTTTGGATCAAGTAAATGCAGACGCTGCTCGAGCGGAGTTAGCCGAAAATATAAAACAAGTTGAAGACAGGGTAGGAGAAGCGCAAGCCATTTTATATGAGAAAGGACTTCAGAACTTAGCAGAAGGGGAAACTGAGCGCAGCATAAACCAAATTTTAATTGAGTTTAAGGCTAATTTTAATTTCTGGTCAGTTGCAGCGGTAAAAGCAGCAGCGGATGGAAAGAACAATTTTCAAAATAAACAGATCGATAATAGCTTCTTAACAAGCCGTACAGGGATTGATGAAATCGGTCAAAATATTAAAATTTATGCACAAACCACGATTACTGATATTACAAATGAGCTTAGAAAAACGCAGCTTACTCTCTTAATCTGCATCATTGCAGTTACATTAGTTATATTAATTGCTATGTACTTTACAGTGCGTCATATAATGAAGACAATCAGGAGTGTTGTATTTAAGACACAGCGAGTAGCAGAAGGGGATTTAACGGTTCTTCCGGATCAGAAATACAGCAAGGATGAGCTTGGCCGTATTTCGCAATCGGTGGATCATATGATTGAAGCTACAAAGCAGCTGATTAGCGGTATTGCTAGCAACGCAGCTGAAGTGACCAATTCAACTGATCAGTTAACGACTGCATCTAAGGAATCTGCAGACGCAGCAGAGCATGTCGCTCAAAATATTCAGGAAGTAGCGAGTGGCTCAGAAGTACAAGCTAGAGGTGCGGAGGAAACATCTAGAGCGATCGAAGAGATGACGATAGGCATTCAACGAATCGCAGAAAACACAGCCTCAATTGCCGATAAATCATCTTCAACCTCTAAGCAGGCTGAACTTGGTCATGAAGCGCTGCTCCGGTTAATTGATCAAATGAGCGAGGTAACCTCAGTAACTGGCAAACTATCGAATACAATTGAAACGCTTGAGCATCGTTCCAAGGAGATAGGTGCAATTGCCGAGAATATAACAAGTTTTTCAAACCAAACGAATATTTTGTCGCTGAACGCATCAATAGAAGCAGCTCGTGCAGGCGAACACGGCAGAGGTTTTGCGGTCGTTGCAGGAGAGATTCGGAAGCTGGCAGCGGGATCCCTTGCATCTGCTGACGGGATACATCAACTCGTGGATATTACCCGAAGTGAAATTGCAGGAGCTTCGGCATATATGTCGCAAACGGTTCTGGAAATGGAGCGAGGCAGCGCGCGGGTAGGCGAGGTTCGTCAGAACTTGGATGTCATTGTTGCTTCTATTACACAGATGAGTGAGCAGATTCATGAAAATTCTGCAATTACTCAGCAAATGTCAGCCAGCTCGGAGCAAGTAAGCGCCTCAATGCAGCAAACGGCTGCTACAGCTGCCGTTAATCTGGAGAAGACAGAAAATGTTGCTGCCGCAACGGAAGAGCAGCTTGCTTTGATGGATAACATTTCTTCAGCAGCTGTTCATTTAGAGGAAATTGTACGCGATTTGGACCTTGCTATTTCTCATTTCAAGATGAAGTAAGATAATGTAAAAGCTGTTTTTTATGCGGAGTTTAAGCCTTCGCTAAAAGCAGCTTTTTTTGTTCGAAAAAGGTTTTAAAAAGTTGTTTAAATTTGACGTAACTTTTTGAGCATGTCCTACGTCTATCATGTAAGATGAGAATTATGAAAGTTGGTTGAGGAGGGATCGGAAGCGCTAATGGCCATTCCGCAGGAAGAAGAACAGAAGGTAGAAGAGCAGTTAGAAACGACTGAGGAAAGACGCGATCTGCTTAAAGTTATTGATGTAGAGCGAACGTTCCAAGTTGGAGGAACTCCGCTGCCTGTACTGAAAGGCATCAATATGGAGCTTAAGGAGCGTCAATTAGTTATGCTCAGAGGCAGATCAGGCTCTGGCAAGACGACGCTGCTGAATTGCTTGGGCGGGCTTGATACGCCGAGCAAAGGAGAGATTTTGTTTAACGGCTTGAAGTTTCACAGCATGAGCGATGACCAACGCACTTTAGTTAGGCGAAAGCACATGGGCTTTATATTTCAAGCCTTCGCACTTATGCCGCTATTGTCCGCACGTGAGAATGTGGAGCTGTCTCTTCGGATGGCTGGTGTACCACGAGCGGAATGGAAGGATAGAGTTACGCAATGTCTTGAACTGGTTGGTTTGGAGCGCCGAATGAATCATCGTCCCTTCGAGCTTTCCGGCGGTGAGCAGCAGCGGGTCGCAATTGCTAAGGCGATCGCCCATAAGCCAATGCTGCTGCTTGCTGACGAACCGACGGCAGAGCTTGATACTGGCATGTCAGCTCAAATTATGGCGGTTTTCCAAAATATTATTCGCACTGAACAAGTTTCTATTTGTATGACTACACATGATCCTACGATTTTGGAGGTTGCTGACATTGTCTATGAAATGGTGGACGGAAAATTTATTTAAGCGTTCAATGGTTGTTGTATTAAGTGCTTCATTGGTGCTCTCAAGCGGGTGCTCATTGCTTCCCGCAGAAGATGAAGAAGAGGTTATACCTGAGATTGCCCCTGCACAAATATCCAAGAAACCCGAGTATGAGGTAACGACGACGACATTAGAAACGTCGATACCGCTGATCGGCAAGCTTATCTCTTTGGAAGAAGAGACGATGTTTTTCACATTGGACGGCAAGAATTTGAAGGAGTTGAATGTGAAAGTAGGAACAACTGTAAAAGCCGGTCAAGTGATTGGTCAGCTGGACGTTGATGTACTGGTCAAAAGCTTGCGGCAAGAGCGGCTTTCATTTAGGAAAATCGAAAATGAGATGAAAGACACGCTTCGCCAGCGTGATGAAATGGATCCGATTGAATTCGAAGGTAAGCTGATTGCTTTTGAAGAACAGAAGCAGAAGCTAGTCGATATGGAAGAGGAAATCGGGAAAGCGACATTAAAAGCTCCATTTGCTGGAACGATTGTATCGCTTAACGTGCAGAAGGGCGATTTGATTAAAGCCTATGCTCCAATTGCAATTGTAGCCGATACGAGCAAGATTACAGCTGCAGCCAAAATTTCTAAGTCAGAGCTAGAAAAATTAGGCGTTGGCATGGAAGTAACGGCTGATATTACGAGCGTTGGTAAATTTAAAGGCAAGATCAAGCAGCTCCCTTACAAAACGGAGGAACAGAACAACGGCGGCGGCGGTGGTGGTTCTGGAGTAGAGAAACCAGAAAAACCCGAAGACTTCTTAATCGTTGATCTTAAGGATTTGCCTAAAAACTTGAACCGCGGTATGCCGCTTTCGATTAAAGTCATTACGAAGCGCACTGAAAATGCTATTGTTATTCCTCCTTCTACGCTTCGTTCTATTGGATCTCGTACGTACGTGCAGGTCATTGAAGGCGAAGTTAAGCGCGAAGTTGACGTAGAGGTCGGCCAACAAACCTCGACGAATATTGAGATCCTCAAAGGGTTGAAACCGGGGCAGAAAGTTGTAGGTCGATAGCCAATGGGAATTCCGCTGTTTCGTTTTTTGTTCCGCAAAATGTGGAACACGCGCTGGCTAACCTTAAGCACGCTGGCTGGGCTAACTCTGGCGGTTGCATTTGCAACGAGTATCCCTATGTATGCAGATGGCGCACTCAAGAGAGTAGTAGCCGAATCACTGCAGCAGAAGAGTACCGGATTACCTGCGGGCTCGCTTCTCATGAGATATCAATCACCTGCTGGCGGGAAAACGGATTTAGCAGCGCTGTCGGAGCTTGAAAAGTATATTAAAGATGGAATACCGAAGGAAATTGGATTTCCATTTGGTACGTATGTAAACAGCTATTCCATTCGCGGTGCAGAGGTCGTTCCTGAGGATTCAAGCAAAGTAGACGCAGGACGAAACCGTCAACTGACGATTATGAATCTGTCAGAACTTGAAAAAAATACAGAGCTGACCCAAGGTAAATGGTTTTCAAATACCGAAGGGGATGGAGATATACTCGAAGCAGTCATGTTCGAGGAAGCAATGTATAGAAATGATGTACATATCGGCGATGTTTTTGAATATCCGATATACGGTGGACTGGATCTGACATTGCGAGTGAAAATTGTCGGAGCAGTCAAACCGCTTACTGATACGAGTTCATACTGGTATCAAGGGATGGAAAGCTTGCTGAACACGTTCCAAATAAGCAAAGCAGCATTCGAAAAGACGCTGTTAGCGAATAAAAAAATACCGCTGCATAATGCAAGCTGGTACTACGCATTTGATTTATCGGAAATAAAAACGAGTCAATTAACACCCTTAAGCAAAACGCTAGAACGCTTGAATATTGAGCTTTATCAGCGTCTTAAGGACACAAGAGTAGAAATTTCTTTTGCATCCACGCTTACCGAATTTAAGAAACAAAGCCTGCAGCTGCAAACATTGCTGTTTACGCTAGCTGCTCCAATGCTTGCGATGGTGTTTTTCTTTATTGCCATGAATGCAAGGCAGTCACTGGATAAGCAGCGAAGCGACATTGCAGTGCTTCGAAGCAGGGGGGCCGGCACACGGCAAATCATATGGATTTATTTGCTCGAAGGACTACTGCTTGGAGGGATCGCGCTTGGAAGCGGTCCGTTTATCGGTTGGTTCATGGCGAAGAGTATCGGATCAGCCAATGGCTTCCTTTCTTTCGTTAATCGGAAGTCCATACCGGTTGGCTTCTCTACAGAGGCCATTATTGCTGGTGGAGCTGCAGTCTTTCTAGCGCTTATGGCGACCATTATTCCAGCTGTTATTTATGCAAGATCTTCAATCGTAAGTTATAAGCAGGATCTGGCGCGTTCTGATCGCAAGCCAGTTTGGCAGCGTTGGTATCTTGATGTCTTGTTAATTGCCGCTGCTGGTTATGGCTGGTATATGTTCAATGAGCGCCAAATGTTGACATTCAAAACAGGCATGACAACGGATCAATTAAACGTACAGCCATTTTTATTTTTTGTTCCTGCCTTATCAATCTTTGCATTTGGGTTGTTTTTCTTAAGATTATTCCCATGGCTTTTGAAGGTGTTTACATGGTTAGGACGCAAATTTTTACCGGTTCCGCTATATTTGACGCTGACTCAGCTTTCACGTTCATCCAAGGGATATTACCCATTGATGATTCTATTGGTGCTGACGTTGGGGCTTGGTGTTTATAACGCATCGGCAGCTAGAACGATTGATTTGAACTCCACGGAACGTACGCTGTATAAATACGGAGCAGATGTAACCATTCAAACGGTATGGGAAGGCTCTCCGGAAATTACCACGACGCCTGGCAACAACGGCGGAAATGGTGGTAACGGCGGCAGTGGAGGCAATGGCGGCGGTTCTGGCGGCGGTGGAAACGGCGGAAATGGTGGAGGAGGCAACGGCGGTGGTTCAGGCGGCGGAGGCGGTGGCGGTCAAACCATACCTTCAAAGATGTTGTTCAGTGAACCTCCATTTGAGCTATTCCGTTCCCTTGAAGGCGTAGAAGCGGCTGCTCGTGTACTACAGACGAAGGGCAGCGTGGTCATTTCAGGCAAATCGATTGGTCAAGGAACCGTAATGGGAATTGATAATGTCGACTTTGCCAAGGTCGGCTGGTTCCGCAATGATTTGTACCCAGTTCATCCGAATTATTATTTAAATAACTTGGGTAAATATGAGCATGCGGCACTTATTCCTTCGAAAGTAGCAGAGAAATATCAATTAAAAATCGGAGATCCTGTGTCAGTTGGATTCGCCGAAGGTAAAGTGGATTTTATGGTCGTTGGCATTTTGCCTTATTGGCCTAGCCAATATCCAGATAAATCTCCGTTTATTATCACGAATTTAGATTATATTTATGACCAGCTTCCGCTTATTCCTTATGAGGTTTGGCTGAAGATGAAGCCTGATGCTAAAGTAGCTCCGATCGTTGAAGCGCTGCAAAAGGCTGGGGTGGAGATAGCAGCTATTAAAGATGTAAGAAGCGAGCTAATCATTCAATCGAAGCTTCCAACTAGGGGCGGCGTATTCGGAATATTGAGTTTAGGTTTCCTTGTTTCGGTCATCATCACATTAGCTGGCTACGTTCTATTCTGGTTCTTTAATCTCTCAGGGCGCGTTGTCCAATTCGGGGTATTGCGGGCAATGGGATTATCGCGAAGACAGCTTACGGGGATGCTGCTTCTGGAGCAGCTATTTACAGCAGGACTTGCGATTGGACTTGGGGTGTTAATTGGTAAAGGTGTGAGCTTGCTCTTCCTTCCATTCTTGCAAACGACAGAAAACGTTGCAGAAACAGTACCGCCTTTCCGAGTCATATTCGAGTCTAGCGATACGAACCAATTGTTCATAGTTGTCGGATTTATGATGCTGACCGGCGCATTGCTGCTCTTCCTGCACATACGCAGGCTTAGAGTGCATCAAGCGGTCAAGATGGGAGAAGAACGATGACAACAGCGATGATCGATTGCGAAGGTCTAGTGAAAATTTACAAGACAGACGATCTAGAGGTCGTTGCCCTGCAAGGCTTGAACCTAAAAGTAAACGAAGGCGAGCTAATGGCTATTATCGGCAACAGCGGCAGCGGGAAATCGACGCTTCTGAATACGCTGGGCGGTCTTGACCGCCCTTCAGCCGGCCAGGTGCATGTAGGTCCATGGGATCTTCTGAAGATTTCCGAAGAGGATCTAGTGAAATACAAGAGGGAGACGGTAGGATTTATTTGGCAAAATAATGCCAGAAACCTGCTGCCTTATCTTACTGCCCTCGAAAATGTAGAAATGCCGATGATGCTTTCGGGGAAGGTTGATCGCTCATATGCGAAGCAGCTGCTTGAATGGGTTGGCTTGAAGGAGCGAATGCATAACAAGCTCCATCAATTATCAGGTGGTGAGCAGCAAAGGGTTGCCATTGCGATTTCATTGTCGAATCGTCCGAAGCTTCTGCTTGCGGATGAACCGACAGGTTCGGTTGATACGGCTACATCCGATTTGATTATGGGTATTTTCCGCAGGTTGAATCGCGAGATCGGTATTACCATCGTCATTGTAACGCATGACTTGACGCTTGCTGGCAAGGTAGACCGAGTGGTTGCCATTCGCGATGGCTTGACGAGCACTGAGTTCATTAAACGCAATCCGAATATTAATCTTGATGGAGGTGAGGCAGAGCTTCCAGCTGTAAGCAGCGGACTGCAGTCTGTGCATGAAGCCTATGTCGTGGTAGATCGCGTTGGACGTTTACAAGTGCCTAAGGAATATTTATCTGCTCTTAATATTAAAGACAAAGCAACGATGGAATTTGACGGCGAGCGGATTATTATTACTCCGCCTAAATCACTAGGGGGTTAAAATCAAATGAATAATAAAAGATTGTCAGGCAAGCGAATTCGCAAATTTACTTTAGTATCGTTAACACTTACCTTGCTTATTGGCCTGCTAGCAGCGTGCAGCAGCGGCTCAGACAGCTCTACAGAAAAACGGGTTTTACGTATTGGCGTGCTTTATGGCGGTGCGGATAATGAGCCGTATTTCCGTCAGCAATACACGGATATGTATGAAATGTCTCATCCTAACATTGAGTTCCAAATCGTAGGCGCAATCAACTATGATGATCAACGCTTTGAACAGCAAGATCCTGCAAAGCCAACAAAGCAGCCAGATCCGTATGAAAAAATGAAAGAAATGCTAACTGGATCAAATCCAGTCGATGTTGTTGTTCTGGATTACAATATGCTTCGTCGGATGACACAAGACAACTTGCTGCAACCGCTGGATCCGCTAATAGCACAAGATAAATTCGACTTGTCGGATTATGTTCCAACTGTTGTTGAAGGCATTAAAGCTGCTGGTGACGGCGGATTGTATGCATTGACGCCAACTTTTAACTCTTCTGCACTATACTACAACAAAAAAATGTTTACTGAAGCTGGTGTAACTCCTCCGACAAACAAAATGGAGTGGACTGAAGTTCTTAACCTAGCACGTCAAGTGGCTAAAGGTGAAGGCGTGGACCGTAAATTTGGATTCTCCTTCAATCGTTGGTCCAACGACGGCTTTAGCAATGCGCAGTCTTATAGCCAAGCATTGCAGCTAAAAATGTGGGATGACAAAGGCGAGAAAATGCTCGTCAATAGCGATCAGTGGGAAAATGTATGGAGCACTGTTGCATCGCTGTATCAAGAAGAAGTTATTCCAACACAAGAATTTATGAATAAAATGTATGAGAAGCAAAACGCGGAAGGTGGCAATGACCCATTCTATGGTGATTTGTTCATCAAAGGCAAAATTGCGATGACGATTGGTGATTATGGTTATATCAATGAGCTTAAGAGAGCTTCGGACAACGCATCGAAAATTAAAGATTTTGAAGCTGTTGATTGGGACGTTGTGACAGTTCCCGTTTCTCCAAGCGATCCTGAAGTAGGCAGCAGTATTTCATTGAGCCAGTTGATGGGTATTAACAACAAAGCTCAAAACGATAAAGACGCTTGGGATTTCATCAAGTTCTCCAACAGCAAGGAATGGGCTAAGCTGAAATCGAGAAGTCTTTATGAAATGGTTGCACGTAAGGAATTTTTGACGCCAATCGGCGGTTTGCAGTACAACATTGACGCATTTACTTCACTTAAACCAATGCCAGCTGTAGATACGGACAAAATCTTCCGTGAGAAACCAGGTGCATGGGAAGCTCAACAACCTGGCTATGAATTGTTCCAGGCCGTAATCGAGAAGAAAAAATCGGCTCGTGAAGCACTAGCTGAGTGGGAAACACGTGGAAACGCGGTTTTGGAAAAAATTAAAAACAATCCAACTGGAGAAGGCAACGGCGGCGGAGTCGAAATTATGCCGATGCCTAGATAATTTGAAATAAGAAAGAAGCCCGTAATCGACCTCTGCGTCGTTTGCGGGCTTTTTCCTTAATATTTTGTCTAACCTCGTAATAGAAAGGACTGGTAAGCGGTCCAAGAGCCGTTCTCGGTCTGATACATCAGATGTATGCGATCAATTCTCGAAGTAAGATCAATGGACTGCATGCGCAGATTTCCGAATAAATCATGCAGCTCATCAGCTGAGATTTCTTGCCCTATCGTGACATGTGGCGTGTAAACATATTTGGGCTCGACAATGGCCAGCGGACCGCTGCACACGCTCTCCTGGAGCTTCTGCATGGAAACGGTGTCTTCAAGCGCTAAATAGAGCACATGACTTACAGGGAAAAAAGTAGATACACGGTTCAAATGGATAGAGAAAGCAGGCAGCTTAGATGTGGTTTGCTCTAAATGAGCGACTGCTAGCTGCAATTCATCGTCTGACCAATCTTCTGCGTATCGTACTGTCAAATGAGCAGGTACAGCTGTGTAATGCGGATCATGGCGTCTTCGCCAGCTATTAGCGAAGTCCTGTACATGCTTTTCGGGGAAAACAACAATTCCATATAACATGGTCTTCAGCTCCTTCGAAATGACCTATTTTGAGTATACCCCATTTGCATGTATGATCCCAATTTTGGGGTATTCTAATGTATACAGCCTTTATTGGAGTGATAAGCATCAGCTTCTCCAATAAGATAGTGGAGGGATGACATGAGATGGGTATATTGGGTTCGCCTATATGAAACCAAATTTCAAGCGGGTTGTTTGGTTAGGAGAATGGAGAATGACGGTTGGATGTATGGCTATGAAACTCCGCATGAGGTAGAGGTATTTCGATCCCGAAAAGGGCGATACGGCGTGAGGTTTATACCATAAAAAATAAAAAGAAAATAAATTAGAATATTTTGCTTGACTTAAAACACACCTATATAGTATATTATTTTATGTCGCCAATTCAACTGGCTTTGCTCAAATGGATATACGTCGCGGGGTGGAGCAGCCCGGTAGCTCGTCGGGCTCATAACCCGAAGGCCGCAGGTTCAAATCCTGCCCCCGCAACCAACCTTTCGATGAATACGTTGAAATATACGTTTTTCGAGGGCCCTTAGCTCAGTTGGTTAGAGCGGTCGGCTCATAACCGATTGGTCGGGGGTTCGAGTCCCTCAGGGCCCACCATAAGCAAAACCTTTACAACATGCCGGGGTGGCGGAACTGGCAGACGCACAGGACTTAAAATCCTGCGATGGGTGACCATCGTACGGGTTCGATTCCCGTCCTCGGCATACCTCGAAGACATTGACGAGTCAATGGTTTTCACGAAGTACATAAGATGTACGAACGATAAAAGAACCTCCTTTATAGAATCTGACTTGTCAGTTCTAAACAAAGGAGGTTTTTTTATCGTTAGGTACTTAATATCTAGCAATTTAATTTTATATGTTAATTTCTAAAGCTGTTAAGTAAATTAGAGGCTGGCAGTAATTAATTTATAGCAGCTTGTCTCGCAGCATTATGGGCTAACCTATGGAGGGTATTGTTTTTCTTGTGCTTGCTTATGTATTTTATTTGTATGTGAACGCTGGGATACATATTATTTAAATGATGTAGAGCTGCCAATATTTCATCTCTAGCATCTTTATGATGTGAATGAGAAAAATAATCTTTTGATAAAATGTTTGCGATTTGACTGCAATCAGTATAGATAATAGCGAATTTCGGCTCATACTCCGTCAGCGCACTTGCAAGTATTTCAAGACTGTAACGAACAGCAAGCAATTCACCGTAATTGGAACCTTCAATATGTTCCATCATAATTTTTTTGGCGGTAACGCGTATTGTTCTATTGAAGACAAAGCAACAAGCTGCTCCATGATTATTTTGCGCAACGAAACCAGAGTAATCACAATACAAACAAATCATACTCTTGTTCATAATGTTTTGTCTTAAACGGGGATTGGCATATGCTCTTTTTATTAGCAATTCTGTTGTAGTATCCACAAAATCTATCCTCCAGATTATATTCCTTCTTTCATTATTTTAATCATCGTCAAAAAAGAGATGGGCTAGTCTTCAAATGGGAAATCCTCGAAATATTTTTTACTTTAAGGATAGGCGAATGGATTAAGGTATACATCGGAGCTGATAAGCGTAAGTTTTAATAGGAATGTGTCTGAATAAGGGAGTAACATTAATGATGTAATACTGGAGGGGACTCGGCATGAACGCAGGTTTTTGGATTCGATTAGGAGCTTCATTGCTGGATGGCATTATTATTGGCATTCCATTAGCCATTATTTCATTATTATTTACAGGAGGTAATGAAGGTAGAGATTATTTTACAGATGCGGTCTCATTCCTTTACTCGTTACTGGTTCCGGTATTTTGGAGCGGCTATACCATTGGGAAAAGGATATGCGGCGTACAGATTAGAAAGCTGGATGGCTCACCTCCAGGTATAGGCACCATGTTATTGCGTAATGTTGTCGGTGGACTTGTTTATGGATTAACATTAGGTATTGCTGTGATCGTCAGCGCCTTTATGGTCGGTTTACGAGAGGACAAAAGAGCGATTCATGATTTTATAGCAGGAACAGGAGTGGTGCATTCTGATTAAGCGGTCTTATGAGTTCGTTGCGATATCATGCAGCGGGCTTTTTTTATTATACTGTTGGCATTTGCCACGATATTTAATGAGGAAACTTTTTTGCTTTCTCTATTTTGAATGAAGTAAACTAAGAGTTGTATTGAAATACCTGAGCGATAAGGGAAGTAGGTGGATGATTGATGCAGCACAAGAACGAGGAGACTTCACTTAAGCTAAGCGCGCGTCGACTCTATGCGGAGATATTCTCTTTAAAGGACACGCTTTACAATGATCTTCTAAATCGGTTTAAGGATGATGTATCACTCACGGAAAAAGCGGAGCAGTGGAAAACCGGCATAATGGCAGCTGCGATCTCTACAGCGCTTTACAGCTCTTCTCTGGGTGGAAACAAGGAGTTTCCTTATGTCTATTCCTATTTGAAAATAAAGCTTAAAACGTATCATTCTGAAGGGGAAGCGGCGATAGAGGACTGTATGACTGTCATTTCAGGCCTATTAAATGAAGCTGATTACGAGCCTGATTCGTTTTCCGAAGGAATTGCTTTATGGCTTTATTTTAGTATTCAAGGAAAAGAGTCGTTTGTAGAAAAAGAGACGGTTCCATATTTGCTTACTGGACAATATATTAATCAAGTTTTTTATAATTGGTTTGATAAGCAGAGCTAACAAAGGCTGCTTATTCAAAAACGATTGCGTTTGAAGGGGATATTAATGATTATGAATACGTTAGCAAATGATTGGGCGCAGAAATTGCAGAGTGAGCTTGAAGCGCCTTATATGCAAGAGCTTTTTGCCATATTGGCAGAAAAATATAAAACGACCAAGGTTTATCCGGATGCAGAAAATATATACAATGCACTTCATCATACATCCTATGAGCAGACGAAAGTGGTCATTTTAGGACAAGACCCTTATCATGGACCAAAGCAGGCGCATGGGCTTAGCTTCTCCGTGCAGCCAGGATTAAAGGTACCTCCTTCACTAAAAAACATTTACAAAGAGCTGGAGTCGGATGTAGGGGCCACTGTGCCTGACCATGGAAGCTTGCTTTCATGGGCTAAGCAAGGAGTGCTGCTTCTAAATACAGTGCTTACGGTGGAGGATGGCAAACCTAATTCTCATCAAGGAATAGGGTGGGAGCAATTTACCGATCAGATTATTGCCGCTCTAAACGATAGGGGGAAGCCCGTGGTATTTATACTTTGGGGCAAGAATGCAGAAGCGAAAGCGAAGCATATTAATGGGGACAAGCATCATTTAATTATTTCACCGCATCCAAGCCCATTTGCAGCGCGCAAAGGTTTTTTTGGAAGCAAACCATTTTCCAGGACAAATCGTTTCTTAGAATCGATTGGAAGCGAGCCGATTGACTGGTCGATTCCGATGCTGAATGAGCTTGAAAGCAAATAAAAAAAAGACTTCTCAACTGTCTGATGGTTAATAAGACAGGTAGAGAAGTCTTTTTTGTTTTAATTGATGATGATCGTTTTGCCTGTTGACGATTCACTTGATTCCGTAGATTGCGAGGATTGGGTGAGTACTGGCTTTAGCTTTGCATCAATATAAGTGGAGGCGGATACGTCTGTAATAACTTGAGGATACATTTTATCAGGATCAGGCATGACCAATTCTACATTGATGAAAGCTTGATCTCCTTCGAAAGCAATAGAGGTAATACGGAAACCATAACCGGGATGTCCTACTTGAGTGCTTACGGTTACTTTATTGATTTGCGGGTTTACCGCCTCAATCGAAAGCTTCAGGTCGAGGCTCGGTTGCTCAGGCTTAGTTGGAATCGGAGCCGTCTCCTTTACAAATGTAATGGCGTCATATAGCCAGCCTGCTGCTTCACCGCGCAAAATAGCTTTTTTAGGATAAAACTTGTTCGCACTATCCAATGTGACGATTTTGCTTATGAGAAGCTTTTGAATGCTGTCCATGTAGGTTTTGTTCACATCAGCCGCATCTTCCAACTGCATGAAAATTTCAATAAAGGCGTAATCGCCTTTCGTCATCATCGCTTTAAACAAATGATGAGCAAATTGCTCCCGGGTCATGATGTCGTTAGCTTTGACCGTTTTTGGAATTTCTAGACCATTAATACTCGCGATGATAAAAGCTTGCGAATACCAAGCGTTATCTTTTATGTTTGTAAAATAGTCGCTTGCTTTAGGTTCTTTAATGAAGCGGATATGGTTGATATTAATATCTAGCCCTTTAACGATCAAAGAAACGCCTTCGGCATAAGTGAGCTTGCCTTTAGGATTAAACTTGTCATGTTTATCTCCGCTTATTATGCCCATCTTCTTAAGCTCGTTAATTTTATGCTCGTTTACGTCATTTTTAACGTCCTTGAAAGCCCATACGGATTGTCCAAGAGTGAAGAGCATCATTGCAACCAGTGTCATTGTCAGTATCAATCGTCTTTTCATACGGTCACCTCTTCTTTTTTTTGCTGCAGCACTTACTTGACGTCGTTAAAAGACAAATTGTTGCAATTATTATACAATCATTATGACCGATTCCACTTTTGTGGAGACATCGTGATGAGAGTGGAGAGTCAGAAAAATCTGTAAAGAAATATGTTGACTTGGCGCCTTGCACCTGATATATTATTAATTGTCGCTAACATGATCTGGTAGCTCAGCTGGGAGAGCACTATCTTGACAGGGTAGGGGTCACAGGTTCGAACCCTGTTCAGATCACCATAACTTAAACGCCGAAAGCCTTGTCCAGCAAGGCTTTTTTTGTTGTGATCAACCATTGCCTTATCAACATAGTCCCTCCTTAGGTACCCGTGGTAGCAGGGTGGTAGCAAACTATTCCGACTGATGAGTTTTAGATTAGAAAAGCATCTTAGCTAACTCAGCAGCGGCCTCCACTTGCATATTAGGGAACAGATGAGAGTACAAATCGATTGTTTTCTTAATTGAGCTATGCCCCAATCTTTCCGACACGACTTTAGGATGGGTATTATTCTTTAGTAGCAGGGAGGCATGGGTGTGCCTAAGGTCATGAAAAGTGATTTTCTTCAATTCCGTTTTCTCCAGCAGTTTGTACCATATCCTATTGATGTTTCTTGGGTTAGATTTTGTACCCAGCCCGTTACAGACAACAAGATCTTCCTGACTAAATGACTTTCCGAGTGAAAACATTTCACGTCTAACCAATCGCATGTGCTTTTGAAGGACGGTGGCTGTATGTGGATCGAAAGATATTGTGCGTATACTTGTAGCAGTCTTTGCTCCATGAATGATTTCTTTCCCATTATGGCTTAACGTTTGTCTAACGGATATCATATTCCTATCGAAATCCACATCCATCCATCGAAGACCAAGTATTTCGCCTTGTCTCATCCCTGTGGTTAGAGCTAAATGAAAGGCAATGTAGTATCTGGTATAGGTTTGTGCATAATTTAAGAATGCTTGTACTTCTTTTACATCCCAGACCTCAATTTCTTTCCTCTTAACTCTTGGCTTATCGATGAGGGAAGCGGCGTTACGATTGATGAGTTGTTGCTTGACTGCTGCATTCAATGATGTATTGACGATATTATATATTCGTTTAATGGTCGAATCCGCTAAGCCTTTGTCCTGGAGAGTACTTAAGAACCTCTGAATGATCAATGGATTCAGTTGTGTAAGGTTGATCCCTCCGAGCTCAGGGACTATATGCGTTCTCATATACACTTCAGTTACATGAGCGGTTTGAGAGGAGATCTGTTGTTTCTTTGCACGAATCCATTCAGTCAAATACTCACCATATGTCATTTTAGACGGTTGGACGTATGCTCCTTTATCTGCTTCAACTTGTGCTTCTCTTAAGGCTTTCTCAGCCTCCTTCTTCGTTTTAAAACCTCGTTTTTTGATCTGAATCCTTTTTCCGTTAGTGCCTTTACCTAATGTAAGTACATAGAAATAATAATCTTTATTGGCTTTCTTTACGTTGTACTTACCAATGTAACCTGCAACTTTAGTCATGTTTAAATTCTCCCTTCGATTTGCTAGTGAAACATTTCACATACTATCATCTGTTGGATCACCACGAATGCGCACAATGCCCATTTTCATCACCACCTTTCAATATTTGATTATCAGCCTCTCAGCCAATTAAAAAATGCATCTTTATGTATCTTGATGGACTTGCCGACACGGACGACATGGAATTGTCCTGAATTTACAAGTTCATATGCTTGCCGCCGACCGATGCCGAGAATCTGCTGAATATCTGCTACATTAAGCACATCAGGGTAATTATTTAGCATAGGTATCATCCTTTCACAATTTCTTTAGGCGCAGGTATACGCGCAGGTATATGCCAAGCTGCATTAGTAGATACATGTTTAACTCGACCAGGATCGGTAAGTTCGATTGCCTTCGGATTCAATCTTACGAGCAATGCTTTCCTTCCAGGTTTCGAATCGTCAGACTCGATATCAAGATAAGATCGTTGTCTTAGGATGCTAATAGCCGTATCTAGTCGTTCGACTCTGGTGAACTTACCTTTGGTCTTTTGCCAGATGTATTGCTTTCGATAATCCTGCTTCCCCTCTCTAACTAGAACATTCCACAGGTATTTTGCGTTTTCCAGTTCCTCGTCGGACTTGATACAACCGAATGCTGCCATAGCATGATCAATAAAATATTGCTTTGCATCAAGTACTTTCTGAATTGTATCAAGGCTGACCGTCAAATTTAGTTGGTTAAATGCGTTCTCATGTTGTTCAAACTGCTCAGCGACGTGAAGCAAGGAAGCGATCCGCAATAGATGAGCAGGAAAGCGTTCTGTCCAGGACTTCAAGTGGTCATAAGTTAGATTGCCATTCAAACTGCATTCGTGCCCCTTGAGGAAGTCGAGGAATGCTTTCTGTGCTTCTTCTGAGAGGATTAATTCGATTTGTACAAGTGATGCCAGTGTCTGTGCTTGAAAATCCAACATACAGGTGATGCTTCTACGAAACTTATCGGAAAATTCTTCATTGATCCTCTTTGGTGACACATCTCTATTGCCTCGAATGCTCTTAGGAACAGCATACAAGAATCTGCCGAATATCCCTCTGTCAGCAAGTCGATCTGGAAGCCCTTGAAGGACGCTTGGTTGAACAAACAGACCGATTGTTAGTATAGGCTCGTATAATACCTCAGATGGACGTCCAACACGATCAACGGTGAGATAGTCGCCTGTATATGCCTTCAGATATACATCAAGATTAGGAGTATTAGTATATCTCTTTCCATCCAACATCTCGAACAGCCCACCTTCAGACGATAAGATAGCCATGCGCTCACCGTTCTCCTTTAATAGGCCAATTAACTTCTCTGGCGTAACATCATCGGCAATTAATCTAGGCATATAAGAGCTATCAACTTCCTTTCCATCTTCCTTAACAGCATCTTTCTCGGCTTTTTTGGACTGAATAGCCCTTCTCTCGTACTCCACGATGGGTTTCACAAACAAATTGTGCACTACGCTTTTTCGCTCTCCTGAAGGTAGCACTACTACTGAGTACAAGTTGTTTCGCTCAGTCCACGATCCCTCGTTGAAAGGACGTATCGTGAATATCTTAGATAAGGCGGTAGAAAGCACAGATAAAGCCGCCATTCCAGATGAGTCTATAGGAGTTTGCGAAGCCTCCGTTACATTCATAACGTACTGTTGCAACCAATTCGGAAACATTTCCACAGGGAAGCTTGGAAGATCGTATTGATCGAACGGAACGACTACTGCTTGTTGCTCGACTTGCTGGATTTTTGTCATTTGAATGCCTCCAGTATTGTTGTATAGAATAAATATGATTTAGAAAAAGGTCACGGTTTCTACCAATGCTGTGTGTCGATCAAAAAATAAGCAGAACATAGAACTGGTGTCATTAGCATTTTAGTCACATCCCTTTTTTTAAGTTTGTTCATCGCTGTCTTGCAATCAAGACTTTACAGTAGCTTGATTTTTATTTCAATAGTTGTAAAGTATATTATATGTAATATTTAAAAGTTTCAATTCTTAGCGTCATATTGCGCAGTTCCCTTTTCTATCTAGGGTTCATGGGCTGAGAAGTGTTGAAGAATTAATGTTGGATTTCAAATCTGAGTTTTGGAGTGGTTTGGGTGAGGCAACCTTCAGTATCATCGATCTTGTTTGTGGGATCAGATAACATCAGGGAAATAACGGGAAACAATTACGAGATATTCAAGCAGTACTCAATCGGTAAAAAGCTACGGTTTGTTCGTGAGACATTGGAACAGATTCACTCTAAGAAGGAATTCAGCAGAGGCAAAGTCGCCAAAGCGGCTGGCCTGTCGTACCAGGGACTCAAGAATATCGAGGAGGAAATTATTAAGCGTCCATACAATGGAACTATCGAGTTATTATGCAAGATATACGACCTTCCTTTGAAGCTGTTTACGGATGCAGATTACTGTAAAATGCTCGAAGGGTTCTTAATCGGGAAGCATGAAGAGAAGAAACAGTTCTTAGAAAGCTATTACAGACTGAACTTCCATCGACATGCTCTTGACCCTAATCATGGCGTTCTATCTTCAAATGAAGGCAAGCACGATGATATTGATTCGGAAGCATACGATGTTATTCATAATGTTGATGGGAGTATTACATTTGATCGATATACCATAGAGATTTCATTGAAGGTGTATCAGACATCGACGAAATCACTGATAGATGAAAACGTGATCGTTGAGGAGGCTGTTCTAGCTCCCGATGATGTTGAGCATTTGAAGGGGCTTATTAAACGTGAAGCGGAATACATGAAATTGAAGTTCAATAGAAGCGATGAGAATCCACAACAAGATGCTGTTAGATTGTTAAAGGAGCACATCAAGCGAATGGATATGAGTAAGAAAGATGAAAATTAATACGAACGTAAGTTCCGACTTGTGCTTTTGATGAATAAAGGTTGCTCTAAGGATGAATGAGATAAGTATGTCTCTGTATCTTCACATACTACCTCGAATCACTCCCTGGGAGGGCAACCATATGCAAGTCAGTACAGATACAAAGCGACTCAAGGCACGACTCAACGACATACAAGCGAAAATGCTGTTTGACCGTATCATTAAGCCGTACAAGCAGCAGGATAACCCATACTATTACTACTCGGTCCAGGACAAGCGCAATGGTGTATTCCTTGGCCATCTCCCTAGAGCACCGTACATGAACTACACAACATCACTATCCTTTCATGGATACTCGGATGACAGCCCATTGTTAAAGGAGATATTCTCTGTAGTACCTTTAGCGCAATGGCTGACGAGCGAGATGCACATTGCCTTTGACTTTAATCTGCCATATGAGCAGTTTCATGCAGTACGGCCAGCTAAACCAGCCAAGCCAGAGTGGAGACCTACATCATTATACTTGGGTGGGGCAAGCTCATCTACGAGGCTTTACATTTACGATAAGCAGGTACAGATGGCAGAGAAGAGACATATACAGACCGATACATGGACCAGGGTGGAACTGCGTTGCAAGTTCTCACCAATGAAGCGAATATCAAAGCTTGATGCGGCGGATTTTGTCGCAGCCAATCAATACTACGTCATAACGGACATTTCTAATCTACCTAATGATCTGAAGGAGTTAACACTTCGGTTGAACAGAGATGAAGTCAAATGGAAAGATGTCGATTGGAGAACCAAGGTGAAAATAAGAGAGTATGCGGCGGCACAAGCGGTGAACTTGTACCAGTTCATACTCCCTAATGTAGACGATATTCCAAGTTTCATTTACTCACCCTCAACGCATGCGAACGCAAGAACCTCCTGACTGATTCCCGCTGCTAATACGTCCACGATGATTGTAAGCATTGCTGATGGATAGTACAAGACTAATATGACTTGATTAGCTTAAAACATTCATCGCGTTGAAGTTATTCCAGTCTTGCCACTTGTACTTTAATGTGACTGTATCGACGGGATCAAACCCCATATAGGTATTGCAGTACGATTTCAGTATTATCGGTGGTACTGAATCAACCCTTGTTGCACATGGCCTCAAGGCATTCTAGTATTATTAGGCACGATACTCATCGTTACTGGTCTCCATAGCGTGCAACTTCAAATTGTAGGCAAATAGAGCCTCATCCCCCACACTACCACAGCCCGATAAGAACATGTATCCGTACATATGTTCTTGTTTTATCAATTGGCTATAAACCCAGTACTGACAAGCCTTTCAGCGATTTCTACATAGATATTTATCCTTGTCGTGTGTAAACGTGCTGAAAACATGAATTTATATTGCACATTCGGTTTGAGATTTGCGAGATCATGAGTAAGAAAATATTTAACGAAATTCAGAAGAAAGTTCTTGATTTCCCACTCCCTAATGGTTACTCTCCGTATGTATCCACTGTAGACTTGTAACTACAGCGGGTCTCCTGTTCCTCATATAGCGGCTTTCCTCTTATTCACGGTGGGAGGAGGCCGCACTACTCCCATTAACGTGAAAGGAAGAACTTATGAAGAAAAAAATATATTATCCATGCGATTTTGACGACAACAGCGAAGAAGATATTCCGATCTGGGAGATGCACAGGCTGTTTAATAAGCACGTACTGATCGATGCCGATAGCCTAGTTGTTCATCAACAATTGCGCTTAAAGCGTTACGCAGATTGGTTCACGCAACCCGAATTGGCAAGGAAGCTGGGAATGGGCGTTTCGACCCTCAGTGATATTGAGAATGGCAAAATTGAGATTCCCCGAAGGCATTTGCGAGCTGTCGAAAACTATTTGTACCGACAACAGTATATTGGAGGGACACTAGCCAACTTATTTGATGATTTTGACGATGATGATGAGGTGATATAAATGATGACACTGGATGAGATTCGAGCATTGTATGCTGAGCAGGACAAGAATCCAGATACAACGAATGCTCAGCGGGAGGCTAATGCCTTTAGATTACATCTTTATCAATGCCTCACTAGAAGCAAGGCTCCGTATGAGTCACACCCTCCCTTAGATGTAATCATGGAGCGATTAACTACGGGCGCTACCTACACACCTAATTCATTGCTTAATTCTTAAACAACCACTTATGAATACAGTAACTAGCAAGGGCATTCCAATTAATCGAGCGATAGCGTTTCCTTTATGGAGTGGGAGAGCCGTGTTAGCCTCGAAAGCCCAAGATCGCGCTTCCGTAATGTGTGTTAAGGAAGCACAGCCAGGAAGCGGAAACATGGCTAACGGGAGGCTCTGTAAAGGACGATTATTGAAATGGCTCTGGCAAGCATCTATGTCGCAGGAGTCGTCTTTGGCAAGTGGGTTAATGGGACGATTGATGCAAACGAACGAACCAAGCGGTGAAGCGTAGGCGAGCCGATAACGCAGCCGAAGGCAGAATAAAGGAGAGCCGTCCAAACAACAGACTCTCCAATGAGTTTAGTTCTTACGATACGTCTCAATTGCTTCGTCTTCTGTATAGTGATCCAGCACTGAGTGCATAACAACCTCTAATTGCTGTGTTCCTCGTAAGACATTCCGATTTTCTTTCCAGCCAGCAATGCGTAACCGATGATTACTGCGTTATCCATATAGCATTCCTCCAATTATTAGATATAATGTTAGTGACAGCGGCGATACTCCCGCAGCTTACAGATGGCCATTCTCTTTAAGTGAGTAATAGCTATCCGTAGCCACAATTACGTGATCAAGCATTTCAATACCGAGAATTTGACCAGCTTCAACTAAGCGTTTGGTTATCTGGAGGTCTTCGGGTGAGCTTTGACATTGTCCAGATGGGTGGTAATGGACTGCTATCCAGCTTGCCGCAGCTCTTTGAATTAATGTCCGATACACCTCCCTGCATCCGACTAGGGAAGCGTTTAAAGTGCCGATGCTGATTATTTCTTTGCTGATCACATGGTTCTTAGTGTTGAGTGGAAGCGCCCAGAATTCCTCGACAGGTCTGTGCCCGACAGTGAAGCGCATCAATTGAAACACATCCTGAGGCTTCCTTATTACGTAGGGCGTTTCACGAGGTGTATTCAATGCTCTCGCCAATTTGAGTGTACTGATGATTTGACGTGCCTTGGCGGGGCCGATCCCTTTGATTTGGATAAGCTCCATCTCGGAAGCATCGAGCAATTCATAAGGGCTTACAAATCGAGTGAATAGCTCCTGCATTACCGTGCTTTCTTCCTTAATACAAAGAGCATCGCTGAGTGCGGACTTAATAGAATACATATTCATTGTGATTACCCCCATAAATTGAATAGAGGAACAGCCGCAGCTACTCCCCTTGAATGTGAATTGATATTTGGTTATGATTGAATCTGGTTGATGTTACACAGGGCGCTTTCCAGAGCGTCCTTTTTCATGTTCTTAAATCTGCATCTGTTTCACGACAAGCATCGTCAAGACCTGCATGTATCGTCTTCCATTGGGTAGTGTGAGCGGCGTTACCCTATTCAGACGTTCTCTCGCTTGTTGTAGAGCCATCTTACGCCTCATTAATTGCTCTAGCATTCTCTCCATCCTCTCTATTAACTAGCAGTATTCAGCTATGTGAGGTGCGATTCTAACTGCTTAAGGTAGTACTTGGTGAAACATCCACGCACGTACCTTCTAGCCAGTTCTTCTTCCAACTTCCATTCCCGAATGAAGTACGTCCGTAAGACTATTCCTGCCATACGGATCTAACATTCACGACGAGCTGCCGAAGCAACACCGTCATATCTTCTGGTAATCCACGCTTCACAACCAATTTAATCTCTCCTTTACAGTTTCTCTTGCCAATTCATCATCTGATAAACAATTTCCCGATAATCATGGGTAAGCGGATAATGCTCAGCCAATTGATCGGCGTGGGTACACTCTATCCGATCCCATTCGGCTTCCAACCTGATCATTGAATCAATAACCGTATCCAGCGCTATCTTAAAACCTTCCATTGGTATCACCTCCTCTCATATGGGGTTTATCTCACTCCTCCGTATTATCGCTGTATAACATGCTAAAGCCCCGCATCAGTCCATATTGAACGAACACAGTGCTGTCGTATCTCCATAAGGAACGGGTGGCCTACTCCAAAATCTCAATTAATTCTTACAATGCAATACTGGTGCCTGGAAATTTTTGAATTTTTAGTACCACTACAAGAATTTTTTTCATCAATTTTTAAGTCTAGGAAAATCACCTAAATTTTTCATTATGGAAAGCAGGATTATTGTCGTACCTTGTTGAAATTATGGATTGTATAAGAATATCAGTTCACTGACTGATCGCAGACAATATACTTTGGAGGAATTCATAGATGGATTGAGGTTTTGTCTGCTAGTAGCATTAATACAAAAGATACCTAATACTAGAGTCTGAATTTTTATATGGGGGAATATAATGTCAGCACAATACATGTATAACAGTTCGCTATGGAAAAATGCTTTTGATCCAAATGTGGATATAGAATTTAACAAAGAGAAGCAACGGTTACAAGTAGCCCTTGATTCCTTCAGGAAAAATTGTGAAGTTCTCGCAGCTCATATTGCTCATGATTTTCCTGAATTTACAGTTCACGATATTACGCATATAGACTCGCTTTGGGAAATCGCATCACTAATTACTGGGGAGAACTATCCACTTAACCCTGCTGAAGCATTCGTGTTAGGGGGAGCAATATTAATACACGATCTCGGAATGGCTGCTGCAGCTTATGTGGAAGGCGTAGAATCGCTATACTTAGAGGATGAGTGGAGAGACATTATTTCATTATTAATAAGAAATCATACAGGAAGCATACCAACTAAAGATGAGATAAATAATCCACCAGCAGATATAAAGCAAATTGCACTAGACACCAGATTAAGACAACTACATGCATTTAAAGCGGAAAAATTACCATTTGTTGTGTGGAAAGACAAAGATGGGACTGGGAACAGTTACAGGCTTTTAGATGACCAAGAGCTTCTAGATCATTGCGGGGAAACAATTGGTTTAGTTGCCTCGAGTCACTGGTGGAGTGTAGAGGAAGTTGAGGAGAAGCTTTCATATGTGCTCGGTGCCCCTCCTTTGTGTCCACATGAATGGGAGGTTGACGCATTAAAGCTAGCATGCATATTGCGTTGTGCTGATGTTAGCCATATAGATAGTAGAAGAGCTCCTAGTTTTCTTAGAATAATTAGAAAGCCTAAGGGAGAAAGTGATCTTCACTGGAAGTTCCAAGAGAGAATTGCTCGGCCTGTTGTGAGGGATGATCTACTGGTATATTCTTCACGTCTTCGATTTACTGATCAAGACGCTAGTGCGTGGTGGCTAGCTTATGATGCAGTAAAAGCAATTGACAGAGAGATAAAACAATCAAACCAACTGCTACGGGAGAAACAGGCGCAGGCTTTTGTAGTACAAGGTGTAAAAGGTGCCGATAATCCAGCGAAATTATCTGAATTTATACATGTAAGCAACTGGAAACCTGTTGACACAAGTATACACATAAGTGATGTGCCTAAGCTTGTTCGAAAGCTAGGTGGAGATGCACTGTATGGTAATAAGCCGTATGTTGCATTAAGAGAATTAATGCAGAATTCGCGTGATGCTGTTGTAGCAAGGAGAAAGTTGCATCATAAAAGTGAGGATTGGGGTAGTATCGTAATAAAAATTAATAAAGATCATGAAGGTCTGCTGTGGTTATCTGTGTCAGATGAAGGTATCGGGATGACTGATCGAGCTATCCGTGAGAACCTACTAGATTTCGGAAAATCATATTGGGGCAGTCAAACTATGTTAGAAGAACAACCAGGACTAATGTCTACCGATTTTTCATCTACAGGCAAGTATGGGATTGGATTTTATTCAGTATTTATGCTAGGTGATAATGTTGAGGTACTCACAAGATCAGTTTACAAAGGACCTGATGGAACGTTATTATTAAAGTTTGGAAATGAGTTATCTGCTAGACCAGTTTTGCTTAATCTTAACCGAAACCAGCAACGAACCGAACCAGGAACCGAAATAAGAATATGTTTAAAAGATCCTGACATCATTAAAGATATGGCGAAACACTTAAGCTATCTAGAACTGGTTAATGATTTGGAATACGATGAATTGTTAGCTTTACTATGCCGATTACTTGCGCCTACTATAGATGTTGACGTATATGTTCAAGCTTTTGATGGTCCTAAAAGACTAGTCATAAAGGCGAATGACTGGTTAGTGATCAATGAAAGAGACCTGATATTACGGACAAAGGGATTAGTTAGTGAAATTTGTCCTCAAGAATTAATGGAAATAATTTCTGAAAAAGCCCCTCTAATAAGAACAATAACAAACAAAGAAGGTAAAGTGGTTGGTCGATTGGGATTTACTGGATTTAGATATATATTAGGGACTGAACTCGATATAAGTCTCGACTGTCCGATTACTTGTGGTGGTTTTCGAAGTAGTTATCTTAACATGCTAACTGGACTAGTTTTAGGGGAAGTCACAGATGCGACTAGAAACAGTGCGATACCCCTGATAACTGCTGATGAAATATCTGTATGGGCAACTGAACAAGCACATTTGATGAACGAATTGAACATCGGAAAGAATAATGATACATTATTTGAAGGTTCTAGTTCAATTTCTGAGCTTGGAGGAGACACAGGCCCATTGCCGATTTGTGAAACTAACAAAGGAAAACTATCTTATCAAGAAATTGCGCGGTTAACTTGGCCAGATCAAATTGCTTTGTTGAGTTCTTATGATAAGAATAAATTGGTTGATTTGGAATATTTAGATCCTGGTGTTGTGATTGTTGGATTAACAGGTATGAGTGTAACAACTGATAATGTTGATTGGCCTTTTAATAGGACTGATTCTCAATTTTGGTATCGTCGTCGATCAGAGCATCGAATCTTTGAAGCTATTTGTACGTCAAAAGGTATAGGAATAGAAAACATATTAGATTCTAAAGGATTTATCAAATCTGAAACAAAAGAATGGATTGTTGGTACGAAAAAAGATGGTTCTCCTATAAGGTTTTTGTGTAAGGTTACGGATTTTAAAAATTGAATTATTATGGTAGCACCGTGGTAGCAAACCTCTAATAATACTTGGAAATCAAGGGTAACATTCGGAAATAAACAATGCCCGAAAGCCTTTTAAGAGTAGGCTTTCGAGCATTGGTAAACACACAAGGATACCTCAAGGGCTACATTGACAGGGTAGGGGTCACAGGTTCGAACCCTGTTCAGATCACCATAACTTAAACTTCGGAAGCCTTGATAATCAAGGCTTTTTTTGTTTTTATACTCAAAACTGCGAGATCTTAACCCTCAGATTCTCCTCAACATTCTCTCCTTGACTACATTAAGCATTCCATTTCCCATTCAAATCAGTATAGATTTTTTAAAAGATTTGATTAACATTTTGGGACTAACTGTTCGGTACAGTACTTACCTTATGGTAAGTAGGTGAACTAAAAGTGCATACTTCCGCAATACGGCGATGCGATCTATACTCAAGTTCAGAAACAAATACCGCTCAAGGAGGGCAATACATTGAAAACACTTGTTATCATTACACATCCAAACATGGAAGCATCCATCGTCAATAAACGCTGGGCGGAAGAGCTTCGTAAATATCCCGACAAATATACGGTTCACGATTTGCACAGAGCCTATCCCGATGGAAAAATCGACGTGGAAAAGGAACAACAGTTGATTGAAGCGCATAGCAATTTAGTTTTGCAGTTCCCTGTTTACTGGTTCAGTTCTCCACCGCTGCTTAAACAATGGCTTGACGAGGTGCTAACTTACGGGTGGGCATACGGGTCAAAGGGCGATAAATTAAGAAATCGAAAAACCGCTCTAGCTGTAACCGCCGGTGGAAGGGAAAAAGACTTTACCGATGAAGGGAAACTACGTTACGGACTTGACCAACTCCTATCTCCCTTTGACACGACATTTTTGTATTGTGGCGCCGATTATCGTTCCTTCTATGCCTTCTATGGCGCTGAATACGAGACGGAAGGAAATCCAGATTATTTAAGGAAATTAGATATTAGTGCGCAGGGTTATGTTGATTTTATTGATAGTCTTTAATTAGTGAAGAACTAAAAAGAGGTAGTCCCATAAGTGGAAATTTAGGATCCGCGGGATACATCGGATATTCATTGAAGATGAATGTCTAAATGAGAAAAGGAGTTAAGCAGCTTGTCTGTGCTTAACTCCTTTTCTTTTTGCGTCTATTGCTGCTTTCTTTCAACAAGTTATGGGATAGTGAGGAGTTAATACATTAGACATTGACTCCTTATGCAGACAGGGGTATAGTTAAATCATATTTATTAAATTCATTTTAATAACCAATTAATAAACTTGGAGGATGAATTATGACATCATTTGGCTTTCAAGCTTCCAGTCTTAGACCTTATCTCACGACAGAAGATGAAGTACAACATACATTTCGTAGACTGCAAAATATGGGGTATCACGATGTACAGCTGCAATGGATCGATCCTGCCGTACCTCTGGCATTCACGGCAAAAGCTTTGCGAGAAACTGGGCTGAAATGTATCGCAACGCAAGAAGATTTTACAGTGGTGCAAAATAATCTGGATTACTATATCACGATGAATAGGCTGTGGGAAAGTAATTCTTTATGTGTCAGTACCATCCCGCGCGAGTTAATGACACCGGAAGGCATCGTGGAATTTTGTGACGCGATGGGCCTAATGGCTAGGACGCTGGGTGAACATGGTATCGCACTCACCTTCCACCCGCTCTGGTTCAACTATGAGTACATAAATGGCATTCGTGCCATAGATATCGTAATGGAACAGCTGCCTGAAGTGGGCTTAACCTTATGTGTGTATCACGCTGTGCGGGCAGGTGAGAACCCTGTGGCTTTAATGGAACGGTATCAAGGGCGAGTAGACATATGCCATTTTAAAGATTCTGCACTCTCAACCGAAGGGAAAGAATATTTGGTTCCACTTGGCCAAGGTCGGATTGATTGGTTGCCCATATTTGAGGCTAGTCATCGAACCGGTGTGAAATGGGGACTGGTCGAGCAAGAAAACTGGCAGAAGGACGCCTTTGATTGTGTAAAAGAGAGCTTGGATTATCTAACGAAATCGGGTATTACATCAGCTAATGTTTAGAAAAACAACAGGTGCAGGAAATGTTATACTAAAAGATATTCTACCTGACTCGGTTGCCGCAGGAGATCTCTGCATAGTGATTCGGAAAAATACAGAAACAGATAGCATGATTCAAAGTCAGGAATTTATGGCGGATTGCAACATTATAAAATGAAAATCAGAGTTAATAAGCCGGGGGTTTTTATGGGAATAAATATGCTGGACATGAAAGAGAGCAATTCACAAACAGTTCTTTGGAACCTTTGTTCATCCAAAACTTCCACCATTAAACAATTGGCTCAAACGACAGGCTTAAGCTTTGTTACCGTTGGGAACATACTGAATGGATTTGTAGAAAGCGGAGAAGTCAAACTCGGTAAAATGTATTCAGCGACGGGAGGAAGGCCGTCTCAAGCGTATAGCTTTAATGCAGAATTTGCGCATGTGCTGGGGCTATCGGCGCGGGTACGCAACGGTAAAAATATTATCAGTGCTTGTATCGGGAATCTTTACGGTGAACGCGTATGGGACGCAGAGGAGCTGTTTGATACCATTCAACTCTCTAGTTTTGATCAGCTGATCGATGAGGCCCTGCGAAACTATTCGACTATAAGTCTTGTTGCTTTTTCACTGCCGGGTGTGGAGCGTAATGGTATTATTTTGGAAAACGACTTTACATCTTTAAAAGGGACTTCCTTTACAGAATATTTTCAGAATAAGTATAAGATTCCGGTCATTGTTGAGAATGATGTCAATGCAGCAGCTTTTGGTTTTAGCCAACATAAAGAAAAAGTATCCTCTATTGTCGGCATTTATTTCCCTCGTACGTTTGGTCCAGGTGCAGGCGTTGTAATTGATGGCAGCATTCATAAAGGGGTTGTTGGTTATGCTGGTGAAGTCAATCTGCTTCCGATCGGTGTTGACTGGATAACGATTAACTATGATGATCCCAAAGAGCTAGGAGCTGCCATTTCTAAATTAATCAGTATTTTTTGTGGGACAATCAATCCCGCATATGTTGTTCTTTACGGTGATTTTTTTTCCGAAGCTTTAAAAGAAGCGATTGAGCAAGCGATACCATCAGAGGGTTTGAGAAAAATATTCCCTGTTGTTAATTATGAAAGTGATTTAGATTCCGACATCCTTCAAGGTTTGATTGCTCAGGCGATAGCAGCATATCAGTCTGGTCTGCTCGGAAATTATCGACAAGACAACGAATATATCTAAGATAAATTTATTAAAGTAGACTTCTATGGTGAAAAGGTTCTGATGAACCCGCGTTTACTTGAATCTTTTCAACGATAGGGGAGTAAGGTCATGAATATTCTGATTATTGATGATGATTTCATAATAAAAGGTGATGTTAAACGCACCCTAATGAAGAGTTTTCCAGATCTCAACGTATATGAAGCTTCTTCTACCAAAGAGGCTCTTGTAATTATGGAAGAGGATCATATGGATATCATACTCACAGATATTATCATGCCGGGGATGGATGGAATGACGTTTATTGAGAGCTATCGTAATAGATTTTTAGATACTCAATGGATTGTAATGACGGGGCTCAGCGGACACATTTACTTTCGCAAAGCAATGCAACTAGGAGTTAAAGATTATTTATTAAAACCATTCTCGAAATCAGAGCTATCTGAAACGATAAACAAACTTATTAATTCAAGTGAGTCGTCCAGTTAGAATTAATAATTGATAATTTGGGTGAAGTAGATAGTGCGTAGCGATTCCTGGCCCAACCAAGTAGCAGGAAACGTCTTCGCTGTGTAGTGTTTTTCCATCTAATCAAAAAAAGACAACGACGAGAGTCGTTGTCTTTCAATTGAAATAAGGTAGATTAAAATCGCAAAGCTTTTTAAGACAAAGGAGCTGCTCTTGGCTTAGCTGTTTGTCCCATACTCATTGAAATAAAACCTCATTTAGGTAAGATAGTTTCTTTTTAACCATGCATAGCTTTTTTCAATGCTTTGCAGCGGAGGGCTCTGACAAAAATCCTGTTCCACAATCAGCCACTCGACTCCGGCTTGCTCAGCTGCTTTGATTACGGCTGGCAGATCTACTACGCCCTCGCCAAGCTCTAATGTAACCATCTGTCTTTGGTCGTCTAAGCTATAATCTTTTAGATGAAGCAAGGGGAGACGGCCGGCATATTTGTCGATGTACTGAAGAGGATCTTTGCCTGCAAATTGCACCCAGCATACATCCATCTCCATCTGAACAGCTTGCGGTGTTGTCTCTGCAAACAAGGCTTCAAAAGGATTGTTACCGCCTACTACGCCCTCGAACTCAAATTCATGGTTGTGATAACCAAAAATGAGTCCCTGTTTTTGAACTTCCTTCCCGATTTGTTCAAGCTCTACAAATAAGGTACGCCATTCGTCTGCATTTTTCGGTCGGTCTTCAGGGAATAGATAAGGACAGACCATGTATTGAGCGCCGATAGCTTTCAAGTAATCAATCTCTTTTTGCAGATCAGCACGAAGCGCGTGCAGAGAAAGATGGCTGCTATATCCTTTCAAGCCGAGTTCATCCAATAGCGCCTTCAGATCATCGGCAGGAAGACCGCCATATCCTGCAATTTCAACCCCCTCATAACCCAACTCGGCCACTTTCTTCAGCATTACTTTGAAATCGGTCGCCATCTCTCGTTTAAATCGTGATTTCTAACCGATTCATTTCTGGATCAAGCACAACACTTTCGTAATACCCATCACCGGTTGTTCGAGGCCCATCAAAAACCTGAAAGCCCTCCTTCTTTAAGCGATCCGTCAATTCATTCACCTTTTCCTCAGAACCGACTGAAAAAGCAAAATGGGTTATGCCGTAATAATCGGCAGTTTCCAACTCCACAAGCTCGGGTTTTTGCATCAATTCCAAACGCGCACCTGATTCAAAGGTCAAAAAATACGAGTGGAATTGTTTTTTTTCATTCACATATTTTTTATTTATGATGCCGTTGAAAAATTTCTCATAGAACGATTTCATCATTTCAAGGTCCTTGGTCCAGATTGCGACATGTTCAATTCGCATCATTCATCCGCCTTTCTATATTTAAAGCTGGAGCATTCGGCCTGCTACTTCAAACACTTAGCTTAGCTCTCCAAAGAAGTGCTTTTGTGAACGCCAGCTTTGCTTTTATACGCCCGCGTTAGCATTTCCCTACAAGTCAGCAATCCGACGCCGCAGGTGAGAAGAACATAAGGCATTAAGGAGAAGGAGACGTGCGCAAAAAGTTGTCCAAGCAATGGTGCAACCAACGTAGTACCGGTATAGGCAAATGCCATTTGCATGCCCATAGCCGCCTGTGCGTTATGCTGCCCAAAATAAATGGGCGTTTGATGCAGCATGGATGGATAGATCGGCGCAAGCCCTGTCCCAACAATAATGAATGAGATTAATGTGAAAATCGTCGGAAGCGGCAACAGCATGATAAAAAATCCGAAAATCATAAGAAAGGTTCCAAGGCGAATCAGCGCCTCATTGCTCAACTTAATAGAGATAAAGCCGCTTAACATCCGTCCGGCCGTGATTCCCAAGAAAAATAAGGATACCCAACCTGCAGCGCTTTCAGGCGAAATGCTTTCGTTTTTCACCAAATAACTTGATCCCCATAGCATCATGGAAGCTTCCGTTGAAGAAACCAGAAAGAACGAAAACATCCCAAAGATAGCACCTTTTGTTTTCAGCGAAGCGAGCAGTCCTGGCTTCTCTTTGGATTGCAGATCTTCGTTAGCCGGCTTCGTTGACGGGCCTTCAAATTTCCTCCACATTGGAAGAGAAAACAGCAGTAACATAACTAATGAAAACTGTACCATCGATATAGTAAAATATCCGCTTCTCCACGTATTTCCCCACAATACGAGCGTAGACAACAAAATAGGGCCTAGCATAGCTCCAACACCCCAAAAACCGTGCAGCCAGTTCATATGTTTGGCTTCATAATGCTCGGCCACAAACCTATTCAGTCCGGCATCAACGGCTCCGCCCCCAAGACCAAGCGGAATCGCAAAAGCCAATAACCAAATGAAGGAAGGCGAAAGCGAAAAACCAAGTAGTGCAGCGGCAGTCATGGCGACACTGATAATCGTTACCTTGCCTGTACCAATGACCCGAATCAACTTGTATGAGAGCAAGCTTGAAATAATGGTGCCTATGGAAATAATACTGGATGCAATTCCCGCATTTCCGATGGGAACACCCAAATCCGTATTCATGATGGGCCAGGATGAACCAAGCAGGGAGTCGGGCAATCCAAGGCTGATAAAGGCCAAATAAATTAAAATAAGAAAAACCATGTCCATTCTCCGTTGTGTTAAATTATTTTGTGGTCCTGCGAATATGTTTTTATAATTCTCCTTTATTATTTTTAAATAGTTATTTTAATTATTTTAATAAGCTACGAAATAAATATATCTCATGTTTGTATGAGAGTCAATACTTGAATATTGGACACGGGATGAATACTTTACCGATTCAAATGGTTTTTTGGCAAGCTCCTAATGGGGCCAAGACATCCTTCTTGTCTGCGTGGCGGAACTGGATCGATTTGTGGAAGAATGGGGAACGTAAAGCCTGTTACTAGTGAAGTCGTGGGGACAGAAATCGAGAGGAGCTCTCGACCATCTTTGCCTATCTGCTGGAGCTGCGCAAGCTCATCTACACGAACAAATTGATCGAGGGATACCAGCGGGAGCTGTTAAAAGTCGCTAAAGGTTATATTTATTAGTTGACAGTCTCTTGAAAATTGAAAAGAGGTGTCACAGAGCCATTTTCATAGCTTTTGGGACAACCTCTTTTCTTCGTGCGCATTTACATTGAAAGCGGAATTGTCGCCGCCTGCGCGGCTGGTATGCCGTTTTTTTCTCCCCATTGGCACATGATATCCAGTACCGGAATAATCGTTTGCCCCAACTCGGTCAAGGAATACTCAACTTTGGGAGGGATTTGTGGGAATTCCTCGCGGCTGACAATGCCGTCTGTCTCCAACTCTTTTAACATCACGCTTAATGTTTTAAAGGATATAGTGCCGATTTTCCGTTGCAGCTCATTAAACCGCATGACCTTGTTTTCGGAGAGCCAGTACAGTATGGTCATTTTATATTTGCCGCCAATAACAGACAATGTGTAGCCGAAGCCAGTGTCTTTGGGTTGAATGCCAGACGGTACACAGTTTTCAACCTGCATGGGCTGTTATCCTCCTTTTGAGATATTCGACGAAAAAGGCAGGTGCTGCCGCGTCTCTATGCTAAGAATTCGCTTTCTCTGTAATTGACAATTCGCTGAAAAGTCAACCTGGGAGCAATAAACTTACTATACCATTTCGAAACGATTAGTTCAAAACACTCAGGCAGTAAATAGGTGCTTGATATAGCAAATGAGAAACTTCAACAATTACCATTTTATGGATATTAAATAGAGCAATTATTAAAAGTATTTTTTAGAAATCTATTATAGGTATCAATTACTTGAAAAAGAATTGACGTAGTATTACAAATATTTCTAAGACAACCCTTAGAATTTGTGGTAATATGTAGAAAATTGTTGAAGGGGGAAAGTTTGATGAAAAAAGTTCAAGTCTTTACATTACTCGCACTCATATTGCTTGTTTTATCAGCATGCGGGGGATCACAAACAAATAATGCAGCCAAATCTTCGAATAACAATCAAGCAAGCACGGTGGATAGCAAGGAAACTGAGGCTACTGAAACACCCAAAGAAACAGAAACTCCGCCTACGGAGGAACCGAAAGAAGCATCCTTCAAGCCAGGTGATAAATTCAAATTAGGCACTTGGGAAATTACCCTTGAATCATTTGAGTTTAATCAAAAAGTGAGTAGTGATATGTTTTCCTCAAGCGCTGATGAAGGCAATAAATTTATCGTATTAAATTATAATGTTACCAATAATGGTAAAGAGGCAAATGATTTTACTGCAATGATAAATGGTATTCGAATGAAAGCTATTTTTAAAGGCGAGTATGAATATGATTACACTGTAACTATGATCGATGGAGATTTGAGTCAAAATAGTATTAAACCATTAGCGAGCAAAAAAGGTTTTGTTGTAATCGAAGTTCCAGACTCGGTAGCTAGTTCCAATGAAAGTCTTGTAATTAAGCTTGAAGATGATGGGGAAAAAGCTCAAATCGTTTTAAAATAGTAGAAACAAGCACCCAGTATTGTGGGTGTTTTTTTATCCCGAAAAAGCTAACTTTAATCGCGGCAGTTGATTGTTCCATTCTTTTAAGAAAGAGCTGCGCCGAGCATGGTAAGGTAAAGTAGTTAATTAGAGGAAGCAGGAGGGAAATCAAAACAGGGAAATCGAATAGTGTTGTGGCAGTTAGGATCGTGAGCCTTATGAGGTGAAGAGGAGTGTGCTGCAAAATTTTGATTAGGTAGGAACACGTTCAGAACCCTTGCATAGCAAGGGTCCTTTTTATTTTATCTCCACAATCAGACCTCCGAAACGTAATTTCATATTCTTCCATGCAATATAAGAAAACCTCTTCATGCGAAAGGGCTAATTTGAATGATTGGCTAAACATCCGGAATATTGATTTAAGAGAAAATCCAGTTCTTGGCTAATTTTGAGAACAGCTTGATCTGTAAAATTATTGCACGCGCCAAATATCTCGACCATTTCAGCTCGTACTTCTTCAATTCTTTGTTGATAAAAGCAAATGTTCATCATAATCCCTCCAACTTTTCATTTGTTAAATTAAGGATAAACGAAGGTTGTTAGAATTTTTTAACAATGAGATTAGGATAATGTTAGTTTTCTGAACAATCTCAAAGAAGCAGGCCTTCGTATTAGATTAACTAAACCAATCAGTTTCATTTGAAACAGTTTCAAGATGGAAAACCCCCAAGTAGCGATTTATGCCTTTGGGGGTTCAGTTTAAACTTGTATATCGATGCTTTGGCCTAAATGAGGTTGTGCTTGTTTCATCATTTGAACCATATCCTGCGCTTGCTGCGTAGCTTGTTCCTTTGCTAAAGACATGACACGGATGCTCGCTGCAAGTGCTAAGCTGTTCTGATTCATCGCAATTGATGCTGCTGCTATATCCATAATACACCTCCTTACTCCATTATCGGCAAAAACGATCAACTTCTTTACAATAAATCGTTGCCCGCTAGAACTGCTCTGATATGCTGCTTAAAGCTATTTCATGCGACCTAATTGTGGATTTAATTTAAACAATACTAAAGGCACGATTAACAGCATACGATGATAGAAAGCGCGCAGGAGGCGGTTGCTGTTGGCAGCAGAGTATGCCTATTTAGCCATTTGGCTATTGGGGATGTTTGGAATTATCGGCATTGTTATTGGTTCTGTAGCAAATTTCGCAATACATGATTCCTTGTCGCATGACGAGCAGTTTGTTTGGCGAAGGAAAATTCCAGCTGACGCAATCAAAAGAAAATAAAAACAAAAATCCAGCGTTCGCTCCTCATGCGATAGCGCTGGATTTTTTTTGTAAGCGATGGTGCATAATTATTGCACACGCAAGGCATGATAGTAATTGGCTGTACATTCTTATCAGTTGAGAGGGGCTAACAAAGATGAGTCACGAGGTTGGCGGACAAGATACTAGGGAGCAAATTGTTGCTGTACAAAAGGATGGAGACGGTGATCTTACCGCATTCAAAACGAATAGCGGCCGAGTGCTTGACTATGCAACGGCACTTCAAGAGGTACAAGCAGGTCATATTGCAGGGGTAAATGCCTTTAAAGGAAAAGATGGCGACATCTATATCCGAGGCGACGCAGATGGAGATCCAACAAACAATTTGGATCAGCTTCCAATGTTCTAAATGAAATGTTAACTACATTAATAAAAAGGCGCCGCACTTCTTTGAAGTGCACCCCTTAGAATAGACATTGGAAAAACCCCTAGGTTATTCCGATGAAATTCTAGGGGGTGTATTTTTGTGGCGGTTAAAGGGCAAAAGTTTAAGCATTATGAAGATACAACGAAAGTGGAGGCAATCCGCTTACATGTTGA
>NZ_JBFTPA010000010.1:0-240007 GCF_056398245.1 Paenibacillus sp. 01T47
GCCATAGAATAGAGCCAAGTTCACCACTTTCGATCTCTCCGATTATGGTAAGTTTCTCTGATGCGGAATATTTAACTTTAGACATGAAAATGCTCCCCTCATAGCAACAGGTTTTTTATTATTTCACCTGTCTACTATTTGGGGAGCATATCAGTGCTGGCAGCCTTAGTATTCTTTAAATTGTTTTATCGTATATCTTCCCTAAGAAATCGTTTTTAATTTTGACCTGTAATAATCTGCACTTCTCAATTAAAGGCTCGGCGGTCATATTAATTTTTTTCAATTCGATCATTAATTCTAGATCGGTTTTTCCAGGTACCCAAAAATTTTTAAAATTCCATAAAGCTTGATCGACATTTCTCCATCCCTGCTGTAGCTCATTTACTGTTGTTGCATAAGCATCAAGAATAATTTGTCTACTCTCAAAATAAGCAATGAAGTCATCCATGTTTTTATCTTCAGTAATCGCCCACAAAGCTTCAGTAAGGTTTTCGGTTTTAGACATTCCTCTTGTTATAAAATTTAGCGTAGTCTCAAGACTACGAGTTTTTTGTAAAGCATTCTTCGCAGCATAAAGTTTTTCTATAAAACCCTCTGCTGTTTTAAGGTTTAAATCCCTCCTAAATCTTTCTTCATCATTTTTTAGATTAGCTTTCCGTTGTCTCGGAACATTCCAAATAGTAACGAACAGAGCAAGAATAGAAATAAATAAAGAAAAAGCAGTAAATATTCTAATATCCACATCCAGTATATTCACCATAATCCCCCCTAGCAGCTTGCGACGTCCGCGTACGGCGGAGGCGGTTTCCGTCGATCGCTACGCTGGCTGCAACGTCCGGCTACGGCAGCGGTATCCGCCGTCAGCTTTGTAGTATATTACTCTGCATAATCTTCGGGCCAAATAACCTCACGTGCCCTCGGGTATCTTCTGTATAGATCGCCACGCTCAATTTTTTCATCCCAGCCGCGAACAGAGTCATCTTCAGCTTTAAAATCCTTCAACGCCGCTGCTGCATCATACATACCGGCCAAATGAAATGACTTTCGATGAAGTGATATATACTTTGCAGTATGATTACGAACTATTTAAAGACCAACCCGACGGTTCATATCAATTAAATAGCCGGGATGAAATAGATAGATACATGACAAAAAGGAAATATTTAGAACACTGGAAACCTGCTATAACTGCAAAAACACTTGACCGCTGGGAACAGCGGGCATTAGATATAATTCATGTTAAGGATCCGACTATGGCATTAAACAAATATATTACTCTTACGAATGAATTTCAACAATTTGAAAGAGTCACATACGATGCTGTATCGCAGATGGACATGACTATTGAAATGGAAATTGATCGAATGAGGGGAAAGTAGCAAACTTTATTTGAAAACATCTCAAAGAAGGCCACGACTACTTATATAACACCATATTCACGCATCGGGGCTATCGCCCCGCCTTCAGCAGGAGTAGGCGCCGCGCGGCGATCTACTCCTGTTTATTATACTTTGCACCTAGTGTCAGCTTCGCTGGTACTACCCCTTTACATAATTACTACTGATATAAACTCTATCCTTTATTGTCCTCTTTTTTTATTGTAAAGACTTTAATCCATATATTTTTAATCCACGTTCCATCGAAGAGCACAGATTCGGTAATGCCTGTTGTAATATTATCCAAACCACGAATCATTATAAAGAATGCACCAAGAAAAGGTATTGCCAATAACCCTTTAGGTGTATTGCCGTTGAAATAATAATTTAAATTAAATTCTGGGTACAAGATATAACAGCAGACTACTACACCTGCCAAAAACTCAGCGATACCGTACCCTAATCGAAGATGAACTCTAAAAGCAAAAACCAAAATTGATAGAATTACCGTTCCAGCAATTATTGTTTTAGGATAATCCCAGTTTTGTACAATCCATTCAAGATAATATAGTAGTATACATATTATAAAAACAATCAAAACACTCAGTAATATACCACCTATAAGTTTCCACCAGGCAAAACTAGTTAATTTCTTTTCCTCAGCCTGAAGAGCTACATCAACCTCGGAAACTTTCGTATTATTAATCTCTTGTTTGAATTCCGCTAATCCCATTGTTTTTAATCCGAGACGTCTACAAACAGACCTTAACTTTCCATCTTCCGTAACTAGTATAGTATTAGGGTCCATACGAGCTTCTTCTTTTAATAGTGTTGCTAATGCAGCGTCTACCTTATCAAAGCCCTTGCCATCAATTTCAGAAGCAATATGTTTATTAATTTTAGTTGGTAAAATAATTATTGACTTTTTCGCCTCCGCAGCATCAATCAATTTCACTAAACGCTGCCAGTCAGTAGCATCATGGGATCTCTCTTTTATTTCCTCTACTATTACATCCGGTATAACAATTCTTACATTCTCATTACTCTGTAATGTAAGAACTCTTCTAAATTTAGTGATAATGAGTCTATCCAATATATACGTTTTCAAAAGTTCAGTACCCCCAAGTATATGTGCCTATTATTTCCTTTTGTTAGGTTATCATCCATTTCATATTTTTGTCTAGATCACATAACACCAGTGCCTTTGCGGAAAAGATAGAATAAAACAAATGAATTTCGCACTCTGTAAATAAATAAAGCTTAGTACTACACCATGTTGGTACACAACCAGTTCAAGAAATTATGAATGAATGGACTTGCAGGGTTGTCGGTCTCGCCAGCCAACTTGGTTTAGCCGCCTGTTCCGGAGTTTGCCTTCACCCCCTCCGCACGTATCTCACGGACTACGCACTGCCTGTCAGCTGTGCACTTCCGCCACCCCGTGGTATTTTGGAGACTTTCACTCCTTAGTCGATGCACTGCCAAGCGCGCTTGAGTAGTCCGCTTTGCTGTCTATTTAAATATTGGGTGCCTATGTTTTTTCAAAAGTGATCTAAAAACAAAAAAGACGCCCCGACCGAGAATACGATTCATTCGACACTGGGTGAGGGTCTATTTAGAAGTTTATAAAAGGCTCTCTTACAGTATTATTAAAGAGCCGCCCTAGTTATAGCAGGTGGCTCTGCTTGTCTCAGTCCATATACAAGAGATTAGCTACGCTGGTACTGCCCTAGATAAGCATTTCTCCAATTTAACACTTTGTGCATTTTGTTAAGTTCATTCTTTAATGGATATTTTCGAACTGCGATAGCTATCCTTCACCTGAAAGTCCATTTACAAGGAATTTAAAACTTGTCAAACAAAGCTTGCGGACCTATTGTTTTCTGGCTGTCGCAATTCATAATACACTTCGTCATAAAAAAAGGAGCAACTCCCACCACCCCTCCCCACTTAAATATTCCGAAAACGCTGCAACAACAAATACCCGCTCATATTTGATGTTTTTTTCTTATAAACGATTTTGAATTCGTCTAGCAGGCAGTTCAATGCTGTGATAAGCAATCCATTTGGTACCAAAGTAGCTTTGCAGGGCACAGCGCTGCCGATCACACGGACTGAGGCAATTCGGCGTGCAGAGCCGGGAACAAGAGGGTTTCTTGCACAAGTGATCAACACTAAGTCGGGTTGACGAGCAGCTTTTAATCCAGCAATTCCGATCACCTTGTTTCTATTAAACTTCTATATATCAGATGCGTAATCGGTTCACACTGCTCCAAGTTAGAGACGAGAGTTAAGCGGCGAAGCACAAAAAAAAGAGACCCATCCCACTAGGATGAGTCCCTACTCCCTTACTCCTTTACACTAATGCTCCCTTCCCCTCACCGCTCCGACCGATAAATCTCCTTCACCAAGCGACAAGCCAATTTCGGCTTGCGATATTCGCTCAGCAATCCTTTGTTATTAAAGCTCCGCGCGCGATCACGGAAGTAAGGCCGATCACTTCGGACATCGACGCGAATGTCGGCGAAGTGCCAGATGAGCGTGCCAGAGATGCGAGGGTCGTCGCGGAATATCTGCAACGCACGCGTCACGACATCTGCCTGATAGTCTTCGCTAAACAAGCGCGGCTCCCAGCCTGCATCACCGAATATCCCCGCAGCGCCGAACTCGCTCATGATGACAGGCTTACCGCCTGCGCCTTGCTTCTCCGTATGACTGTAGTAGTTTTCCAGCATGCTGCTGAATCCATCCACGCTACCTTCATACCAGCCGTAGTATTTATTAATACCGATTACATCGAAATAGGACAGCACAATATCCTGCTCCGGATGCATAGTCGCGTAGGTGACGAGTCTGCTGCTATCCATACTGCGAATTTTGTCTACGAAAGTTTTCGTCAGCTCGAGCGCTTCTTCTGTCCGCGTATCAATTTCGTTATGGGCTCCCCAGAAAATGATAGACGGATGATGATAATCTCGTGAGATCATTTCATCCAGCATCTTGATGCCACGCTCTATGAAGATAGGGCTTGCCAGTGTTTCTCTACTCATAAAACAGCCCCACATCGGAATCTCGCTCCAGAGCAGCATCCCGTGCTCATCGAGCAAATCGATCCAGAACTGGCACTGCGGATAATGCGATCCGCGTATGATATTGCAGCCCATGTCGGTCAAAATATCAAGATCCTTCAGCATCAGCTTCGGCGGGAAGGCAAATCCCCACTCGGGATGCTCCTCATGCCGGTTCACGCCTTGGAGGTATAGCTTTTTGCCATTTAACAGAATATCGCTTCCCCGCACCTCAACCGTGCGGAACCCTGTCCGGTCTATGAGATCATCTTCCCCCGCTTGAACGGTAAATGTATAAAGCGCAGGCTCACCTACATCCCATCTACGAATCTTCTCAAGGCTCCCCTGAAGCGTCAAACTCACAGCCTGACCGGCAGCAACCTGCACATGAGAGGCAGAAAGTGAAAGCCCCTCCGTGAAGGCACTCTCTTCAACCTGACAATCTCCCTTGCTAAGTGAATGGAGCTCAATTTGCAGTTGAATATCCGCTGAGTCATCCTTCAATTGATAATCAATTTTCATCGAGTTTATGTACACATCAGGCAGCTCCTGCAGCTCGACAGAGCGGATAATCCCCCCGTAAGAATGCCAGTCCGCAATGTATGTCGGCAGCGTTTGCCAGTCCACCGTATTATCCACTCGAATAACGAGCTCATGCTTCCCTTGAGCAAGCTGGGGCAGAAGTAGTGCAAATTGCGTAAACCCACCAAAATGATACCCTATATGCTGACCATCCTCGTACACATCCGCATGGTGAAGAATACCTTCGAAGACCAGACGAATATTCGTTTCTTGCACATTATCAAAATAAGTACGGTACCACGCCGCGCCAATCTACTCATAAGTGCCTAATTCATTATTCCAACACGAGGGAACGACATGCTTCCGAGAGCCTTCAGGAAATTGACAGGCCCATCCCTCTTAAATAAAGCCTATTTAAGTATGCTTATCATGGATCATTAGAATAAAAAGCAGATTCACTTTAATGGTGGAGAGATTGTGAACGATTAATTCAGCTCAATAACATAAGGCCGCTCCTACCTGAGGAACGGCCTTAATTCATATATTCATTTTCGAAACGTATTCAAATCCCAGCGATCCGCCCACTTGATTTCTATCCCATCTTCCATAAAAGTGATAGGAAGCCATACATATCTTGAATCCGCTAGCTCTTCCGGCCGCCATCGGTCAGCCATAAAAATAAAGCTGTTCTCCAATCCCTGAACAGGAAACACATACGTGCTCTGCGCATAAAACGTCTTCCGGGCATTTGGTCCACTTAACGGATTATCCCTTAGCTCCCACCGTCCCATCATTCGATCCGACTCGGCAACGAGAGCCGCATTGGGATACCACCCCGTACAACCCGAGGATAACAAGTAATACTTCCCCGCATGTTTAAACACCGCCGGCGCTTCCCGGGACTGGTCGATGAACGCTTTCGTAAACTCGCCATTCAAATCTGTATAATCATCCGTTAACCTCGAAATGACCAGGGTTTTGTTCCAGTCAGACGAATGAATTAAATACGCCGTTCCATCGTCGTCTTTAAATAATGTCATATCACGGCTATCCACGTCGTTAGGACGCTTGCTTCCCACGTATTCAAATGGTCCCGCTGGATTTTCACTTACGGCCACGCCGGTTTTAGCCAGCGTATAGTCCTCACTATCAATATGAAGCCACATGACGTATTGACCAGTCCGATCGTTCTTCAGAACCTTCGGACGTTCCGCTACTTTAGACGGATGAAGGTCGTGATTCGGATCATCGGAAACCGCAGGCAACACGATGCCTTCGAATGTCCAGTTGTATAAATCACTTGAAGAGTAGCAGGATATGCCAATGATGTCTACGCGCTGAATTCCGATCCGACCTAAACTGTTCGGGCCGTCTTTATTCTCTCCATACCAGTAATACATACCGTTATCGAATAATATACTGCCGCCATGTGCCTGAATAGGCTTTCCATTCGTATCCAGCCACAATTCGCCCGGCTGAAAATCCTCATACTTTATCATTCCAACAACCTCCACTCTTAGCGTTGCAAATATGTAATTTACGCCCAATTAAAGAGACCTTGCTGATAAATTCGGCTCCAGCAAGGTCTCTTCCTACACTAAACGAGCTTTCTCGCGGATTTAGCGACCTTCCGCTTGCGCTTGCTTATTCGTTGCTTCAATCACTTTCGTACCGCCTTTAGACAACCACTCTTCCTTGAAAGAAGCGAAATCCGCAGGAACGTCCTTGGATTCCACAATTATTTTTACGAATTTTTCATTTACCAAATCATTCAGCTGGCTTGGAATACTCGGATCGAGTTCCTCTGGATTAATGTTTAAATAAGCTAACGGATTCGGAACGGCGAAGTCGCCTGTCGATTTTGCCATTGCTATAATGTCCTCTTTATTAGGCGTACTGTCGGCTAGGAAGTCCGAATTCCAAGAAACCAATGCTTTTAATGAAAAGGCTTTATCTTTGCCCTTTTCTTCATCCGTCATGAGGGGTGTGATTTTACCTCCGTCTTTGCTGTAGTGGACCCCTTCAATACCGTTCATCATTAGCTGCTGCCCTTCACTTGAGAGTAGGTAGTCTAGCAGCTCCAACGCTTTTTTCTTTTTCTCATCCGAGATGTTGGCATTAATAGACGTTTCCGCCCAGAAGTTATTGAAGCCATCCATTCGCTGAGCGCCTGTTTTCCCTACCAAGGTACCTACCCATGTGAAAATCGACTTCGGATCGGCATTGGGATATGCCTGCTTGAACTTATCATAAAAATCATTATAGAAGGTCGCATTTGCGTTATGAATCATGATTCCGACTTTGCCCGTTATGAATTTCTCGATTTTCTGATCATCTGTATTCAACATAAACTCAGGATCAAGAATTTTTTCCTTGTAAAGCTGGTTTAGAAAAGAAAGCCCGTCTCTCGTTTCATCGGAAAGCACCTCCGGCGCCCATTGCCCATCTTTCTTCTCCCACCTATCAGTGCTCGTGTCGAAAGCGTTGAACAGTGGATATTGCCACCAAATCCCTCCAGCGCTGGAGGAATAACCGTACGTATCCTTCTTGTTATTGCCGTCTGGATCACCCTCGGCAAATGCCTTAGCAACCGCATAGAACTCATCGATCGTCTTTGGTACTTCTAGATTTAGCTTATCCAGCCAATCTTTACGAATTAGAATATTGTGACCGCTCACCGCCATCTTGCCGCTTCCGGATTCATTGAATATAGGGAGCGCATAATGTTTGTTGTCGGTCGTTTTAGCTAAATGTTCAAAGTTGGCAAGCGAAGCTTTAATATTCGGATACTGCTCTGAGTAATCTGAAAGCGGAAGAAGCATGCTCTCTTTAATCCACTGACGATATTGAACCGGACGGTCAACGCCGTAGGAAACAAATACATCGGGCATCTCCCCAGAGGCAATCATCACGTTCAGCTTCTCTTCCCAGTCATTCCACGAAGCTGTAATCGGCTTCAAGCGGATGTTGAGCTTTTCCTGCAAGTACTTATAGATTTGAGAATCCTGCGAGTCAGCTCCCTCGAACATCCAACTAAATACGGATAATTCAACAGGCTTTGTATTTTCAACGACTGGTTTAGAACTTGGGCTTGCAGTTGAAGAAGACTCACCCGCATCGTTTTTCTCATTATTGCTTCCACATCCTGCAATAATCCCAACAAATAACAACACAACTGCAAGCAATAAAATGAGACCTTTCTTTCTGTTCAACATATTGTTCACTACTCCCCTTTTATGAATAATTAATTCATTCTAGTAATCTGACTGTCAACTCTTGATTGATCCAATCATCACCCCTTTAACAAAGTGCTTCTGAATGAAAGGATATACAATGATGATGGGAATGACAGAAACCATTACAATCGCATTCTTAATGGTGTCACCCAGCATGAAATCCTTGCTTACGAAGCTGCCGCTGCGGGTCAATTCCATATTGTTATTAATCAGAACATCCCTTAACACCATCGCTAACGGCCATAGTTCCTTATCGTTAAGAAACAACATCGGAACGTACCAGTTGTTCCATTGACCAACCGCGATAAATAATGCGATAGTTGCCAGAGCAGGAAACGATAAGGGGATGATGATCTGGAAGAACACTCTCATATAACCAGCCCCATCGATTTTTGCTGATTCCTCCAGATCAATTGGGATATTTTGAAAAAATGTTTTGAGCACAATCAAGTTATAAGTGCTTAACGCTGCCGGAATGATCATAACGGCCAAACTATTTACCATCCCAAGGCTCTTGATTAGCAAGTAATAAGGAATTAGCCCCCCGCCAAAAAACATCGTGAATATGATAAAGAGAAAGATAGCGGTTCTACCCGGAAGATCTTGTTTCGTCAACGGATATGCCGCAATAGATGTAATCAAAAGCTGGTATAGCGTACCAATAACCGTAACGAATACGGAAACCACAACCGACATAAGAATCGTATTTTTCGAGAAAACGTATTCATAGGCTTCAAAAGAAATACTTCGCGGAATGATATTAAATCTCGTTTTGACTGCTTCTTCATACGGCAGTACGGATCCAACAAGTACATGCCAGAACGGGTAAAGCATAATACAAGCCATGAAAACTAAAAAAATGATGTTCAGTATGTCAAATATTTTCCCAGAAACACTCGTAGATCGCACCATTATTCAATCACCTCAGTAAATGCCATGTCCGTTCATTTTTTTAGCCGCGCTGTTTACCGCGATAAGAAGAACAAAATTGATTACGTTTAAGAATAACCCGATTGCGGTTGCCATGCTATACTGTCCTTGCGTCAGCCCGATCCGGTAAACGTAGGTATCGATAACATCGCCGCTTTCATAGACCATCGGGTTGTACATATTAAACACTTGGTCGAAACCACCGCTCATCATGCTGCCAAAATTCAATATTAACAAAATCGATATGATCGGCAGCAAGCTTGGCAATGTAATGTGAACAATCTGTTTCCAGCGGTTAGCACCATCGATCACGGATGCCTCATACAGATCCGGATTGACACCGGACAATGCCGCCAGAAAAATAATCGTTCCCCATCCGACTTCCTTCCAAATTCCTGAAATGACCAATAGTGGCCGGAACATGCTGTTGCTTGTCAAGAAATTAACAGGATCTCCGCCGAACAGAACAATAATGCTATTGACCAAACCCTCGTTAGACAGCAGTGCGAACAATATACCCGAGATCGTTACCCACGAGATGAAGTGGGGCAAATAAATAATCGTTTGAATCGATCGCTTGAAGATTCTGTGCCTTACTTCATTTAAAAGAATAGCCAGAATAATCGGAGCAGGAAATCCAAATAGGAGACGCATTAAATTGATTTCAATCGTGTTGGTAAAAACCTGCCAAAACTTATCGGTCGCGAAAATTTGTTCGAAGTGCTTAAATCCTACCCATGGACTGCCTAAAATTCCTTTCGTAATCCAAAATTCTTTAAATGCGATCGATGCACCATACATGGGGATGTAACTAAATATAATTAAAAACGCAACGGCAGGAAGCAGCATGAGATACAGCATTTTATATTTGACTATTCTTCTGCGTACATCCTTACCCGCTACGGCTTTCGCCCCAATTGTCGCCATATTATAGCTCACCCGTCTTCTTCTGCAGCCTGAACCGGCTGTCGTCTCTATTGAATCCGATGTTATTAAGCAAATTCACATTCGTACTAGTCGCATCATCAATATAAATATGATCCTCTGTTGTTTCAACCGTGGACAATCTTCTGTTGTTCTCGATCCAAACCTCTTTACAATGGCTTGCCATTAAACTTCCCTGATAATATTCCGGGTGGAGCAAGCCATTCTCATCTCCATCGGCATGCGATTTGAGCCTCATAGCATTGGAATTCAGAATGGCATTATTGCGGATATATACCCTTCTGCAGGATGAAGCATAAACCGCTTGCTGCGGACAATTGATAATTGTATTATTCTCGATCCACACTCGGTCAAAGACCGCATATTGCGTTCTACCCATGGCAAGATATACACCCATGTAGATAACGGCCATGTTCCAGTGATTCACATCGCAGCTGTCAATCAAATTATTGCGGATACGCAGATTGCTTACTCCAAATCCTTCCGACCAGCGAGACTCGGAACCGCACTCAATTTGAATCGCTGACCCTTGATTCATAAAGAAATGATTGTTCTCCACCAAGCCGTTGCTGGAATGTAGCAATATCCCTCTTGCGCGGTTATGGTGAAAGAAATTATTGCGAACGATATAGTTGCTGGAATCATATCTTCGATTAAAAAGTATCGCGCGTTCTGAAACCTCGGCTGGGATCGGTTTTTCAAAGGTAAGCGTGCAGGTGTTATACTCCTTGTTCCATTCCACGTCTGCGATACGCTCCGTGATCTCGGCAGGCGACAGATCTTCATTTCGAAACTCAACTTCGTCCCCTACTGCAAAGGGATTACGCCATGCTAGCACACGAATTAAACGTAAGGTCCGATCATCGATTCGCTTAAAACCCTGAACTGAATTATCGTGAATGTTCAGGCAATCGTCGCCGTTGTAGCTGAAATCGCAGTTTTCAATCATAAAGTAACCTAGCGAATTACTGATATGGCAGCCATCTGCCGTGACGGAAATGCAACGCGTCGTTCCTGGCCGTTTCACAATTCTGCATTGTCGCAGCGCCCAATGGTGTTGATCTCCCGACGCCACGAAAGCATGTCCTGGCGCAGAATAGATCGTTACATGCTCGATTTGCAAATGCTGATTGCTTTTAAGTTCGAAAGCGTTCGCGTCATAAATGTAATGACGTACGATGTAAGCTTGCCCTGGATTCAGAAAGCGAAATTCTTCGGGGTTGGACAGTGCAATTCGGAACGTATTGAGATCCTGGCGACTAATATTCCGGAAATGGGTATTGTGGAATTCACGACCTAACTCGCAGCCTGCAGATAACGTCAGCGGGTTCATCGCGTTTAATGTCCGTATGTTCAGATCGCTCGGCGCTTGCGAATACTCCGGAAAGTGAAGATCGAAATAAGTGCTGTCTGAGGCTACTTCCCTTACTAGTCCGATGCTTGCCAATTGCCCGCTTTCCCAGTCCCAATCGACAGTGAAATTTTTGAATATCGTCCGTATGCAATTCCTTATGGTAAAGAAGACTTCCACCGTAGAAAAGATGAATTCAGAGCCGCCACCATCGAACTGAAAATCGTGCATCCCTTCGAATATAGGATGATTGCCATTATAAAATCGATATATTCCCGAAGGGACGACAAGCTCGGACGAATGTTCCCGTTTGCAATAATCAATGGCATTCTGAAAGGCACTACCGTTACAATACCCTTCCTCGGATCTAGCACCGAAATCAGCGACGCTAACTCTCTTATATTCACTCCATTCCGGAACACTGATTGAGATTTCAGACATGCTCACGGCTGTATCATCATTCTTTACGCGCTCCACTCACCTGCCTCCTCTCTCTATCCACCCTGTTAACTCTCTTGCTATATTGATTGTGCCATAGACGGCCTTCCCTTAATATGTGCTGAGAATAGAACATTGGATGTAGTTTGTTACGATGTTGTATGGATGCTTATTCAAAAAAAATGCCCCGATCGGTGATCGAGGCGTCTTGCGTCTCTATAGCTCAGTGAGTATAACGTTATCGTATAGCACAGTCGCATTATACGTTTCTAACCCAATCCTCCCCTTGCTGAACGTAAAAGCAGGATCTGTTGCACTTAGTTGAAGAATGCCATCCACATACAAGTTCATTTGATTTCCAATAACTTCAACTGACACGCGATAAGTCGTCCCGACATTGATCGTATAAGCTTTCGATGCCAGCTCCGTCTGGGTTCCCGCTATCGTTTTCTTGATCGCGATCCCATGCATATTACCGATATAGACAAAATATTTATTGTTTGCATCCGTTACACGAAAGACCAGATTCGCGAAACCGCCGCTTCCCGCGGTATTGCTTATTTGAATATCGCTAGCTAACGTGTAGTTGCTCCACGAGTCGATCCCTGCCGTTGCAAGGCTCCCTGAATAGTCCGTCTGCCTGTATTTCTTACTGGCGCTATCTGTCACGACCGACCAACTGCCCGATTGCACGCTCCATCTTCCTGCGGAGCTCTCGAAATTTTCAGATAATAAATAAATGGAATGATAGGTTACGATAGGATTCCAATAAACAGTATCGTACAAATTGTTCGAATTCTGATTCACAACAAAACGTACCGCATCGCCCTTGATCACATCGAGCGTTATTGCGGGAGACGATACTGTCGTTCCGTAGATGACCTGCTGCCAGCCGCTCGCCGGCCAAATTTGCGCGTTGTTTTTTAAAATCTTCACGTTTACGCCATCCGCTCCCGCCCCCGTGTTCAACATGTGAATGGTTTCGTTTGACGAGAGCGTAATTTCGCCGTCCTCCGGCGCTATCCATGTTCTTACAGAATCGCTGCCATCTGGAGATTGCACATTTTCCCCTACGCTTAAAAAAGTTGAGCCATCCCGCCACATTCTCCATGGGGCGTAGTAATTTGCCAATGACGTATAAGTCGTGCCATTCCATTTGTGATAGTACCAAACCGGTCCCTGCGAGATCGCCCCGACGTCCTTAATCGCTTCATACTTTCTTGTGGATGCCGGAATGGTTCCGCTGGTCGAGCCTGCCGACGTTGTGCCTGAACTAATATTTCCATTGTTATCTTCGGCTTCAATCAAATAATAATAGGCCGTGCCGCTTTGAAGCTCTTGCCGGTCGGTAAAGTTTGCTGTCGTTGATTCTCCAACCATATTACTGTAGGCAGGCGTAAAGTTTGGGGTCGTTGAACGGTAAATATTGTAGTGATTAAGTCCTGAACCCGTATCGGAAGCTGCCGTCCAAGATAACGATATGCCTAAGCTTCCGCTATTCCAAGCTGCCAATCCCCCGGACGGATTACCTGGCGCCACACTATCCAATGCGGAGATGGTACTGCCTAGATCGAATCCGGATGCGCTTCTCCATGCCGCCATCGTGTTGTAGCTGACCCCAAACCTTTCAGCTTGTAATGCCGTCCCGCTTACCTGATAGAATCGATTGTCATTGATAAGATCAACCGGTGCACTTAACCCAATTTTATAAGCTGAAGTTCCCGAAGTTCCGTTCGCCATAATGATCCGATTATTCTGGAACGAATCTCCCGACCAAGGGTCCCCGGGTGACGCATCTTTGCTGCTTAACGCACTCGTATTCGCTTGATCCACTACGATTAAATTATTTGCGACAACGAGATTTTTCAAGCCTGAATATCTCCCCGTATCCGCTGTAAAGTCGCTTAATGCGATTTGGCCCGATCCGATAGAGGTTTCTCCGCGGTTGCCCTTCACTTTATTGTCAGTGATTCTCGAATTAATGTTCGCCATCGTCGTTACGCCGTTGCCTTTATTATCATGAGCGTAATTATATTGTACGTTGATATATTCATTAGACCAATCAATGTTTAATCCGGATGCATCATGCCCCGTGTTGCTGTCGGACATATTGTAGACCTCGTTAAACATGACATCAACATATGAGCTTGCGACTGGCCAAATTCCCCCCGGTCCCCAGGTGACCCCTGTTCCGGCATATTGACCAGCATCATGTACGAGGTTCCATTTTATCGTGCTATGATTCAAATTCCCGATGACGATCCCTTGGTTTCCAAGCTGAGATGCCACATTATTGTGAACCTTAACATTGCGGAATAACGCGGAGCTTTTATGATTATCTGATAAGGTGCTATCCCAACCGGCAACTCCGATTGCTCTCCAACCGAGCATATAGATTTCATTATGGCTAATAACGATATTTCGTGCGACTTCACTATGCTTGTTTGTCGGATAAACCGCCGAAATCAGAATGCCTTCCGAATTGCTGTTTATTCCAGGACCGCGAACAAGGTTTCCATCTATCGTGATATTGGACCAGGCTCCTTCAGCATTATAAGTAATAACGATCGCTCTGTTCGTTGTAGTCGAGCTAGTTAGCGCATTCGTCGTTGTACACTCGATGTCCAATCCCGAAATGATCCAACCACTCTCATTCGTCATGCTCACCACAGCCGGGGCCGAAGATCGAATAATGGGTTTGCTCCCGCTGCCATAGGCGGTAATTTGGATCGGAAGCAGACTCGTTCCCGAACCGTTTAAGGTAACGCTTTCATTCCAAGTGTCACCTGATTTTAATAATAGTTTATCGCCAGGATTAAACGTAAGATTAGAAATTTTAGCCAAAGTTTGCCAAGGAGTGCCTGCGCTCGTCCCGTTATTATTATCATTGCCCGTCGAACTGCTTACATAATAGGTCGTACCCGCTGCGTAAGCCCTGTCATTATGAACGAAGACAATCATTGCTATAACGAATATCCATGCAACAAAGACACACTTTTTGGCCATTGGCTACTCCTCCTCAATGTGCAACTCATACAGGCGTGCCGTAAATTCCGTTGGAAGTGTAACAACTAACGCATTCTCAAGCTGACTCCAGCTCCAACTACGGTTCTCATACTGAGGAAACCCACATCGAACCGTTACTTTCTTGCCGTCACAATCCGGAATAGGAAATCTCGCCTCTTTCGTTCCGCCTTCCAATCTCCAAACAGCCACATAAGCCTTATCACCGCATCTTAATCCAAGGCTAAGCCAATGATCGCCATGCTTAGGCAAGCCAATCGGCCAAAATGGAAGAGCCTTCGGAATGGATGCTCGGATACTCTTGTAATAGGAAATTCCTTCGCGAATCAGTTCAAAGCGATCCGATGCAATGTCTGACAAGTGCCCGCTCTGATGAACTCGCATTAACATGCCGTTCACCATGTTAAAGATGACCTCTTCCCGATCTCCTTCTTTAAGCGGATATGACCAAGCAGCGGATTGCTCTGGTGTGAGCGCCGTAGGAGCAGCAGCAGATATCGCCGCAAACTTGCGGTAATCCATCTGATCGCTAATGGACTGCACGCTGTGCCTGGCGAGCAAAGCATAATCCATACGCAAACCGCCGCTTCCACAATTCTCGATGACCAAATCCGGATAACGAGCAAATACGCTATCAAGCCAGCGCAGGTAGGCACGATTATGCTGAAGCAAGCCATCGCCGAAGCTATCGGCGTTAACCTCTGTTCCAATGCCTGCATTAATGTTATAGTCCATTTTGATGTAACCGACCTTGTACTCCGTCACTAGACGATCGATTACTTCATCTGCATATTGAATGACTTCGGGATGTCGATAATCCAATTGATACCTGCCGTGATCAATGACCCGTTTGCCATGTCGCATGAAAAACCATTCATCCGACACTTGCTGCGCTAAGGGGCAATGAATTCCCATGACTTCAAGTTCCAGCCAAAGTCCCGGGATTAAACCTTTCGCTCGGATGTAGTCGAGCACCTCCTGCAATCCGCCTGGGAAACGCCTTTGTGACGGTTGCCAAAGCCCTACATCGCTCCACCATTCGCCATCCGCATACCAGCCAGCATCGATGCAATAATATTCGCAACCCACCGAAGCAGCCGCATCGACTAAGGGTAAAATCTTCTCGGTCGTTGGATCAGCGAATAAACAATTCATGTAATCGTTGAAAATAACGGGAAGCCGCTCATTGTCTTCGTTCCAACGACGGATTTCTCGCCGATAACGCGTCAATTCCACAATTCCCTGTTCGAACCCTCCTTTGACAATCGCAATTGCTGCAGGAACGGACATAAATGCTTCACCTGGCGCGACATTTTTCCACCAATGGCTTTCATTCTCTGTAGGGCCGCTTAATTGCAAATAGAGTTGATCATTCGCCTTATCGCTAATCTCCCAATGCCAAGAACCGTTATGCTCGATTTGCCAGCACATGGCCATTCCCGCCTCAATATTTTCATATCCACCCATCGGATGAAGATCGGCGGAAGACCAGGTTCCCGAATTGCTGTACGAAAGTCTTTTGATCGAAAAATCATTTACTTTCGTTAAACCTAGCTCGGATAGCCTATAACTTCTCCACTGCAGCTCTCCGTGCCAAGCATTATGTGCAATATGAAGTCGACTTTTGGTTTCCCATGACCCGCGGCTTCCGCCCGAGATACCTGTCACTGTAAACGAGGAGACGTATTCCATCGGAATGGAATTCAAACTCTGATTGACGACCTCCGTCCAAGCTCGGATGACAGGGATATCGTTATAAAATTGATAATGAACCGTCACCCACATACCCCTATCTTCCATAACCACTTCAAGTTTTCTTCCACTTTCGTTATAGAAATCTCTGTGGCAATCGTACTTCAGCCTACCTCCCGGCATTGTCCCTGTGTATTTAGACGCATGATGATCGTTCCGATCTTCACCCGTCACTTGCAGTTCGACGATTCGGCGCGTTCCTCGTACCTCCTCTGTTCCTCGTACATCTTCATTCGCTGGGAAGGGAGACAAATGAACCAGACGGACATCTCCGCATTCGGCAATCTGTATCTCCAAATAAATTCCATTTTCATAAATTCTAATCCAACTCAGCACTTCCATCGTATCCATCTCCATACCATAGGCCCTTGTCACTTTTCATTCACCCTCTATTCTTGATTGATGGTTCTCATTGTGACACGGGCTCGAAGGCATTTCTATGTATTAATCAAAGAGATTTGGTTGTGGTTTCTTGTGTACGATGTTTTTATTGTCAATGCGCTGTTTGTACTCTAGCGGCGATTGACCTAGATGTTTCTTGAATAGCTTGCTGAAATGGGCATAATCTTCATATCCAACTAACTTTCCGACATCATATAGTGATATATCCTCTTTCAATAGCGTAATAGCCGCATCAAGCCTTTTCTGAATGAGGAAATGGATAAAGCTTTGGCCCTTCTCCTGTTTAAACAGATGACTCAAATAATTTGGGCTAATAAAGTACTGCTGGGCAAACTCTTTGAGAGATAGTTTGTGCGCATATCGTCGTTCGATGTCCTTGATAATCTCCTCAACGATTGGAAATGTTGTTAACTCCGACGGTTTCTTCTTATGCTCGTCAATTAACATTCTCATTTGTACAAGTAAATCATGGGGATTGCCGTAGTGGAGGACCAGATCTTGAACGGTAATGGAGTCCTCAGCTAATGATTGGGTCGACGAAGAGAAGTTCTTGATCACCACGACAAAAAAATTATAGATTTCAACTAGCCCACTTAAATGAATTTGATCTTTGGCGATTCCTCTATGTAAATCGAATAACGCCGCTTCCAGATGCTCAAGCTTTGTTGCTTTGCCTATCCGCTCCATGATAGACGGCAATGCCGCGTTTACTCTCGGCCTATAGCGGTAAACGCCTATCCTGCGGTTCAAGCTCGAGGTTTCAGCCATCATATTCGCTTGGTTGTAATATTTTGCGATTTGACTGTCGGAGTCGTTCGACAGACTTATTCCTACATCCCATTGAAACTCTGCGGCCATGGTTAGTATGTTTTTATATAATGACTTAAACGTATTCGAATCCATGTCGGAACGACTTAATAAATACGTCCATTTGAGTGGACTCGCCATGGCACGGAATAAAGCAACACCATGCTCTTGCAGCAATCGATCCGAACTCAGCAAGGATTGCTCCGATATGGCTGTTTTGCTTTTAACGATAGCAAAGGCATATCCTGCTCCTGCTCCGGTTCCCATTTCAACTCCCAAACCTTTTAACAACTTGGATACTTGTTGTACGGTTAATCCCTTCTCGATCATTTCCAAAAACAGCATGGAGTTGTGGTAGGTTTGAAGTACGCGCTGATCCCGATCACGTTTAGCTAACCGATTGCTGCAATTATTTAACGTATCCCGCAATTCCTGTTCGTTGACAGGTTTAAGCAGATAGGCAAAGCAGCCCAGCTCCAGCGCTTGTTTCGCGTAGCTGAATTCACTGTATGCGCTCATGAACACCACCAGCGTATGGGGAGAAACACGGTTCACGAAAGACAATAAATCCAAGCCACTTTTCCCTGGCATACGAATATCACTGATCACGATATCGATCGATTGCCGCTTCAATAGGCTTTCAGCCATATGTACGTCGTTTAATTTCGCTACAATTTGAAAGCCGAGTGCTTCCCAATCCACAATTTGTTCCATATCCTTCAATATCCACGGCTCATCATCAACGAGGATCAACTTGTACATCGTTTACTCACCCTTTCGCTTTAAGCGGTACGCTGACCGTCACAACCGTACCCCTATTTTTCCAACTCTTGATGGATAGTCCATAGGGCTTGCCATAATAGATTTGAATTCTTTTATGAATATTGACGAGCCCGATTCCTTGTCCCAGCCCTGCGGTTTCGGATGAGTTCTTATTCATGCTTTCAAACTCTTGCCGCATGCGCATCAAGCGTTCCTCGCTCATTCCGACTCCGTTATCCATCACCTTGATCAGCAATTGATTCTCCTCTTTGATAGTCGCATGGATGTGAATGATCCATCGCCCTGTCTTTCCTTCGAGACCATGAAATAAGGCGTTTTCCACAAGCGGCTGAAGAATGAGCTTCACGATCGAACGGGCTCCGAGACCCTGATCTATGATTACTTTAAACTGCAGCCGTTCTCCAAACCTTATTTTTTGAATATCTATGTATCGCTCCAGGTGCTCCAGCTCTTTGTGCAGAAGAACAAATTCATCCGTACGTGTAATGTAGCGAAAATAAGAGACGAGATTGTCAATTGCGACAGCTACCTCCCTCTTTGCGTTGGACAATGCCATGCCTCTTATAGAGTGAAGCACGTTATACAAAAAATGAGAATTAATCTGGCTTTGGAGCCCATTTAACTGAAACATTCGTTTTTCCATTTCTGTTTCATAGAGCTGCTGCTGTGATTGCAGCAGATTGTCCGTAAGCTTCTTGATTTCATTCATCATATTGTTATAGTGGTCCTGAATAATAGTAATTTCATTCTTATAGCCGAATCTCAACCTGGCATCCAGGTCACCGCTCGCTGCGCTATCGAAAATATCAGCCATCTTAGTAATGGGATGGGTTAAACGAATATTAAAGGAGATCGCGACCCAAATGACGATTAGAACCATGATCGCTATAGCCGAAATCACGATATACTGAATGATTGATGCCTTTCCCACCAGCTTATCCTCATTAATTAATGCAACGAACTTCCAACCCAAGCTTTTGATCGGGAGAGACTGGTACAAGTAATTGATGCCGTTCATTTGAAAATCGATGACTTTGTGATCCTGATTCGTTCTAGTCTGGGCATATATTTGTTCAAAATCGGGATTATTAGTCGAAGAGCCAATGAGATCGCCGCTCTCGTTCATAATATAGAGCTCTGCTTTATCCGCCAAATCCGCTGAACGTAATATTTGCTGTATCCACTCCGTATCCAATAACAAAACGCCTATGTAAATTTCCTGCAGGTATCGGTTTGGAAGAACGGATTTAACCTTCCTGAAAGCCAGTATGCCCTGGTCTTTTGAAAATGGAGGAGAAATCTGTAGCTTATTGCTTATTCTGTTCTTATTTTCCATCTCTTTCAAATACGTCACCATAGGATGCATAAGCAGTTCTCCTGTGGATACTAAGCGGAAATCTTCTGAACTAATCATACCGATGGATTTTAAGGCAGGTTCCAATGACAAGTACGAGTTTAAATTTCTCAGCAAAATATCGGATTCCTGCCATGATTTATTCTCGAGCATGATGGACTGAACATTCCGGTTAAAGAAAATCGACTTTGAAAGCTGATCCATTCGGTAAAAATATTCGTCAAACCGATTGTTAGTTTGCGTCACGAAAATATTAATATTATCGAGTGCGTTCTTTTTTAGAATATTAATATAAGAAAAATAGCCCACTGTCCCTAGAAGGAGAATGGGCAAAACGGCAATACAAATATTTGTGAGGATCATCCGAAAGCTTAATCTATACTTTGTTGTATAGGACACCAGTTCTTTAAACATGAGATCCTCCGAGACATATGATGATAGCAACAATTTCTCAGTAGTTCGGACAAGGGTTAACGACTCAATAATGTCACAATATAATCAGTTTGTCTATGTGTTTTATTGTGGATTCGGGTGTGCTTTTATGTGTTTTTTATTGTGCGAACCCGCAAGCCTTCAACCAATTGAGGGCCATTAGCAAATTCCCTGTCGAGTTCATGTGAACTTGATCCACGGTTAGTGTTTTCCCGCGCTGCTCCCTTAAATATGCTGTAAATGACTGAAACTGAGGCACGAGAATGGCTTCGAATTCCGCCGCGACTTCTCTAATTATCTGATTATAGGGAAGAAGTCGTTCATTCTTCCCGTCGTTCGAATCTTCGGATAGGATTGTCGTTTCCATTAATATCAACGATGACCCCGTTTTGCTTTTCGTTTCAGCCAATAATTCCCGGTAGGTATCTCTGAAATCATCGCAGCTGACATTTTTCCATTCATCATTTATGCCAATAGATACGGATAGCCAGTCCGGCTTTAACTCGATTACATCTTCATTCCAACGTGCCTTTAGATCCAATATCGTCTCACCGCTTATCCCACGGTTCTCTACCTGCAAAGAGATCTCCGGTCGTACGATCGATAAGTAATCCCGAACGATGCGTACATATCCGCCTCCTATATTTTCAGGATCATCCTTTCTGCCGCAATCCGTAATGCTGTCGCCAATAAATATCATTTTCTGTCCTTCCTGTAGCAACATGTGCCATCGCTCCCTTTATTTATTCAATAGATTGTAAACGAGTTGGGCAGCTTCCGCCCGCGTCGCATTGCTCTGAGGCGCAAACAAGTTGCTTCCTCTTCCACGCACCAAGTTCGCTTCTTCGGCAGCGGCAATGTAGGGTAGAGCCCATCTCGGAATATCTTGCGCATCCGTATAGCCGACTGTCGCCACAGGCTTCGGTTGAATGCCGGCCGAACGCACGATCATCGTGACCATTTCCGCTCGGCTGATGAATTGGTCTGGGGCAAACTGATTTGCGCTTATCCCTGAAGTGATTCCAGCTTTAATTGCTGCCGCTATACTATCCGCATACCATGCTTCTTCTTTGACGTCGATGAACGAATTGCTCACACCATCATCTTCCAGGTTTAAAGCATTCGCCAGTAAAGTTACGAATTCTGCTCTGGTTGTTTTTCCTTCAGGGTTAAATCTCCACTCATCCACACCATTGACAATATGCTTTGCTGCCAATATTTGAAGCACCCGCTTCGCCCAGTGACCTTCCTTCACGTCGCTGAAAGTCTTGTTATACTCCATAACCGAATACACGCTAAGATGCTGCAGCGTTACCTTAACTTGATTCATGACCTCATCGATTTCACCGCCGACATATTCCCATTGCATCTTCGCCTTATCGTAATAGTAAATACCGAGAAGCTTCTCATCGACTTGACCGGGATCATAAGGCAGAGATAGCGTAATGCCGCCTGAGACTATATCGGTTGGGATTTCACGATTATCGGCAGTCTTGAGTTTGACTTCGAAATCATAAACTTCACCTGCGATTTTCATCGTCGCTTTGCTGCCGCTGATCGGCACGTTTAATATAGCAGAATTGTTAATAGGGCTCATGGTCACTTCAATTAAAGTACCAGCGATAATGCCTGATTGTTTTCTGAGATCATCCAGCGTCTTTTGACTTATGGTAATCGCCACTTTGCCAAGATGCACTTGAAGCGGATAATTCCCGACTTCCGATAAGAGGACGACAGCTTTCGATTGACCTTCATCCAACTTCACTTGAGCCGCCCCGTCCTTAATCTCTACCTTTGAGTGAGCGTTGCCGACTTGGCTTCCAGGACTTCCGATACCACTCTCGCCTAAAGCGACGATTGATACTTCGTTAGAAAGACCGCTTTCGCCATATGCATCGTAGGCTTCCGCAACAAAGTAATAGGTCGTATCCTTTGTCAGCCCAGATACAGTAAGATGGGTGACGCTTCCTGCATCAATCTTGCTAGAATGCAAACCGCTAGCTGTACCGTACTTAATGTTATAACCTGTTGCTCCGGCTACCGCACTCCAACTTAATTGCGCCTCTCCATTTCCGGCTATCGCGCTAATCGTTGGAGTTTCAAATATCTGTTTGCTAAGAATCAAATATCCATATTGAATTGGGGCTTTTCCAGCACCTATCCCACTATTGTATTCAATCCATCCATTTCGGGCATCTCCATTACCCGGGTTGATGAAGCTTCCGTCGCTATAATTGGCAAGTACAGAGATCCCTAAGGCGGAACCGTCTTTAACTGAAATTCCTCCCGGAATGATTTCGCCCCAAGGAATACTCAATTCGTAACTAGTAGACTTCGTCGCTTCGTCTCTGGTGATCTCCATTTCGCCTGCGGTAAACTCACCTGCAGTTTTGCCGGCAATAGCATTGTAACGATATCCGACAGCCTGGCTTTCATCTGTTAACCCAAATGCGAATTCAGTGTATCCTTTGCTTCCCGGAATAGTTCCTCTATCGGGATCTATGGCGATCTGAATGCTGGAGCCTTTCCACAAATCGGCCGCATTCGAGATAGGCAAACGATGTACGTCTTCCATAACCTTAATTGCGATATACAAATTGTCATTATCCCACCGGGTATGCCCTATTGCATTTAACCTTTGCGGAGACCATTGATCAGAGAAAGTGCTTTCAATACTTTTCACCTGGGCTTTCTGATCCATGACAAACTCGGGCGTACCCCATTCTTGGATTGAGCCGTCAATTGTCGGCCTAGATTGTGTGAATAAGCTGCGCAGGGCGGTAACTTGTTTGTTTACTTTAATCCGTCTCGACTCGGTAACAGTCCCGGTCATATCGTAAACCTTGTATTGCAAAGTATGCTCTCCATTGCTTAAGCCCTTTACGGTATATGCATAAGGTGATACCGTCATTTCCTGAATCAATCTATCATCCACGTACAGCTCTACTTTTTGAATGGGTCGTATTCCCGCGATATAAGGCATAGTCTGTAAATCGGTAACATTTAATTGATAACCATCTCGAAAGGTTGCAAAATCAACCATTTTCGGTTGCTCGGTTTCCGGGACAGTCGGTCCGGTAGTTAGATGGACAGCCTCTGAAGCAGCCCCTACATTTCCGCTCCGATCTTCCGCTTCTACCTTGTAATAATACGTCGTGTTTGGCTGTGCTTCTTCCCTGTCAATAAAATTTGTCGTAGTGGATTCTCCCACCATATTGGAATAAGCTGGCGAAAAAGCCGCGTCTTCACTTCTATAGATGTTATAGTGCAGGATCCCGTTCCCTTGATCTTCTGCCTCCGACCAGGATAACTCAGGATAATCGTTAAGCGTCGCGGTAACTTGATTTACCGTCGAAGGAATCGATTCATCAATCGGCAGCACTTGTGTATTGCCGTCAAACCCTGTACCTTGTTGCCATGATCCAAGACTCGTATAGGTTGTTCCATGATAAATCGAGCTAAAGGCTAGTGCTTCATTAGTGACATCGTTATGATCAATAACATCAAAGTTCGTATTTGAAGCAATATCGAAAATATTGAAGTTCGTTATTCCTCTGGCAATCGCAACGTGATTATTATAAATCTTATTTCCTGTCCACGTTCCATGGGGATTAGAAGCGCTATTGATCGCGGCCGTATTCTCTATGTCTACGATGATCATATTATTTGCAACATCAAGATCATGCTCTCCTGATGAGAGATCGGGTCTACCCGTGAAATTCCCGAGTGCAATTTGACCATTCCCGTTCGATTGTAGCCCTTGATTGCCTCTGACTTTGTTATTCCATATTTTTGTTCCGTAATTACTCATTGTCGTTATTCCATTGCCTTTGTTATCGTGCGCGTAATTATACTGAACGGTAATATTGTCACAGTACCAATCCACGTTGACCCCTGATCCGTCATACCCCGATTCCGCGTCCTTCATGTTATAAACTTCGTTAAATTTAATTACAGAATCCCGGGAGGCAATGATCCACAAGCCACCTGGCCCCCAAGTGTCCACACCGAGACCTCCATCATGAACAACATTTCTTTCTATAACGGAATGATGAGCATCTTGCAGAACGATTCCTTGGCTGGCAGTATGATGCACGTAGTTTCCGCTGATTTTAAATCTTCCAAAAAGCATCTGGGAGCGCAAATCCTCGTTTTTCGCGGTATCCCATCCAGCAGTGGTTATTCCATACCACCCCACATTATGGACCTCATTGTTAATTATCGACACATCCGTCGCAACCTCTTTGATGTCTGTTCCCGGAATCAACGCCGTAATCATAATTCCATTGCTATTACTGTTGTAATTAGCGCTGTATACCTCATTCTCTTCAATTCGAAGATTTTCGTACCGCTCGGCATTATCATATATAACGTTAATTCCTGCTGTAATATTGCTCCATGATAACGTTGAAGAGGTTAGGATGTTAACGGCTAATCCCTTAATCGTCCAGTGGCTTAAATTATGTCCAGTGACTACACTTCCACCGTATGGAGCATTCCACGAAATGACAGGCTTAGCGCCTGAACCATAAGAAGAAACAGTAATCGGATATTCCTTCGAGCCGGACCCCTTCAAAACAAGCGGTTCATTCCATGCGTCGCCCGATTTCAAGAGGATGGAATCCCCTGCACTGAAAGTCGAAATATTGATTTTATTCAGAGTTTTCCATGCGCGTTCAGCGCTTAAACCATCGTTCGCATCATCGCCAGTGCTGGAACTAACATAATAAGCTGTATGACCATCCGAATTAACAGGTGCTAATACCTTTTGCACCTCGATATTATCAAAGTCCGCAGTTGCCCTCGACATCGTCAAAGCAATCTTTCCGGTTGCAAAAGATGTGTCTACTGTAGACAGTAGTTTAACGCCGTTAATATAAAAATCGATGTATTTCCCCCCTGCTACACCTTTGAATGTATAGGACTTGCCTTTTTCCATGCTGAAAGCCGCTTCTGAAAGCGCCGTCACTTCTCCGTCCAAAACTTTGACAATCTGGATTTTCCCAGCTTCGATATATTGTAGATCGTATCTGTTATGACTATCCTTATATCTCAGGCTTAAGCCTACCGTTCCATCCTCGCTTATCGCTGTCGGCATAACTTGAGCTTGTACGGAATAATTAGCCCAAGTGCTATTGCCTGTATAGGAAATACCGCCGCTACTCTCCGTTTGCGAATAAACTTGATTAGCAGACAGATCTGTCACGGCAACATGATCGAATTGCGCCGATGAGGCCCATGTGGCAAGCGCTACCTTACCGGATGGAATATAACCGTTATCGTCCGTAGTCTCTATGACCAATTCACCGTCTTTATATACACGGATTTGATTCCCTATCACATCGATTTTCAGATGCACAAACCTCGAGACATCAAGTGAAGGACCATCATATGCCTTTAACCAATCTTGAGCGCTGCCGTTTTGTTTCATCAGCCTGATGTACGATTCACTCATATACAAATAGTAAAAATTCTGGTTATCCTGATGCCGAAAATCCAGCATCGCTCCAGCGCCGCTGATCAGCTTCACATCCGCTTCAAAGGAGTAATCTGTCCAAGCATTGCTCCCTGCAATTAGCTCTGCTCCCCCGTTGCTGGAACTCTGTTGATAGACTTTGGACGTTTCGCCTTGTACGCTAGACCACTCGCCCCCATTATTAGTCCACCCTGCAGCACTTTCATTCTCGAATTCATCAGAAAATAAAGTTACTCCCGTACTATTAACGGTAGCCCAGGTTCCACTTTCGTGGGTCCAGGCTGCAGCTTCTTCATCTTCAAAATTGTCAAAGAAAATCGAGCTTTCACCTGCTTGAGCATATGAAATATTCGTTCCCGTCGGCCAACTCATCGTCAACAACATCACAATCATCACAACTAGGAAAACTCGATTCCAAATCATTGTTTTCAATTAAATACCCCCCCGTGATAGGATCCCTTCTTAACATCATTATCCTATCACTTCGTCCATCTCTATTAACATGTACTTATCTTTGAAACTGCTATGTGTTTTGGTGGTATTTTGGCTTCAATATTTGATGAATCTGATCAAGCATAACTAGTATGGTTGGTAGACAACGTAGATTACGTATAATATTCGGCAATAAAAATGAACCAACCATTGTGATGTCACAACGATTGGTTCATTCATCCTTATCGATTTCATTTCAATAACAATTAAGTGATACATAAAACATAAGCGTAGAGACAAATTCAACTAATGATATCTATGCTAAGAAGATGGTTGTCTCGGCGGTTTGACAAATGGAAACCATTTCTTGATTCGGTCTTTCGTCCGTAATTATTGCTGTGACGACTTTCAAATCCGCGAAAGAAACCAGCATGCTCGTACCGAACTTAGAGTGATCAATTACAATATACGACTCTTTTGCTTTTTGAATGGCAACACGCTTGATTTCTGCTTCATGCATATTGGAGTTGCTGAATCCGTGCTGAGGATGAAGTCCCGTTGCTCCTAAGAACACCTTGTCAAATGCCATACGAGAAATCGTCTCCAGTGTGACAGGCCCAACCATTGACTTGGTCGTATCCATTAATATGCCACCAAGAACTATGGTCGGAATCCTTTTTTCTGACAACTCGGCAGCTACATTAATAGCATTCGTAACAACGGTAATATTGGCATCTTCCGGAAGATGCCGTGCAATCTGAAGCGTCGTAGAACCTCCATCAATAAATATCGATTCACCAGGCTGCACTAAGCTGGCTGCAAGACGCCCGATTCGTTCTTTCTCTACTCCTCGTACAATAGAACGCTCTCCCAAGGCAACATCTTTCGATGCAAGAATGGCGCCACCGAACGTTCTTTTAAGCAGGCCGCTGCGTTCCATTTTCTCCAAATCTCTTCGCACAGTCATATCCGTTACGTCGAAATGTTCCTTCAATTCCGATATTTTGACCTCACCTTTGGTCTGTAACTGTTGAATTATTTGTTTTTGTCTGTCATTCAAGTCGTCCTTCATGGCACTCCCTCATATCTCCAGCAGATGGTTTTTAAGCAAAAGCAATAAACGATTACATTTCCGAAAGGTTGTACCTTTATTGTATGGAATGAATTCTTGGAAATCAACAAAATATGTTTCATTTCATAATGTTTTCGTCTATTTTAAACATTTTACTACTTGAAACTACTTCATTACTAATCGATGTTCAATCGATCAAATAGAAAATCCACGATATGGACAGCTTTCACTCGTTCAGGAGAGCCGTGCTTCTCAATCCCATGCTTCATTTGCAGCAAGCAGCCAGGATTGCTGGTCACAATGTATTCCGCCTGTGTATTATTCGCGTGCACCATCTTATGCTCCAGTATTTGTCCTGCCATTTCCGGTTGAGTCACATTATAAATACCTGCAGAGCCGCAGCAGCGATCCGCTTCTTTCATTTCAACATAATTTACGCCATCAATCTCTCCCATAAGCTTTCTTGGTGCATCCGATGCACGCATGACATTACGGAGATGACAAGAATCTTGATATGTTATACGGAGTGATTTCTCCGCTTTACTTTTACCTCGTTCTGAGAACTGCAGCTTGCGGCCTATCCGAACCAGAAGATCGGAAATGTCAATGACCCGCTCGGCAAACCATTTGGCATCTGCTTTCCAATTCGGATCATCATGGAGTAAATGATCGTATTCGACCAGTATTGCTCCGCAGCCTCCCGCATTGGTTACGATAAAATCGACGTTCGCATCCTTAAAGGCTCTGATATTCACCCGTGCCAGAGATTTGGCTTCTTCGGACTCCCCACTGTGGGCGTGCAAGGCGCCGCAGCAATTTTGAGTCACGGGTATGAGCACGTCAAATCCCGATTCCGTTAACAATTTAACGGTATGGATGTTGGTTTGCGTAAACATCATATCCATGAGGCAGCCTCGAAATAATGCAACGGTAGCGATTCTTTCCCCTTTAGCCAAGTGCCTGACCCCGATTTTCTCGGCCACTCCTTTATATGATGTGTCAGGTAATATGTTCTCCATCTCCCGCAAATGAGATGGAAACAGCTTCATCATCCCGCTGGCGTGAGCGACTTTGCGAAGCCCTGTTTTCTGGTAGGCCTTAAGAGCGCCACCCAGCAGTCGCATCCGTTTTTGATGAGGGAACATCTCTTTTAATACGGTGCGGCGAATCCCTTTTACCCACCAACGATGCCGATCGGTATGTTCTTCAATTGCATCCCGCGTTTGTTCGATAAGCTGCCCGTATTTCACGTCGGCGGGACAAGCAGGTTCGCACGCTCGGCAGCCAAGACAATGATCCATTTGCTCCTCAAATTGCTGGTCAGGCTCCATTATGCCGTCAACAACCGCTTTCATTAAGGCGATTCGTCCTCTTGGTGACTCTGCCTCAATACCGGTTTCCCTGAAGGTCGGACAAGCAGGGAGACAAAATCCGCAGCGCATGCAATTAGTTAGCTGCTCATAATCCAGTTTGGCTACGAGCTTAGAAGCCATCGGACTTCTCGGCTTGTCTATGCTTTTCTCATGCATGTCCGATTACCACCCTTTTCCTTGTTTCCTTCGCGAACATTTTTCCTGGATTAAGAATGTTCAGTGGATCAAACGCCGACTTGATCGCTTTCATCACTTCAATGCCTGCCGTACCTACTTTCCATTCTAAGAATGGAGCCTTCACGATACCAACTCCATGCTCCCCCGTAATTGTACCTCCCAAACGGATAGCTGCTTCGAAGATTTCCTCGAACGCGGCCTCCACGCGATGCACCTCTTCATGATCTCGAGCATCCGTAGTTGCCGTAGGATGTAGATTACCATCGCCTGCGTGCCCGAAGGTGCAAATCTGAACATTATGTTTCTTAGCAATACGGTTTATTTCCAAAACCATGTCAGCAATCTTTGAACGTGGGACAGTTGCATCCTCAAGTATCGTCGTAGGCCTCAGTCTCGCTAACGCCGTGAACGCACTGCGGCGCGCTGTCATTAATTTCAGTGCTTCCTCTGCGGTTTCTGCAACATCAATACGATCAGCCTGCTCACTTCGGCATATTTCTTCAATCATAGCTATGTCTCGCTCAACAGTCTCAGCTTCGCCATCCTGCTCGATAAGCAAAATCGCTTCCATATCCCTTGGCAATCCGAGCATCGCATAATCATCGACTACCTGAATGGTTGGACTGTCCATAAACTCCAGCGTCGCAGGAATTATCCGGTTTTCGATGATTTTGGATACCGTTCTCGCAGCTCCATTGATATCTCTGTACATCGCCAGCATCGTTTTTTTTGTTTTTGGAGGTGGAATAAGCTTAAGTGTAGCCTCCGTAATAACGGCAAGCGTTCCCTCTGAGCCGACAAGAAGCTTCGTAAGATCGTAACCAGCCACATCCTTCATCAGCTTTCCGCCCGTTCGCAATATATCACCATTGGCTAAAACTGCTTCGAGTCCGATAACATAATCTTTGGTCGTTCCGTATTTGAGACCACGGAGACCGCCAGAGCATTCTGCAATATTTCCACCGATTGTGGAAATGGACATACTGCTCGGATCAGGCGGGTAAAAAAGCCCTAGATTTTCAACCTCAGTGATAAACTGCTTCGTGTTCACGCCGGGTTGTACAACTGCCGTCAAATTTTCAAGATCAATCTCCAATATCCGATTCATTCTGTGCATAACCATTACAACGCCACCAGTAACAGGAACAGTTCCTCCGCATAAGTTGGTTCCCGAGCCGCGGGTGATCAAGGGAATACGATGACGATGGAGAACCTTCATAATTGCTGAAATCTGATCGGTCGTTTCCGGATAAATGACGCCATCAGGCAGTGCTTGCTGCATCGGCGTACCGTCATAGGAATGGGTAATCAGCGACTGGGGATCGTCTTTAAAATAGGAATCGCCTACAATCATTTTTAACTCACTTTTAACTTCAATACTCAACATCGCAAGTCCCCCCGGAATGAAAATGGACGAGAAACACAAACGGCTCTTAATAGCACACAACAGACAGGAGCGTTGGTTTCTCGTCATAAAAACATCTAGTATTTATGGTTCAAACGGTAATATAGATCATTCCAACGAATCTCGTTCTCCAAGCTCGTCATCGTAGAGGTCTGATTGATAATGATGCATTCGATACCGGCCATCTTAGCCCAGTCAGCCATCTGCTCGCTTGTAACATGAAAGGAGAAACCAAAGTGGTGCGCGCCGCCAGCCAAAATCCACGCTTCCGCAGCATCTGATAACGACGGCTCAGGTTTCCACAGAACACGCGCTACCGGCAGGTTCGGCATTTCCTTCTCATTTTTCACAGCAGTTACTTCGTTCACTATCAGACGAAATCTGTCTCCAAGATCAACTACGGTAGCATTGATTGCTTTACCACTATTCCCATTAAAAGTGAGACGAGCCGGATCGGCTTTACCGCCGACGAACAGCGGATGAACCTCAATCTTTGGCTTGCTGACGGAAACTGTCGGACATATCTCTAGCATATGAGCGCCGAGCACAAGCTGATTGCCTTCCTGCATGTGATATGTATAATCTTCCATAAAGGACGTGCCTTTGTTTTCAGCCATTATTTTCATAATGCGAACAAGAGCGGCAGTTTTCCAATCACCCTCTGCTCCGAAGCCGTATCCGGCAGCCATAAGTCGCTGCGCAGCTAGCCCGGGCAGCTGTTTCAAGCCGTGTAAATCCTGAAAGCTTGTTACAAATGCACTGTAACCGCTTTCTTGAAGAAACGCTTTTAATGCTATCTCGATACGTGCTTGTTCCCGAATCGCATCACGCTCGGTGCCTTCACGTTGGCCGTTCTCTGTGAAGTCATAAAGCTCTGTGTACTCATCCATCAATTCCTTGACTTGTCCATCCGTGACATCCTGCACACGTTCCGCCAGATCACCTGCAGGATAACCGTTAACCGACCAACCGAACCTTATTTGTCCTTCTACTTTATCACCTTCCGTGACGGCGACATAACGCATGTTATCACCGAAACGAGCGATCTTCATCGTTTGGCTTTCCGTAAAGCCGGCAGCCGTTCTCATCCAAGAACCGATTCTGCTCCGTACTTTCACGTCTTTCCAGTGACCTGCAATAATTTTACGGGCTATGCCAAGACGGGCTCCAATAAATCCGAATTCTCGGTCGCCATGTGCCGCTTGATTCAAATTCATGAAATCCATGTCAATGCTGTCCCATGGAATATCTACATTAAACTGCGTATGAAAGTGAAGCAACGGCTTACGCAGTTGGGTAAGGCCTGAGATCCACATTTTTGCTGGCGAAAACGTATGCATCCAAGTAATGATTCCCGCACAATGATCGTCTGAATTCGCTTCCAGACAGACACGACGGATAGCTTCCGGCGTTGTTACGACTGCTTTAAATATGATTTTATAAGAAAGAGCATCGTCTTGATCAAGCCCAGCGACCATTTCCTTCGCGTTGTCCTCCACTTTTGACAAAACATCTTCACCATACAGTCCCTGACTTCCGGTTACGAACCAAAATACATAAGGCTTAGTCTGCAGCATACCTTTATCCTCCTTATAATGTGTTTAAATAAATCGCAATTCCAATCGATAATCGACGGTTTCACTCGGCTCTAATATACGGAGCGATCCTCTCTCCCTTTCGTCCGTCCTACCTCTCGTCCAGCAATTAGAAGGCTCCAGTCCGAGTACATGCTCACCTGACCCTGGCATTCGCCACTGAACGAATTTCGGAAGCGTGACAGGATCCCATTCCAATTCTACCGATAAACCATGTGAATTGGTGTTTGCAGGACGAATCGGGAATGAGGGACTATGAATACGTGCATAGACCGCATCCTTGCTTTGATCAGGTTTATGATAATACACTTGTTCTCTAAAGGCAGGATCAGGCGATTGCCATAATCCCATCCTTCTCATATCCATATCGCTGTCGCGAGTTGATGTTCTTCCTTTCGGAAGTTCCACTGTCGTGTCCTCGGCAAGCAGCGGGAATCCGAAGTTGAAATGATATAGCATCATATGAGGCGCAGGACGGAATCCAACGTTCTGAACGGAATCTAGGATCGTTATCCGATTTTCACCTAAATGGCTAGTTATTGTTCTAGTCAGGCGTAGATGCTCTCCAAAAATCGAGGTCTCCTCTATGACTCCACGGACTCGCAGCACATAATCATCGCCCGCCCATTCTGACCAAGATGAAATTTGACGTGCTGGCGTATGATGAATTCGGCCATGAAGACCGTAAGCACCGTCGATGTCTTTACCCGGCGATCCAACCTGTGATAATCCGCAGGTCATAAGCAATCCACCGGATGCTGTTCGCAGCCACTCCGCTTCTCGCTGATCGTAATAAGAAGGGTGAGGCTCTCCATTGCTCGAGGACCAACTAACTGGTATGCCATGCATTTCAGCAAGTGAGATGTCCATTCCCTTGCTTGGCGTTACCCAGTAACATAACCCCCCTCCGGTTCGCACTCGGAACGTGTCTACTCCCGCTTCAGGCCCTTCACTTCTTGTATAACGTTCAACACCGCCAATTTGCTCAATGCGGCCAACTCTCGCTTCCAGCTCGCGACGTTTCCATTTCCTTCCGTAAAGCTCCACGTTTTCCTCCCCCTTAAGCAGTCCTATTCCCAGTTCAGCAAAACCGTATTATCTGTTTTCTCTGACTCCAAAGCCGCTGTGAATAGTCGATGGCTCATGGCCGCTTCTTCCGGTTTCGCACATTGGAAGGAAGATTGGTTGTCTTTTCCATTTGCGATCTCATCGCAGAAAGCTGCCCACATCTGTAAAATCGAGTCCGAGAAGCCGAATTCGAAAATACCTCCAGTAATCGTTCCATAGGTTGATTTATATGGAACATCTGAAATATGCCATGCCTGCTCGCCCCCTGGCTCGTATGGAAGGAATGCGACTTGCTTCGGGTTCTTGGTCGTGAACTCTGCAGAGCCTTTTGTGCCGTTAATGCGGATAAACCAAGTATTGGCATGACCTGGAGCAATCCGTTTCATGGAAAGCACCATCGGGAAATTATACTTATCTGTTTTGACGTCACATGCCAATATCGCATTATCCCATGTTTCACAAGCGGCCATGCCGCCTTTACCATCCGGACGTTCCTGCACGATTTTACTAAGCAGTGACCTTACGTTAGCTGGCTTCCAACCGAAGCGAAACGGCAGATGTGCGACGTGCATGCCCAAATCACCCATGCAGCCGTATTCACCATTAGTTCCGATACGACGCTTCCAATTGATCGTTTTGTTCGGATCGAGGTCACTGCTATGCCAGAAGCCGGCTTCAACCTCGATAATTTGTCCGAATTTTTCTTGATTAACCCATTCGACAATCCGTTGGGCTCCCGGGAAGAATGGAAATTCAGAGGAGCAGCGAACGATCACGTCCGGATTCTCCGCGATTGCTTTCATAATTGACTGATTGGCTTCTGCATCGATGCCAAATGGCTTCTCACCAAGCAAATGTTTTCCAGCTTTAATGATATCTATATATAATTGCTCATGCAGATTATGCGGCACTGCGCAGTAGACAGCATCCACTTCCGGATCCGCAATGAGCTCGTGGTAATCGGAGGTGGTTTTCTTCACGCTAGGCACGTTATTCTCGAACCATTCTGTCGCAGGCAGATGCGCATCGCATACATGTGTAATCTCAGGAATATAATCCACATTGCTCAAGTGGCACCAACGCGCTGAGGCGCTTGCAAATTCTTTTCCCATTAACCCACAGCCGATAACGCCGAAGCGAATGACTTTTTTCGCCATGTCGATTACGCTCCTTTCAAAATAGCTAATGCTTGCTCAGGCGTCGCGCCTTGGTGAACTACAGCCATAAATGCGCGAGTCATCGCCTCTGGATTATTATGTTGGATGACATTGCGTCCATATACAATTCCTGAAGCTCCCTGCTGCATAAGTGCGTAAGTTCTCGACAATATTTCTTCGTCAGAAGCCCGTCCGCCGCCACGCGGCAATACCGGCTTGCCTGATGCCGCTTCTACAACCTTATGATAATCCTCTACGTTATCGCATGGATCGGCTTTGATAATATCCGCGCCAAGCTCCGTACCTTGACGAACAAGCGGAACGATCTTCGTAATGTCACCGTCGACCATATAGCCGCCTTTTTGCTCATTCGGAAGCATAACGAGCGGTTCAACCATAAGTGGCATGCCATAACGCTCACATTCCGTTTTCAGCTTTGATATATTTTGCACGCATTGACGATGAAGCTCCGGTTGTCCCGGCAGAAGCAGCAGATTTACAACGACACATGCTGCGTCCAGGCGAACTGCTTGTTCAACCGGATTATGAATGAGTTCACTGAATAAGTGTGAAGGAAGCTTCGTGCCGTATACGTTAGCAACATCTGTACGCAGCACGAGTGAAGGCTTTTCTTTGCCTGGAATAGCTTGAAGATGCTCTGCTTGACCAACGCTAAGCTGTATCGCATCGGGATTGGCACGTACAATGGTTTCGATTGCTGCTTTCATATTCTCAATGCCGGCCAAGAATGAATATTCATTGAAAAAGCCATGATCGATCGCGACATCAAAGCACTTGCCTTGTTCACTAAATAAACGATTTAAACGAGCGGTAACGGACATATTTGACACACCCCATATACTTGTTTTATTGATGATTACGCTTTGTTGCTGCTGCGGAACGTGCGCATAATATGCTGCGCATCTTCTTTAAAGTCCTGAATGACATTCATCATGAATTCGTGATAGAACGTCTTCTCTTCGGACTCGATAAAACGTTCTTTAGCCCGGTCAACAACCTTAAGCGCCATCCCTGTGTAATAATTGATTTTAGACGCACCGTGATCGATCGACTTATGGAAGTCTTCCTCCGACAATCCAGACCCACCGTGCATCACAATCGGAACACCGGCCGTATTCCGAATTCGCTCCAAGCGCATTAAATCCAATACTGGTTTTTTCAAATAAACGCCATGCACAGTACCGAATGCAGCGGCAAGCGCATCAATACCGGTTCGCTCAACAAACTCCCTTGCCTGCTCGGGATCGGTATAAAGCGAAGTATCGTCAATGATGGAATCATCATCTTCACCTTCCGCCCCGCCGCTTTTTGGCCGAGTTACGTAGCCGAGCTCTCCTTCCACCGAAACGCCAAGCGTTTTAGCAATCTTCACGACCTCTGCGGTTCTGCGAACATTTTCTTCATACTCATACTCCGAACCATCAAACATGATTGCGTTAAAGCCTAAATGCATCGCATTCGTTACCGCGGAGAAGCTCTTTCCGTGATCGAGAAGGATGCTGACCGGTACCTTGGCACGGTTCATCGCTTCTACCATAATGGGTGCAATCTGCTCGAGCGGTGTATACTTAAAATGAATTTCAGCATGGCATAGGATGACTGGCGACTGTTCATCCTCAGCGGCCTCAATGATTCCGCGAACCATATCTAAATTTATTGCGTTAAAGCATGGGACCGCATAGCCCCTACGAGAAGCATCCCGCAGCATTTCACCCATGGAGACTTTAGACAAATTACCTTCCACCTTTCTATCAGTCTATATTATTTAATGTTCGTTTCAAACATATTATAATTAATTCCTATGTAATAAGCAACCACGAAATTTAAATATTAAAATTCGTTTTTTTCGAATATAGCATTTCAAATAGCAGAATCCCATTAATATCGCTATATATCAAAGTTTTCAGCTATTTCGTTTAAAAGATTATTTCAAAATTTCTATTATACAAACAAACAAAAATTGTTTATAATAAACATACACTTATGATTGGAGGGATTATAAATTGTCACTAATGGGACTCGACATCGGAACGACTGGATGTAAGGCTTCGCTCTTTGATGAGGGCGGAACTCTTCTATCAGCCGCGTATATGGAATACCCTTTGGAACAGCCTAAACCAGGAGCTTTTGAGCTAAATCCAGAACGAGTCTGGGAGTCCGTCAGACGGGTTATCGCGGATGTGCTCTTAGCTGTTCCCGGCGTCATTGTTCACGCCCTCAGCATTTCTTCCTTGGGTGAGACGGTTGTTCCCGTCGACCATCATGGAAATGTATTAAGCAATGCCATTTTGTATACGGATTCAAGAGGTATAGAGCAAGCTGCAATCATTGAACAAAAAATCGGTAAGGAACGGACGATGGAGCTTACCGGAGTCCCTCTGCATCCGATGTTCTCCCTTCCGAAGGTCATGTGGATCAAACAATACCAGCCTGAGATTTACCAAAAAGTATGGAAATTCATGCCGTTTGGCGATTTCATCGCTTTTTTACTCACGGGTATTTCGGTTACAGACTACACCTTGGCCTCTCGCACCATGGCCTTTAATGTGTCCAAAAAAGAATGGGACTCTGATATGTTTGATGCCGCCGGAATTGAAGCAGACAAATTTCCTGACCTCATTCAGTCTGGTCAAATCATTGGCCCCATTCGCAATGAAATAAGACAATCGCTAGGCTTCCGTTCAGAAACGTTAGTTGTAGCCGGCGGCCATGATCAAGCCTGTGCAGCTCTCGGTGCAGGTATTTTACATAACAATCATGCGGTGGACGGTATCGGAACCGTGGAATGTATTACGCCTGCCTATTCTTCACCAATTCTGAATACGAAGATGCTCCAGTATCAATTCAATTGCGCACCGCATGTCATTGAAGGTTTATATTTGACATATGCCTTCAATTTTACTGGCGGTTCCCTTATTCGGTGGTACCGAGACAAGTTCGGTCAAATCGCCGAAGCAGAAGCCCGCAAATTAGGCATTAACGTTTACGACTATTTGAATTCAACATCTGCAACATCACCTACCGATTTGCTCGTGATTCCTCATTTTGCCGGATCGGGTACGCCATACATGAATCCCGAAGCCAAGGGTACGATTTATGGATTATCATTTGATACAGATTCCACCCATCTGTACCGAGCCTTAATGGAAGGTGTTACGTATGAAATGCGCTACAACCTCGAATGCCTTGCGGAAGCGGGAATTCCTATTGAGTCGCTGCGCGCGGTAGGCGGTGGGGCTAAATCCGACCTGTGGCTACAGATTAAAGCTGACATTATGAATTGTCCTGTAGAGAGATTAAACGTTAGTGAAGCTGGAACGATGGGTAACATCATTCTCGCTGGAAAAGCTTCAGGGGTTTACCAAACTTATGAGGAAGCCGTAAACATACTTGTCAAACCGCTGCGGATATTTTACCCAAGTGAATCTAATACGTCCCTCTATCAGGATCGCTATGAGAAATACAAAGTACTTTCACGAGCGATTTCAAACTTATAATTTTGTAAAAGAAACATTCCAGGTAGCAGCAACCAAGCTGCTAAGTCTGGAATGTTTCTTATTTTGAGTTTTATATTGTATTCATTGAATGCAAGCCTTAATAGGGCGAAAGCCATCAGCGTGAGTCCGACAAGCACAAGCCATTGGGTCGTTTTTCCCGCCTGCTTTACTCGACACTAGTCTGGATAAAAAGAAAACCTTGAAGGTTTCATCCCTCAAGGCCAGTTATCTTTTCACTTATTTTGTTATACAACTCAAGCCTATCTGCTTCAAGAAATTGTAATGCCAATTCGTTCACTGTACCAAAATTAGTAAAATTCTCACGTGCTTGGGTAAGGGACATATGGTTAGGAGAACTATAATATTGGGCATTATGTTAATCGTATTTTTGATAATATGAAGAGTTGCATCTTCACGTTCCAATATGTTACACCTCACTTTAGAGGGTTATGTTGTTTTTTAAAAAAATTTTGACGTTTATTTAGCAGTCCTTTCTCTCTCAACAATTCTAATTTATGATATGGAACGCTATTTATAAGTCCTCCCTTTGATACATCCGATCCTTCCTAGTCTACATAACGATGAAATCGTCTGTAATGGGAATCGACTCTGACCAATCAAGCTCGTTTATAGCATAAGCAACCTCATGCCAAAGTTTCTTTCCTTGCACCCACCAATTGCTTTTAACACCCCAATAGTTGATGAGTTTTCTTAAATTTTCAAGCAATTCACTATTGTTTATAGAAACCTGATAATTACCTGGATGCTCTCCGGAATTTGATATTGATGTATATTAAACCTTGTTGATTATCAAGTACTTTGTATAAAGCTCCAGAAGCATCATATTCAAAAAATGTATTTACTCTAGATTCATAACCTCTTTTCCCGCTAAACTGAGGAACGGATCATTACTAACCTCTGTAATTACTGGCATCTTGAAAAAGAATTGCTTATTGCGGTTATATTGAGGCGTTATCCAACAAAATCTTAACAATTGGTTAAACAGTTAAAAATATGATGATATTAATATGCTTCTATATAATGGTTTAATATAGATAACAATTTAATGAAGGAGAAATGCATGACTAAGATTTATATTCCGGTTGAAAGCGTTCTCTTATTCAGGTGCTTTTACAGTACATTGGGATAGAGGTTTAGTAAAAAGAGTAGTTCCATTTCGATCTAACCAGTGCTGATGTCCACAATCAGGCTTATGATAACGAAGGTTTAATAGAAGAATCCCTAGGATAGGTGAAGAAATATGTCAGTTATTAAGTCCCCAAAGGGAATGTTGTCCCGACTCAGGCTCAAAGATAAGACATCCTCTTTATTCATTAGATTACTAGTCAGCTTTTTAATTATTATTTCTCTATTGGTATCGTTCATTTTATTTTCCGTTGTCTTCTACAGGGGGAGTATTAAAGATGAAATTATTAAATACAATACGCTCAGCATGCAAAAAACAACTGAAAATTATGAGAACCTTATTGCAATGATTCATAGCTCAGTTCTAACTTTTTCTCTAGATATGCAGGGGACACAAGAGAAATCTATTGATTACGTAAATGCGGCTTCCACGATGCAGAAGCTCAACTTTTTTTTATCAAATCGATTATTACACTTAGAAAATATTATTATGATGTATAAAGAATCCGGATTTGTTCTTGAAAAAGGCCGAGGAGCTGATGTGGATGTCATGTTTGAACGCTATTACAACAGTCAAGATTACAGCGCCTCATTTTGGAACGATCAGTTTACACAGCCTTACAAGTTCCAAGTACTTCCTGCATCTTCGTTTGCTGAGATTGTTTCTAATCACCGAGCAGGAGAACGAATGTTGCTTCCAATCATCGTCAAAAATGACCAGCTCCCGAACTTTTATTTAATCGCTATGGCCGATGCAGACATGATTTACTCTGAACTTGGCCAGACGATTAATGACAAATTTTATATTTTGAATGATCACAATCAGCAATTGTATACCTCTTCAAGGTCTGAGCAAGTCTCTTTACCTAAGTTCACAGATCAGTCAGGTTATGTCATTCAAGATAGCATCTACTACTTCTACATGAAAGGTGAAAGTGGCTTAACCTATATTCATGTGGTTCCAGATACAACGATCTCGAGTCAGATTCGCTGGAATTTCTCATTCGTATTATTACTCATCCTTACTATTGCCATTAGCGTGATTGCCTCCTTCCTGCTTAGCGTACGCATCAATACACCCGTTAAACAGATTATTGATGCTATGCAGAAGTGGAACACCACTCAGCCTTCGATAAGTGGAATCAAGGAATTCAATATTATTCATAACAAAATAAGTGATATTTTGAAAACGAGCCGCGATATTCATCAGGATATGTCTGAGAAGGAGTCACTGCTTCAATATTACGCTTATTCCAATAAACTGAAGAAGATTCGTCATCAGAATGGAGATAGCTCCCCTTGGGTTCCATCGAATCGTCCATTTGTGCTGCTTTTATTCAAGGTAAGTTACAAGTCTATGCTGTATCGTATAGAGGTAGATGAGGAGCGAGCAACTTCTTTCATCAGAGAATATGTCAATCGAATTATTATGGAGACCTACCCTGACTCCCTAACCTTCCAAATGGAGAAAGATCAAATCCTATCGATTGTATTCACAGAGATGACCGATCCGAACATAAGGCTTACACTTGAACAAATCAATCATGTGCTAGAAGCCGAGAGAAAATATTGCTTCCTGACGATTACAGCTTCAGGTGGCATAGAGGATTGGAATGAGGCTTATCAAACCGGCCTAGAGCAGCTTAAAAAGAGAAAGTTCGATGATGAGACTCAAATTGTTGTCGATATAGAGCGGCAAGACGAGGATATTCAATTATCACAAGCTCAAGAAGAAGAACTAGATGCGAATCTTTACAGCGGAAATGACACCGATGTGATCCAACTGGTAAGACGAGTGCTTGGAAGAATGAAAAAGCGCAATGAAAGTGCATTGAGTGTCCTTCAATTCGCCGAATCGATCATGCATCGAACACAGAAGATTCTTCAGCAGCGCAATATCGACCCTGCTACCGTGCGCCATGCTCTCACTGAATTACAAATTTGTTACACCTATGAGCAGCTTGACACCATAATGTCCTCGATGATTCAGAGCTCCGCTTTTCTTGTTAAGGAGCTCAAAGATAAGCGAGACCATATTATTGACTTCGTTTATGAATACCTTGAAAAAAACTATGACAAGGAAATTACTTTGGATGCTATAGCGGATAAGCTTAATATCTCTCGCAGCTACTTGTCTACGTATTTTAAAGAAAAAACGGGCGATTACTTTGTAGATTATGTAAATTCAGTTCGAATCAATAAAGCCAAAGTATTGCTGCTTAAGCCAGACATTCGTATCCAAGATGCTGCGCAGTCCGCAGGCTACCAGAACATTAATTCCTTCAATCGTATGTTTAAAAAGCTCACAGGCTTCACCCCAAGCGAATTCCGTAAAAGCAAGTTGCATTAAGCGTTTAAAAAAGCAATACAAAAGCCCGTACACCGTCAAGCTCTCGTGTGCGGACTTTTGTTATACGCTATTAATATTTGTTTCCACTCGCCATTAATAGCTGACGATTCTAATAAGTATCCGGTCTCCTTTCACGAGCAAACAAGTTGCGTTTATCACCAAAAGTTGGCCCTACCGACATCCAATACTCCATGAATTTAGCATTTAAATCGATTTCCAGGCCTAACACTTTAGAATCTTCTGGACCGATTTCACCTAAAATTTCTCCATTAGGGTTAATAATTCGGCTTGGCTTACTCCCTGGGTCACCGATCCAATTGCCAAAGCCGCCATCTATTATATCACCATTAATTCCAGCAACTACGACATACATGCCATTATCAACCGCACGAGCGATTTGTTGGATTTTCGCTTCACCTGCCGTAGAAATACAGAGAATTTCCGTGCCTTTCATCCTAAGACACCGAGCAGACTCCACAAAACTCTGATCCCAACAAATCAAAAGGCCAATCCTACCGAAATCCGTATCGAAAACCGGATAATCACTTCCTGGTGTTACACCGTCCTGGGCCTCAAACAAGGGAAGATGAACCTTGCGATATATACCAGCAACTTCTCCGCTGCGATTAATTAATAGGCTTGTATTATAAAAGCATAGCCCATCCTTTTCATAAAGATTAAATACAACATATGAACGGATTTCTTTCGCTTTTTGACAAATGGCTTTCACTAATTCACCATCAAGGGGTTGTGCAATCTCCTGTACGCTATAACCAGAAGAGCGATCATATAAGGTCTCAGATAGACAAACCAAATCTGGTTGTTCGTGTCCTGCAAGCTCAAGCGTATCCAGCAGTTCCTGTAAATTCGCGGAAAGATCCGATCTATGCTCGCCATATGGATTCACATAGGTAGTCACCAGCTTAACCTTACGTGACCTAGCTGGCTCAACCAGATTAAGTGATGCTTGCCTGAAAGTAACGGAGCTGCCTTTTGACCAACGAAATTCAAGCTCAATCTTCACCGCTCCTGAGCCTGCTGGGGAATCCAATCTCTTCTTTAGTTTTGTAGGACCATCCTCCGTATCCTCGTAAGTATCCACATATTCTCTTCCCAACCACTTTCCTGATTTATCCATCCAAGTCACAATCATATTTACGGATACAGATTCATAATCGATCTGCTTCGTTTCATATTCAGCCATGATTTCATAAGAAGTACCCTCAAGTACGTCATTGATTTCACAATTCCAAGCACCGTAAGCATGAAAGGAGTCTAAAGAAGATATGACAAGCAACGTCTCCTTATTTTCTAATCTTCTATCAAATATCGGCGCTATTTCCGGTCTAGGTGTCCACGACTTCCATTTTTCAGAAGAAAATGGAGGCATTAGGTTGTTATCTTGCTTACTTGTTTTCATTTGCAGCTCCCTCTAAATGAAGTAGGACAGATTCTTGTGGGACGATGCGGTAGCCACTGTTTTATCAGTACCTACCGCATCTGTAGCATAATTAAGAAATTACTATTCTATATCAAGCGATAAACCAAGACTAATATTAAGCATACGCATGATCATTAGCAGGGACTCTAGTCGGGTAGCATTAGCTTGAGGCTTGAATGACCCGTCAGCATTACCCATCACGATACCCCTTTCGAATAATGCATCAATTGCATTCTCCGCCCAGCTGCCAGAAACATCATTGAACTTAGATGGCTTTGGAATTGAGGTCGTATTTAATACTTTGGAAAGCATGGAAACCATTTCTGCTCTAGTGATGCTTTGATTCGGCTTAAATGTACCGTCCACATAACCGTTAATAATACCGCTTGATTTTAGTGTCATGATTTCGTTTTCTGCCCAATGCCCCTGGGCATCTTTATAGTTTGAGCTGCCTGTGCCTTCTAAACCAAGTGCCCTTACTAACATAGCAGCAAATTCTGCCCTAGTTACAGATGCGTTAGCACGGAACAAACCGTCTGCATCCCCCTTTACGATTCCAAGCTTAGTTGCAAGCTCGACTGCTTTTCCAAATGAAGCACCCTTAGGTACATCCTTGAATGTAACGGACTGTACAGAATTCGCCTTTTCCGCTAACGCCTTAACCACTTCTAGACTTACCTTTTCGTTGTAGAACGGCAAACCCGTTGGCGTTGGCGCCGATGTTGCTGTCGGCGTTGCCGTTGGTGTTGGCGTAGAAGTTGGTATCGCTATCGGCGTTGCTGTCGGCGTTGCTGTGGGCGTTGCCGTCGGTGTTGCTGTCGGTGTTGCTGTTGGTGTTGGTGTTGCTGTCGGTTTGTGCAAGACTGCTTCCCATATTGAATTCCAATTACCTATCCCAACTACCCGAACATACCTTGCTCCGATCGGTGTAAAGAAGATATCCTCCAAGCCTCTCGTGGTTCCGCTGTTATAGCCTTGGAACACAGTCGTCCATTGCTTTTGATCATCTGAGACCAACACATCGAAATAATGCTTTTCTCCTTCGTACCAGGAACTACCTAGTCCTGCCACCATGTAGGATGCGCCCAGATCAAATTCGATCCATGCCCCCTTGTCTTCGCCCGTCCACATCGTTCCCAAATTGCCGTCAATAACCTCTTCTCCCTTGCCTCTAGAGGACCTTACAGCTTCAACCTTATAATATGGCGTAGCAATGCGCATCTCTTTGAGCGATACTTCGCTGCTGCCTCCCAGATCTGAGCGATATCCGTTCCCAATTAGTTTAACGAATCTGGCAGATACAGGTGCAAAATACGTCGATTCATAGGTATCATCGCTTCCAAAACTCTCGCCAGTGTATATGGATGTCCAATCGCTGCCATCTGGTGATGTCAACAGCTGATATTGATAGTAACGATCCTGCCCATTGAGCCAAGCGAGATCAATTTGATTGAACTTTCGAGTTTCCCCAAGATCATAGACCAAGTAGGCGCCCGGTACACTTTCTGTCCATACGGTATTCAGATCTCCATCAGCTGCTTGTATGGCAACCGCTGCAGTCGTACTGGAATCAATTTCGACTACTTTATATTCGGTCAGCGGTTGAATCGATGACACTTTCGCTTTTCGGGAAAATTCATCCCACTTGACCATCGCCCATTTGGCTATAGAGGCGACATCAAGAGGAATATAAATGACTCCATTTCTTAGGGTTACCGGTGTTTGCAGGGTTGCGGGTTGACCATTAATGGTGATCGCGTTGCTAGTAATGGTCATCACTACCGTTGTTCCTTGGCGACTCATTGTCAAAGTCGATCCTTGCAGATTGGTTGTCAGACCAAGCTCTGCAGCCAGCCGTTCATAAGGAATGATTACCTGACCGTCACTTAAGCCCAGCTCTGAATTAAAAGCGAAGTCAACACCATTAACTTGCATAACGACGGCATCCTTCTCCTCTTGTACCGGTAATGTTGCAAGCGCTACTGGTACGGATAAAGTTCTTGTAGGAGAATGGTGTAAGGTATACGTACCTCCGGTATCAGCTGCAAAATATAACGTACCCTCATCAGGCGTTACTTCATATTCGACTGAAGATGTTTCCCCAGCTTTAGTTACCGTCCAATAGCCAGTGCTTAGATCAGTTATCAATACACGGACATCTTTGTTCGATACTGGCAGTTCGAAGCTCGCTGTGTTCGTTATATCAACACCCGTTTTAGAAAAAAGCACAGCCCGATCTTCAATCTTTACACCAACCATCTCATTCGAAACGATCGATTCCGTAGCGAGCGGCTGAGGTCCGTTAACAGCATCCATCACTTGCATAACATTTAAGAAGACATCTGTCTCGGCGTTATCCTTCGGAGAAACTTCCACGCGCCAGGAACCCGCTTCTGTGCTATCCTCGGACCAGGATTCTTGCGGATAATTGACGCCATCGACAATAAATTCTTTGCCTGGTCCACCAATCTTGGTGATTTCAGCATTATTGCTAGCCGGCAGTAAAGTGCGATTGACCAATTTGCCATTATAGCCATTCTCTGTTCGTTCAAGGGTGACTGTATCGCCGGATATATCAGGTTCGTTCTCGCTATGCAGCAACCAAGTTTTCTTGAAGCTAGCATCCGCAGAAGTTACCTTATCGAATACAATCAATGCAGCGGGATGTTCATCATTCTTCAAGTTAAGAAACACAAAAGAACGTTTAAAATCCTCCATTTTGGACGTATAAGCCTTAGTCAGATCTCCCTTGATGTAGCTGTAATCCGGTGTAATTGCATCCGGACCAAACTGATGTTTGACGACGTCAGCAACTTCATAATTATTCGAGGGATTAAGCAAATCTGTCATCGTAGCAGGTTCTTCATATAGAAAGCGCTGACCGCCATCATTCGAACCTGCCGGGAACGTTTCGTCAGGGTCATAGACTAACATCGTATTATGGGCAATCGTACGTTTATTGTAATTAAGATCGTGGGGTTCAAAGTATCCCCCATTCACACCTTCATAAATACCCGAATCAATGGCCAAACCGCCTTTGTAATACAGCTGGAATTGTCCAGCATCCATATGCTGGTGGTTCGTGAATAAGGTGGTGCCAACCTTCATCGTCGCAACGACGGTAGAAGACTGTATGCCGCCTGTCCAGCTCGTACGAGCAGTCATCTGACCAGAAGGTTCGGGAAAATATTTGGTGAGCGGAAACGTTTGTTCATTCATTGTCGCTAGCTGAGGGTCATCAAATAATATAAGCCAAAGATCATCCTTGGATGATTTGTTGTAGCTATCTTGCCTAAGAAATTCATGCTTCAAATAAGGATCATTATAGTAGCTGGCAGGCAGCATATTAGGCATTGGCTCGGACCAATATTCTCCAAGTGGCCGTTGCGATTGAAAGGTGTCACCGTTACGCATGAGCTGCCCATCGGGACGACGTGCATAAATCCATTCATAGGGGGTCATCTGTTGATCGGAATTAAATACATTGCCAGCACCCATCCGCTTGAATATCCATGAGGCAAACACATCCCATTGATAGCGATAAGGTCCATAGGAATCACCCTGATGCTGAGCATTAGAAGCGTATACATAATTACGCGGCTTCACATACTCAGCGAAGAACCGTCCAGCTACTATGTTATATATAGCTGGATTCTCGTCATAAACCGCAATACCAACACTTAACTGATCACGCATCAGCTGCGCTTCGCTGCCATGTCCGACTACAGCTCCTTGTTCAATCGGAGGAAAGCCAATCTCCATGCCTTCGGCGATAGACACAAAGCGCTGAATGAAATGCGATCGCTGTTCCGGGCTCATCAGCGGGTAACACCAGTCATAGACAATGGAACCCAAAGTAATAACTTCACCCATTGGACGATAATCGTCACGGTGGAAGGCGACTGTGTCCAAATAATTGCTCATCATGCTGACGGCTTGCTGGCCGTTTGTTTCGTCTGCTTGCAGTAAATATAACAGGGCCTTCGCTTGGATCGTCTTCATAATGGCATCGTTCATATTATTCTTTCCTGAAATTGGAGCTGAAAGTATTCCGGTATAGCTTTGCCTTGCAGCATCCAGCATCCTTTCCCAAGCATCCTTGACTTCAGATTGCGCTAGGTGACTGCGAATTTCATCTAGATCACTTGCCCTAACGAACAGGCGCGGATGTTCGGCTGGCGGCAGCACAGGAGGAGCCGGGTATGGATTATCAATTGGTATTGTACCGCTATGTTTTCTTAGCACAAAATCATCTAAGTAATAATTACCAGTTGTATTATTTGTCCATGTCCAGATGACAATCTTCTCTGTACCCAGCGGAGCAGTGAATGTTTTAGATCGCAGCTTATAGTCTGTCGATGCAGTTGTGAATTTTGGTATGGAAGTTGTCTGGAGTTCCTGATTATTTATATCACGGCAAGTAACAAAAATGAGACCTTCTTGTCCGCCTTCAACCTTTCCATAGACTTCAAAATAGTAGGTTTCATTCTCTTCAACACCCGTGGTAATCATCTGAGCAAAACCTGTATCTCCGGCATTTACCCTTACACTGTTCGTACCACTGTGGGAATTGTTACTAACAACGGAGGAGGCAGCATCCCAAAAATCCCAGCCCGTATCTCCGGATTCAAAGCCTGGATTTGCCACTAAGTTTACCGCTTCGATTGCTAATGAATCCGCAACCGCTTGAACCTCCTGATTGCTTAATAAAGCGTTGGAAATGGAAAAAACCATGAGAAAGGACAAGAAAAGCTGTAAGCTTGACCGCCACCTAAGTTTGAACATTTAACTAACCCCTTTTCAAAAAATAATAAAAGCTGTTAGACATTACTCCTCGCATACCATATATGGCTAGATTCGGCTTGAATAAAAAACGATTGATAATAGGTAATCACATATTATTGTAAGCGTATACATTTAATCATGAATACGTGCTTCGTTGATAGAGGCTATCAGTTTATTAAGTAAGCATGTACGTTGCTATTACAAAGGCCCATACGATCTATCTTAACGTGTACGGGCCTTTCTCTTCACATTAAATGCTTATTTCCATTCTCCCTTAATACCTGATGAATCTAACACTTTATTTACATCGTCAATCATTTCTTTACCGCCCTTTTTCATATATTCGTCGACCATTTTGCTCCAGTTAGTAATAGGCTCCTGACCCACGATCATCTTCGTTTGCCATTCCTGAGCAATCAGGTTCAACTCCGATTCTTTTGCCGTGAGAACTTCGGAATGAATGCGGTCTACAGGATTGATATAGAATTTAGTATTCTTTAACAATTCTACAGTTGAATTTACGAACCTCTGGATAAATGGATCGGTCACTTGTTTCCCAGGCTCGTTTGCTTCATCGTTTGGTGCCCAGCCTGCTACACCACTAAAATAACTGCTAGGCCGTTTATCATATAACGCTGCGTCATAAGCCATAACGCCATCCACCATCTGATAACCCACGCCTTCGCCGCCGTTTGACCAGTCGAAGTCAGGATTTTGCGGGTTACGATTGTCAACAGGTATGAATGTGCGGAAGTAATCTTGCATTTGCAAAATCCGATCAATTTTATCCGGATCGCTTTGAATCTTAGCATTCAACATCGTCAGCGTATAATAACCGGGAAGCGATGTGAACCCCTGCTCGCCATCCGCTTGTTTAAAAGCCGGAATAACGGTAATCTCAGCCGAAGGCATCTGTTCCTTCATACTCTCGAACAAAACTTGGTCAACTCCCATAGGCTGTTCATACCATATCCCATATTTCCCAGCATAGAAGTCTGCACGGATATCCGTATTTTTAGAGACAGCCCAATCCTTGTGAATCGCTCCTTCTTTATACAAATCCGCGAGCAATTGAGTCTGCTCCTTGAACCCTTCAGAAATGATACCTGGAATTAATTGCCCTTGCTCGTTCTTGTTATACCATCCTGTATCCCACTTAGCACCCATTTGAGCGCCATATACGATTTGCTTGGATAATGCGATTCCGTAAGTATCGTTTTTTCCATTCTTGTCGGGGTCATTCTTCGTGAATGCAATCGCCACTGCCTTCAACTCATCATAGGTTGTCGGCATCTTAAGATTGAGATTATCCAGCCAGTCTTGGCGAATCACAGGTTTCTTGCTATATTTCGCAGGGAAGTATTGCGGAATCGCATAAATTTTGCCATCAACGGTAACAGCATCCCATACATTTTTCGGTACAAGTTTTAGCGACGGATACTTGTCAATATAGTCATTCAGCGGAAGAAAAGCGCCTTGCTTCACCCATTTAAAAAAGTTGGCATCCGCACTTTCCATTCCGATAATATCCGTCAAATCTCCGGCAGCCATAACAACCGGCAATTTGGTTCCATATTCATCATAGGGGACAAACTGCGGCTTGTATTCCACATTGAATTTCTCGTTGAGCTTCTTCAGACCTTCACCTGTAGCACTCAATGGAATCTGCCATGTCCCTTCTATAGAAGAAATGGTGATCGTCTTTGGTGCTTCGCTGCTTGGTGCGGGTGAATCAGTCGTTGTTGTGCTAGATTCTGGCTTTTTATTACCCGTTGAACATGCGGCCAAGCTTGCAGCCAAACATACAACAAGCCCCATTTTGAGTGTCTTTTTCATTTTGTATTAACCCTCCTAGTATATTTGTTACCTATTCCCTTCGACGCCCTACAGGTTCTGTCCATCTAGAAACGATCAGCCTTTAACGGAACCGAGCATCACCCCTTTCGCAAAATGCTTTTGCAGAAAGGGATATACTACTAAGATAGGCAGAGTGGCTAATAAAATAGCCGCCATTCCAATCGTTTCCCCAGGTGGCAGGTGGCCCGATCTCGCTGCATCTCGAGCAGCTGAAGCAAGAGAATTCGTCGTATCGTTAAGTATTACAATTTGCCTCAATATAACCTGTACAGTCCATTTGGAAGGCTCATTCAAATACAGGATCGCATTAAAATAGGTGTTCCAATGTCCTACTGCATAGAACAATCCGAAAGCAGCAAGCGCTGGCTTGGATAATGGCAATACGATTCTTGTGAAAATCTGCAGGTCATTCGCACCGTCAATTAAGGCAGCCTCGTTTAATTCGCCCGGAATGCTCAGTATGAACTGGCGAATGACAATCAGGTTAAATGAATTAATGGCACCAGGAATAATTAAGGCCCAATAGCTATTAATTAGACCTGTAGCTTTGACGATCAAATAGGTTGGAATCATTCCTGCATTGAATATAAAAGTAAAGAGTACCAGAAACAAAAATACCTTCTGTCCCCATATGTTACGAGTTATAGCATAGGCCATCGTTGCAGTCAAAATGATATTGGCAAAGCTTCCAACTGCAGTCACATAAATGGTTACACCAATTGAATGAATAAACTCTTTGGAATTCAGAATGTAGGTGTACGCATCGGTAACCCATTTTTCCGGCCATAGAATTAGTTCGCTCAGCTTATACTCCTCGTAGGAAGTGAAAGAGATAGTAAAGATGTAGTAAAATGGGAAGAGCATTATTAATGCTAATAAGCCCAGCAAAATGATATTTATAATGTCTACCAATCGCCCTGACATAGATTTCTGATTAATCATAGATCGACACCTACCTTTTGATCTTCGGTAAATACATTAAAATCGATTAGAACACGCCTTCTTCTCCGTACTTCTTAGCTAACCGGTTCGCAACAAGGATTAGAATTAATCCAATTAGACTCTTAAATAAACCAACTGCCGTTCCGAAGCTAAAGTCCGCATTTTGAATACCTTTGAAATATACATACGTATCGAGCACATTCCCAACATCCATGGTAAAAGGATTTAGCATCAGGAAGATCTGTTCAAAGCCTGAATCGAGCACAGTGCCTAGACGAAGGATAAACAAAATGACGATTGTGCTGCGTAATGCAGGCAACGTAATATGCCAGATCTGCCGCCATCTGTTCGCTCCATCCACAACCGCTGCTTCATATAAGCTCGGATTAATACCAGACAGGGCGGCTAGGAATATAATCGTTCCCCAACCAGCCTCTTTCCAGATGACTTCTAATATAACCAAGGGCATGAACCATCCAGGTTGTTGGAGGAATGAGATCGGTTCTATGCCAAGCAGAGGGTGAAGGATGCGGTTAACGATGCCCTCATTCTTGAGGAATATGGTCACAATTCCGATTACGACAACCCAGGATAAGAAATGCGGTAAATACACAATGGACTGTATGATACGCTTATACCGCTCATTTTTGATCTCATTTAGCATAATCGCCAGAATGATAGGAACGGGAAAAGCAAAACCAATTTGTAAGAAGGATAACAAAAGCGTATTCCATAATACTCGTATAACTTCCTGATCACTGAATATCGTCTTGAAATGCTGAAACCCTACCCACTCACTGTTCAGAAAACCGCGAAACGGGCTAAAGTCCTGAAAGGCAATGATATTGCCAAGCATCGGGATGTATCGGTATACGATAAAATAAAGCAGACCCGGCATTAGTAATAGAAATAAATAACGTTCTCTCCACAGTCTGTCCTTCAGCTTCTTTGCTCTGAGAGGCACTGGATGCTTAGGAACTGCAACGGCTAGTAAAGGTGATCCATTGGATTGTTTCATATTGGCACTATGCTCCTATTCTCCAGCCTGAGTTGAACTTTCATGTAAGCCGGTTGATGATAGATCATTTTTCCCGATGATGCAGCCTGTTCAATGTCATCAACCAATCTCTGATTTAACCGATGCAAAGGCTGTTTGACTGTGTTCATATGTGAAATCTCACTCCTTTCCCTCACAATATCTGATTGATTAGAACATGAATATCGCTGTTATTCTTAGTCCTTCATCATTTGTATGAAAACCATAAAATTAATGAAAGTTTGATAAATTTGATGAATCAGAATACAGACTGCCACTGGAAAATCTGTTAAGAAATCTAGGCTATAGCAACAAAAAACAGACGATTTTTTATCATCGGCTGTTTTTTGCTTCTTACTTCTATTCTTATATTAAACCTCGTCATTCACCAGATCACCTCACCAAGGAGTCAGCCTGCGGTATTGACTAAGCGTGACTTTACCGATTAAGGTTTCCCCGTGCACAAAACGGTGCAGCTCATCGACAATGAAATCGCAAAGCTCGCGCTTCAGTAGTCCGTGGAATCCGCCAATGTGCGGTAAACAGAGGACATTCGGCATCGACAGCAGCTCATGATTCGCAGCCAGCGGCTCATGATCGTAAACATCAAGGGCAGCATAAATACGTCCCGTACGGAGTTCTTCCACCAGTGCCTGCTCCTTGACGATAGGACCACGTGCCGTATTGACGAAGTGTGCTCCGTCGCGCAGCTTCTTCAGCTGCTCCGCGCCGATCATCCCTTGCGTGCGAGGTGTCCACGTATTATGCATCGAAACGATGTCACTTCGCTCGAACAGCTCGTTGAGCTCGCAAAGCTCGACGCCTTGAGCGGCCGCTTCCTCTGGTGAACAGTAGCTGGAGTTTAGGAGGATTGTTGCATGAAAGGGCTTCAGCATCCGAATCACATGTTTGGAAATTTCGCCGTAGCCTATCAAACCGATGACTCTTCGTGTTACACCAAGCGTTGTATCACGGCTGTTGTTGCTCCACTGCCCCTGCTTGAGCATAGCGCTGAACCCCATATGATTCCACGCTCCAGCTAATATAAGCGAGACTGCACACTCCGCAGTCGAAAGCCCAAGCACGGTATTGGCCGATGTCACGGCAATCGAAGTATTAAACACATCTTCATTGACGATTGATGCAACACTGCCTGCTCCATGGCCGATAAACTTCAGCTTCTCAGCTTGCTTAAGCACCTCTGGGGTAAAGAGCGGTGAACCCCATGTTGTAATACAAGCATCGTAATCACCGATTCGTTCAGCCAAGTCATCACTCGTGAATTTCTCACCCATTGTAATAAAATCAACCTCGGAAAAGCTGGAAAGCTTATTTATAGTGGCCTCCTGCCAAAATAATTCACGCAACTCAGCATCAGCAATCGCAATTAATGTTTTCACGAAGCATTCCTCATTTCATTCGAGTATGGAAAATCTCACGCATAAATTCAACATAGGCAGGAAAAATGACTGTAGGCTCCATACCAGCAACCTGCAGCTCCGTCCGCCATGTGCTTTCCCATTCCAGCGAGTAATAGCCGTTGTAGCCTGCTTGCTCAAGCTGATCTATTATTGAAGCAATCGGCACCTCCCCTTCAGCAACTTTTGTATATTTCCAGCTAAGCTCCATTGGATCATCAAACGGAATGCCATCCTTTATGTGTACGTGAACACACTGCGATCCGAGTAAAGCAATTGTGTCTGAAGGCAGCTCAGCTTCCTCTAACGGATGGATAATATCATAAATAACCGCACAATTCGGCCTATCCACATCATCTAGCAGCTTGCGCAGCAAACGTCCAGTTGCAAATTCATTATGTGTTTCAATCCAGACCTGGACACCATAATCAGCTGCGTAGTCGCATGCCATCTTGATCTGAGCAACAAGCTCAGGGTATGGAATAGCTGGAACCGAACTGTCTCTGCGGTTATTGAAATAACCAAGAAATATTCGTACTCCACCAGCCTTCAAATCATTAGCAAGCTGAATGATCTTTACAAAACTATTGAATTGCTCCGTATCCCCGGCATTGCCTGTAAAACAGACACCCGAGCCGATATTGGTTATACTGATGTCAGCCTGCTCAAATTTCTGCAGCGTCGCAGTCCGCTCATTTGCAGTCATCTCGGTAGAAATTCCCCACATCGCGCCTTCTCTGAGTTCGATCCCGCTAAAGCCACATGTATGCGCCAAGGCAATCATTTCGTCCATAGACCAGCCCTCGCAAGGCAGTGTGCTGAATGCCAAACGCTCCATACTGCTTACCTCCTTATTTGTTAAATCGCTTGCTACTCTTTATTGTGGCATGGCTCTTTAGCTAATGCTTTCCCTTTTCCACGTTTCTTTTGCACAAATCCGCGAAGAGGGTGTCCCAAAAATCATCATAAATGACTTTTAAGACACCCTCTTCTATTTGATCAACTATTGCCCGCCAGCCATTTCTTCGAGAATTTCTCCAATAATATGATCATACTCATGATTTTCTAATGAGAATAGCTCTTCTCTTTTCTTCCTTGCATTCGGATGTACTTCCTTAATATCACTCCATAAGAATAGCTTCTGCATTTTTTGCATCAGCTTTTCTCTATCCCCTCCTTGATCGATATAAACTTTAATAATTTCAAAATCGCGAATTCCCTTTTGCAGCAGCTTATAACGGAGCGTTAGCATCGGCTTACCATCGCGGCCTGGGTAAACAAAATTCGTATCCCCAGCAGGAAAAAACGGACCATGATAGGTGATTCGATTTAAGGGATCATTAGGCCATACCGTATAATTCCAGCGTAAGAAGCCATCCACATTCCAATACCAAGCGAGCCAAGGAATGAGTCTACTCTCTAGTAAATGAGAGGTTATGAACGTATTGGGATATTGTGGCATACAGGCGACATAGTAAAGCATTTTACCTTTTATTCCTTGCTTTAGCTTCATAATTTGCTCATAGTCATGAGCCATACAATCAATCACAGGTACATAATCCACCATTCCTTCTATGCCCTGCTCGATAAAATCAGCATGGCCAACAGCTGCCTTATATTGGAAGGAAGGTGCCATAGCTTTAAGTCCATTTAGCCGCTGAGTGAAAACGGCGATATCCGCCGGTTCATCTGCGAGGACTCTTACAATATTTATCCAGCCTTTTTCAATAAAGTTTTTCTCCAACGCAACAACGTAAAGCTCAAACTGCCGCTTCTCCTTCATATATTTATAAGTATGACTGCTCTCTTCGTAATATCGGATTCGAACGGCATCTCCATGGTCTTTGATAACGCCACCATAACCTGCATCCTCAAGCACCCAAATATTCAGTAAGCCGAATATTTCAATTTCTTGCTTAATTCCATATTTCATGCACAACTCAACATATCTGTTTAATGCACTGAAATCGAATATCCACTCTTGATTCTTTAACTGGGTCACTTTTACAATATTGTATTCAAACATATTCGCAGGATCAATCCGATCGTAGCAGGAGGACTGTCCAGACCAAGGGATTTCGGAGACAATGACGGTAATGGCCTTTTGCCCAAGATCAGCTAAGGAGGAAATATAGCTTTCCATAATAGCAAAATGCGAATCACTCCAAAGCTCCACATCGTATTTTCGAGCGATATTGGAATTATGCTGCCACAAATCCAGATAAAACTCATAGTCTGCTGGCTTGCGCAGCTCGACATCCATCACCTTTACCTCGAATGTTAATGTGCGTATCAGCCTCTCATCCTCGAACATGCTATGCTGATATACACTTATTTGCGGGGTATAAACACCAGGCTCGACATCCTGATCGAACACTACCTCAACCCATACCGGCTGCACTCTTCTTTTCTCGACATAGATAGAGGATTGCTGCATAATCATATCTGCTTTCAATTGCCGATCGTCATCCTCTACAAGCCCAATAAGATTGGCTTTGACTCGCCCCCGCTCTAAACCCGGCACCTCAACACTCACTCGTGCAATCTCAATTGGCCCCCGCTCATAGAAGCAAGCCTCCTCATTTATACTAACCAGCATTTCCTGCTCTGAATAAACAAGGAGCTGTACAGCTGCCCGATCATTCCTGCCACACGTCAGAGAAATTGTTTTATTCTCGTCAAAAGGCAATGTGAAATTGTTCAAGATCCCAAACACATATTTATAGCTCTCATACTCTAAGCCCAAAAAAATATTCATTTCAATGTCCCCTCTCCGTTATTCTTACCAGTCAAGTGTACCCTTGAACGGGGCTGGAACCGTATACATATTTTCCGTGATAATATGGATTTTTCACGTATTTGTGTTAAGATATGACCAAGCAAATATGAAAGTGGTGCGGGAATGAGGTTTACAAATTTATATAGAGTGCCGGATGATGATGATCAAGGCTGTAGCGATTTAAGCCATCATTTGATAATAAATTCAGTGGGTTATTATTCATTTGAATCGTTTACTCGCATGACCCACAGAAAGGCAGGTCGCAAGGACTTTTACCTGTCTTATAATCTTGTAGGTCCAATGAAAATATATATAAAAGGACAAGAGGTGACCCTGCAGCCAGGGAGCTTTTTCTTGTATCGTCCTTTTGAAGAGCAGCACTACGGTCATAGTATTGAAAAAGAGTTTTTAGCTTATTGGGTGCATTTCACTGGCTATGGGGTTGAGGAACTGCTTGATCAAGCAGGCCTTTCTGAACAAAACAGTGGTTTTATAGGGCAAGATGACAAGATTGCCGCTCTGTTCGGAGATATGATGGACGAATTGCGTGATAAAAAAGCGGGCTATGAGCTTGCTTCCTCTTCGAAGCTTTCCTACTTGTTTTCAATCATTTCACGACATCTTAACTGTGGAGATACCATCAAATCTACCAGGATCAGGGATGAGATCTATCAATCAATAAAATATATCCATAATCACTATGCGGAAGAGATTTATGTGAAGAATCTTGCCGAAATGTCCCACCTCAGTAGCGATCGCTATACAACTCTATTCAAGACCATTACAGCAGCAACTCCACTGCAATACATCCTTAAATTCAGATTACAGAAGGCTTGCGATCTTATGCGGCAAACCAGCTTAAACATTCAGCAAATTTCAAGCCTAGTGGGATTTCAAGACCAGCTTTATTTCAGTCGGATGTTCAAAAAATATTATCATCAAACACCTACAGAATATTTAGCGAGGTTTAATCATGAGGACTAATCTCGTCGCCTCACCAGTTAGAAAAGCGGATCCATATAAAGACTTACAAAACAACGGAGGTCATTATGTCGGATTATCCAATCTATCTCTATAAAGAGTTGCTCGATGATCATTTCCCTTTCAAGATCGAGATTAGGACTCCAACCAATATGAATCAAGTCTTACATGCCCATGAGCACCTGCAGCTCTGCTATATACTGTCCGGCAGCTGTCTTCATTGGGCTGCAGGTCAGCAATATATCTTAACAAAGGGAGATCTTTTCTCCATTCCCCCTTTTCAAGAGCATCGCCTTAGCACCCGTGAAGCGATCGATTTCATTATGATTCAGGTTGATTTTATGCCCCATGCGATTAATGAGAGCTTTCGTGATCTGGCGCAAATGCAAACTTTTGTAGACTTCGCCTATATAAGACCACTTATATCCGAGAACGACCTTATGCCTAAGCTGGCACTTCCTCCACACATGCAGTCTGTGGTCGAAAGCTTGCTAAATGATATACTCACTGAGTGGAAGGAACAAGAGGAGGGCTATCAGCTGGCAATCAAGGCTGAATTGCTAAAGCTTCTCGTAATAATCGGGAGACAATACAAACGTTATTCCCAAACGCAGAGCCAGCACGAAACGCAAAAGCTGGCGCTTTATCGCGAAGCCTTCTATAAAGCCATCACTTATATGGAGACTCATTATAATGAGGATCTTCATTTGGAGGAGCTGGCCGCCAAGGCTTTGATGGCCCCATCTTATTTCAGCTATATGCTCAAGCTGGTGAAAGGCAAATCCTACATTGAGCTCCTGTCGACCATCCGGATTCAAGCCTCTATGGAGCTGCTCAGAGGGACGGACCTCAATGTAACCCAGATCGCTGACCGAGTCGGTTATAATCACATTAGTCATTTCAATCGAACCTTTAAAAAGCAAACCGGAATTACTCCGGGGGATTTTCGAAAGCATCATTTCTAGCTGAGTGCTCGCTTCCGTCAGTTAGCCAGCCATGGAACATCCAGCATAGCGCCTACTAAAGACTTTCATATTCATGACAATTACGAGATTTATTTGTTTTTAGATGGAGAGGTCAACCTGCTCATTGATCAATTCTGTTATCACTTACAAAGAGGAGAATCGTTCCGTGAAGCGAGCTCCAAAGAGGAACACTCACTTTTTAAAAAAAGTTAATACTCCTTACATTCAAAAATAAGCGATCCCCCATGATTAGGGAGATCGCTTTATTATTTTGAGAAAACTGATTTTGTAGCTCTTATTTTGTTCCTGGTATTTGTGGACTTGTTGACGAGGGTGATCTTTTTGAGTTTGTTTCTGATTCTAGATCTGGTTGTGGCGATGGTGCAGGATGTGCCTTAATGTATTCGAGTACATTGTAGATTTGTTCCGCTGCCTCAGCGCGAGAGATTTCAGCTTTAGGATGGAAGTTCCCTTGTTCATCTAATTTCACTACGTTATAAGCTAGCGCGCGCTGGATGGATCCATCATAATCAACGGTTATATCCGTGCTATCGTTAATCTGGGCAGGAACAAGCTTAATCATTGGAAGATTGCTATGCGTTTCAATCGTGCTAATAAGCTGGTGAGTAAACTCTTCACGCGTCCATTTCTTGTTAAGATTCAGATCGGCTGGCAGTACGACTCCATTAACGCTTGCCGTAATTAAGGCATTCGCATACCAAGCATCGTTATCTGCGTTTTTAAAGTAATCCGTAGCTTTAGGTTCTACAAGGAATCTTACTAGATCTAGATTCAGATTCGCAGCATTAACAATAAGCTGAATTCCTTGTGCCGCTGTGATGGTGTCATTCGGGGCAAATAAGTCGTCCGAAATACCATGGACTAAGCCTCGTTCTTGTAAGGCAACAATTTTATCCTTTACCGCGATATTCGTTATATCCGAAAAAGGGTTAGCAGCTGCGTAGCTGTGACCTACAAAGGTTAATGATAATGCGGTAATAGTGGACATAGTAATCATTTTGAATTTTGTTTTCATTTCTTTCACCTCGTAGAGTTTTTAGTTGAAATTCAAATATTCTATTCGTTGTTCGGATTGACCGGACTTTCACAAGACTTTCTGATCTCGCCCTTACATTAGTAATACAATCGAAGTGCCTATTATTTTTCACACTAAAAAATTTTTTTATGGACGATAGATTAAAAAAGGGCGCTAAGGCTATCGCCGCACTCGAGATGAGCTAGTGAAGGCAAAATAAAAAGGAATGAGCTCGGTACAGTACCGAACTCATTCCCATAATGTCGCCTTTGAAATATTTTAGTGGATGTCCTTTTTCTTAAAGCTGCCACCTTTTACTTCAGCAACCTCGTACACCATGATGAAAGCATTTTCGTCAATCTCACGAATAATTTCTTTCATTTTCCGCTCTTCCAGACGGTTAATGACGCATGTGATTTCTTTAAAATGCTCATTTGAATAGCCGCCTTGCACCACACTATACGTAGCGCCGCGACCCAAGCGATCGCGAATCGTTTCAATCATGCTTTCAGGATGCTTGGTAATGATCTTAAACGTTTTAGCTCCGCTGAGGCCTTCTTCGACGATATGTATCACCTTGGAAGCTATAAAATAAGCAATACCCGATAATATAGCACCCTGCAAGCCAAATACGGTCGAGACGACGATAAATACGAATACGTTCAGGAATAAGATAAGATCGCTTGTACCGAAAGGAAGCTTCCGGGAAAGCAATACCGCCAACATATCAATGCCATCCAGCGCGCCGCCGTTCCGAAGAGCAAGACCCATCCCCAAACCGATAATGATGCCTCCGACAACGGTGACGAGGAGCGTATCACCTTCTACGATCGGAGTAATATGGTGCATAACGACGGTACCCACGGCCAGTGAAGCAATACCGATCACGGAATATATCGCGAAGCTTTTTCCAATCTGTTTATACCCTAAGTATACAAACGGTATATTCAGAATCGCAATGAGAAGTCCCAAAGGCAACCCGAATAGATTCGACCCTACGATGCTAAGACCCGTCACGCCGCCGTCCGATACGTTGTTCGGAATTAATACTGCCTCAAGGCCATAGGCCGTAATAAAAGCACCGATGACAACGATGAGTCCTCGCAGCACCGCGACCAATACTGCTGTCTGTTTATTCTCTTTCTTCATTTTAAACCTCATTTCCTATTCTCGTTTCTTTAACTTCACTAAATGTAAACATTTTTCCCTTTAAAATTTTAAATATCTATTCGCCTAAAGTCAATTATTACATTCCTATAGCGGCTCGTCCACCCTATTCAATCCGCAACAAGACCGCTCCTAATTCATCTTGCCTTTGTTTCCACGTTGACCCCCAATTTGTCATAAGTAAAGCGACTAATAACTGACTGTAAGTTCGGCATCTCTATGCGTTTGGAAAGAAGACGTATCTCTACGTCCTCTCTAACTGAATGCGATGTACAAGGTGCTAGCTACATTTTTTTCTGGGTGAACGGCTTCGTCTTACCTTAACGAGGTTACAGTTGTGTGTTTTGTACGCAAGCGCGGCGCACTTGCCATCCTATTTTAACAAATAAAAAATTGTTTAAGTTGCCATGCTGACCCATCGCATTCGAAAGGATGCCCGCCATGTCGGCGCGTGCCGATTATTTAAATCATAAGTGGGCTATTTGACATTTACCAAGGAAACAGATTGGAAGGCAAATAGAGGAACACCATAAATAATGACCGTCAGCATGGGGGAGCCACAGCATCTCTTGACCTCTATGCATATTACGGGTATGGATTCTGGCTAATACCTCCGCAACCCTTGGCGACCAATCTAAACCACTTTCTCATTATTTTTAAAACAAAAAAAGGACAGAAATGAACATATCGTTCATTTTCTGCCCCCATAGGGAATTGACTAACGGATAACATGATTTCTCCATTCAAACAATTGTCAAAACAAAAGAGTCTTGACAATTAGAGCAGAATGTAAAAAAACCGTGATTGAGAGCACGGTTCCACAGCCAACTAGAAGTAGTCGATGTCCCATGGTCTTAACTAATGCAGGGTTATTCCATTTATTTCATAAAGAAATAAACCGCTTAAATAAGCGGATTTTTGCAATTTAAATGGAATAAACCTAATGCAAATAACTAGCTAAGAACAACAGCAGACACTCAATACTTACCCCTAATATTGAAAACTGCGAATAATCAAATCGCTATGCATCAGATCAACGTTATAGGCTCACCTACCACTGTTGTGATAGGGTTCAAAGGCAGTAGGTAAAGCCGACATGTCCGCGACCTCATACACCTTCAGATCCGAATACAGCAGCAGCAGCTTCGCTTTTTCGATTCGGAAATATTCAAATAGTTGATGAAAGAATCTCCGCTATTTTTTTGAATAGCACACAAAATCTCGAAACGCTATGATACGTAAAATCAGCCATTTGCGTCAGCGAAATATCCTTGTCGTAGTTTTGCTGTATATATCCATTGACTTTTTTCAGTAGCAAGCGGCTCTTTCTTTCATCTCGATTATGATGCCTTGACCATTGCTCCAACAGTTGAAAAAATAACCCTGAATTAGATCGATATCCTTCTCATTCTCCAGCGCCAACCTCTGGTAATTAGGTATGATATTTTCCAGTTGATCATTTAATTTATTGGAGAAAATTCGCAGCAGGCTCGCCTGCGCGCCGAACGCTTCAGCACAAGAGCGACGACAAAAAATCCTCCGGTTAATCGTGATTTTAAACTCCATGATCACATGGCATAATATTCACCGTTACCGTGAAGGTATTAAGATACTCCATTTATGCCGTTTCGATAGCCGTTAAGTTACTTTAGGGACTAGGTCCGCGGCCACGCGGAAGCCAATGTTGCCCGTTGAGCTGTCTTGTGTATTGCCGCTTCTCGCCGCTACCCTGTAGCGGTTGCAGTAGGAGCGATGGCACAGATACGAGCCGCCTCTCATCGACCTTTTGCCTGTATCATGTGTGTATCGTGGATTCACTGAAGACGTTTGACGGTGATAGGCAGGACTGAACCAATCCGCACACCATTCCCATACATTTCCTGCCATATTATACAGTCCGTAACCGTTCGGATCAAACGACTGAGCAGGAGCAGTACCGATATAACCATCGCTTGCATTATTTTTAATTGGGAACTTTCCCTGCCATATATTGCACATATGCCTACCGTCCGGCTTGAGCAGGTCCCCCCAAGGATAGGTCCTGCCCTGTAAACCGCCTCGTGCCGCATATTCCCACTCCGCTTCCGTCGGCAGTCTTGTCCCAAACCAGGAGCAGAACGCCGCGGCATCATTCCAAGAGACATGAACGACCGGATGATCCATACGACCCTCAATACTCGAATCCGGCCCTTCCGGGTTGTTCCAATTTGCTCCATCAACGACAAGCCACCAGGGGACTTGCCGAGGTACATTTTTAACCCTGATGTTCGTTTCGTCTGATACCAGCAAATGGAAGACATATGACCATCCATAGCTTTCTGCTTCAGTTCGATATCCGGTTGCATCCACGAATGCCCGAAACTGCGCATTCGTCACGGGGCAAGTCGAGATTTTGAAGGCTTCGAGTTCCACACTCCGAACCGGACCTTCCCCATCGCTTGGAAACCCTTCGCTAGTCATTGTTCCCATTTCGAAGGAACCGCCTGGTATGATAGCCCAATCCAAGTCGATGTGATCCGGCTCCGGAACGGCAGTTTGTGACGGTGCTGGGACCGCTATAACACTGTGCTCAATGTTCGCTTGCAGCCTGCTTGCCGCACAGCAGGATTTCATTTGTTCCACTCCTTCGCCTCCCTCCACACACATGAAAGCCACCAGAAATCCTTTAAATCATTTTTTTCACTGAAGTGAACAACTCTCTCATGAAAATTGATTTAAAAGGACTGCTGGCGTTTCTTCAAACATTAATTTTTTCAACATTTTCACTACTAATTCTCTTGTGGATGTCTCTTTCTCAATTCCTCCACGTAACGTCCTCTGCCCGACTCGATAAGTCTTTCGGCATATTCGCTGAGATTGCCCTTGGCATGATAGGGCCCGCCTTCTCGTATGACGGTCCAGAGCGGGTCAACATCGTGCTCCATCGACATCATCATCTGATCATGCCAGTCGAGCAGGCGGTATGCAGCCTCTCTGCATATGTCAGGGCGGGCGGGAGCCAAGTTATGCAGCTCATGAATGTCATCCTTGATATGAAACAACATCTCTTTGTCGAACAAATGATAGCCATCGTGGTAGGTGCGGATGTAGAGCCATTCGTCGAACCTTACGCTGCGCTGGCACACATGTGCACATTGCGAAATAATGAGGCTGTCGCGTCCCGTATCTTCGCCCGTCAGTATCGAGTCGGCATAACTGCGGCCGTCCCAGCTCGGCGCCTGCTGAAGTCCCAACAGCTCCGCCATCGTCGGCGGCAAATCCAGATGGTAGTGAAGGCCTCTATCCACATGACCGGCTATGCAGCCCGGCCAGCGGATGATCATCGGGATCCGGCATGTCGCTTGGTCTGCCGTACCATGTTCGCCGTAGATGCCAAGCTCGCCCATATTCTCTCCGTGATCAGCCGTTATAATAATTACGGTATCGTCCAGAACGCCTTTCTTCTCCATCGCGTTCAGAATCATACCGATGTTATCGTCCATATGGCGCACACCGCAATCGTACCCGTCAATCATACGGCGGAGATCATTGCGATCCACAAGCTCCCCGGGATGACGGGGATATTGGGGCGAGACACGGTTGTTATACATGTTGATCTCGTGCGCGCTGTGCGGTCCCACCTTTTCTCGGTGCGCTGCAAATATATCATCGGTAATCCACTCCGGGAGCGGATCGTCCTTGAACGGGTTCCCGAATTCCTCCGGCGCACGATATGGCGTATGCGGGTCCCAATAATTTACGTAAAGCATCCAATCATCCTGCTCGGCATTGCGCTCAAGCCACTCGAGCACGACCGGCGTCACCTCCTCGGCCGACTCCATGCCGCCCTTGCCCGTATTGTAAATTTCATTGAAGCCGGCATAGAACGTCCAGGCGGTGTGCCTTTCTCCGAACGGGCTTACAAGTGAGGTTTTCATCCCCGCGCTGCGGAACAGCGAAGGGAAGCTTTCACTGGCCAGCCTGCTTCGGAAATCGCGGGATTCGCCTTCATGGCGCACATCCGCAGCTGTCCCTCCGTGACCGACAACCCCGTTATGAATGCCGAATCTCCCTGTCATAAGCGCCGTTCTAGAGGGGAAGCACGGCGCATCGGACGTGTAATAATTATCGAAACGGACTCCTTCGGCGGCGATCCGGTCAATATGGGGGGAGGTATTCCTATGGTACCCGTAACAACCAAGATGGTCAGGTCTGGTGGAATCAAGATCAAGCAGCAATACTCGCATTGTTCAATCTCCTTTACTTCGATTATTAGTCGTTCGTCCCTGCAACTGCTGCAGCTCCCTGCAAGTAATTAGCCCTTGGCATCACCTGCTTTGAGAATTCGCCCTAATCTCCCGCAACAGTACCGCTTGCCGTGCTCTCATTCGCCCGGTGACTTCCTTGCTTTCATGTCGTTATCCTTTTCCCTAGAATGATAACGCCTTCTTTAAGCATTATCTTCAGTATAAGAGTCAGCCCTTTTCTTTGTCGATGTACATAATCTCCGGAAGATGTACATTTCAACACTAACTTGAAGATTTCAACACGTTTTCGTTTACATTATGATAATTATCAATGCTATAATAAAAGCAACCATTTTCATTAAACGGGTGATGCTTATGCTGACAATTAGAGCTGTACATTTTGACGATTTCATCCCGAATTGGCGTACGCATTCCGAGGTTATCAATTACAATGTGCTTGTTCTTGTCATGGAGGGCAAAGTTACTTATAGGATTGAAAACGAAGATTATACCGGTGAACGGGGAGACTTTATGTTTATTCCACATGGCTCGCGTCGCGCCGGTGAAAATCACCCTTCCGGCCCACACCAAAAGTTTACGATCATCTTCAACTATGAAGTTGATGCTATGCCATTCATTCCTTTTCTTCACGATAAGAAATTTGTACATTTCAAGCTGTGGAGGCTCCAGTACTTGCATAGAAGATTTGAACGTTTATATGAGGAAATGCGGCAGGGGGAGAACTTTAGAACCTTCATTTGTCACGGCATCCTGCAAGAGCTGATTGGCATCATCGCAAGAGAACTAGAGAAGCCCGAGGTTATACCGATCAAAACGAAATATGCCGATATGATAAAACACTATTTGCTAGACCACTACCGCGAACAGATTGAGATCAAGGATCTAGCACGATTAATTCAGCGTTCACCGAACTATACGATCGCCGTATTCCGAGAGGTTATCGGACAATCGCCGATCAAATACATCCATCAATTGCGCGTGATAGAAGCATGTAACCTGTTGTTGAACTCCGACATGTCCATCTCCAATATCTCAAACTATTTAGGCTACTATGACACCTCTTACTTTTTCCGGGTATTCAAAAAATACACCTCGATGTCACCCACAGACTTCATGACCTACGGGAACCAGCAGGACGCGGCCCAGTTGTTCACCTGAGCTCTGTACCATAGCAAAACAGCCCGCAGGTATCTGCGGGCCCGGTTATAAAGAAGGAAACTATCCATTGTCGCTATCCGCGACGACGCGAAACCTGATACTCCCCGATAATCCCCTCATAAATATCTGCCGTGCGATTGATATGCTGACGCTTTAATTTCCACGGAAATATAAGTAAGTTACATTTATGAATGTAGTTGTGAATTCCAACTTGATGCCCCTCATCATGAATTCTTCGTATCAAATGTGGATACTGTTCAGCTTTACTACCAAGTACAAAGAACGTTGCCAACACATCATATTGCTTCAGCAAATCTAGTAGTTCAGGTGTATAGCGTGGATCAGGGCCGTCATCGAAAGTAAAGGCGACCTCAGCCTGTTGTGCATGTATACCTTCCTTATATACACCTAGACCAAAGACTCGTGACAATATTACGGGAATCATCATTTACACAAAGGAACCGATTAAAAACAGGACAGGTAGCCATTGAGTCATGATTGCACTTCTTTTTGATAATGATGTATCAACGATTGTCTAGACATCATCAACATCATTGGAACCAGCTTTGAAGAGCTCTGCTTCACACGTTGCCTACCTACGGGATGTAGCACTCGTAGTAGAAATCTCAGGTATAATGTTAGCCATATTCTAAGACACTTTGATTGAATCGGATGTTGTTTAAAACCTAATCTGTTCTACGTTCTTACAGCCAATTATCTTTGTAATCTTTTTCTTTGGTATGCTTTATCTCTAGCACGAACTTAAAGTTTTCTTTGAGTTTCATTAATGGGCTAATCTATCATGATAATATACATGGAGGAAAAGCTCTATGAAAAGGCGAATGGTCAGCTTGTTTTTAGCGTTGCTACTGAGCTTGCCCCTCCCTGCTGCTAATACAGCAAGCGAGAATACAAAGTCAGACTCTCATTAAGGGTTATGGGGATGGTAGAAAGTTAATGCTGCAGGAGGCAATTTGGAAACCTCAATTGCATGAATGATAATTCTCGTAAAATAAGTTCAAATCATATAAAGATCCTTCACTGTAAAGGAGTGAGTCTGATGCTAGTTCTTGGAAGAAAACCCGGACAATACATAGTAATCAACGAAAAAATTATCATAAAGGTAATTAAAAGTGAAGAGGGTCACTTACGCTTGGCTATTGAAGCGCCAAAAGATATCTCTATCGTTCGCGGAGAATTACTTTCGGAATTTTCTGACTAAATGATTCTGAAGATTTATGCAACACTAGTGACACTTCTATTTACTTGCAGCTTTCCTTAGATATTTAAACAAGGACTTGCTTCGTCTGGGCAAAGCCTATGAGATGCCCAAGCCCATTTTTCTCAAACGACTGAAACCATAGGCTTTCGTAATTTAGGATAATAACTTTCAAATTTTTTTTTCAAAAAGACTAAACATTTCAAATACATTGTCGATATATAAATTAATCTCATATTCGATTACTCATGGACGAGTAAATACGCATGTAGTTTCAAGGAGGAACATTTGAAACAGATGCCTATTTATTCGTCTTTTTGCTGTTTAAATGTAGTTTTTTACAATTGAATACTTATTAAATAATTACGAGACTTAGGATGAGCAAATGAGTCGCCGTCATTCTTCAGGAGGAAGAAGGGCAGTGGTTTGTTTGCTCATTTTTTTATGTCAATTTACTGAGCGGGATAAGGGGATGAGCTAATGCTCGTGTTAGGGAGAAGACCCGGAGAATATGTGCTAATCGACAACAACATTATGGTAAAGGTCATTAAGAGCGATGAAGGCCATTTACGTTTGGCGATTGAAGCACCAAAGCATATTTCTATTGTTCGTGGAGAGTTATGGGAAGAAAACAATATAGCCTTAGAAACGGCAAAAAAGGTCGAAGCTCCTGCCACTTAAGGACGAGTGGTGAAATCAAGGAAGATAACAGTTTGACTTACAAATCCTTGTTTTGGATTAGCGCGCAATCCACCAACGACTTGTGAGTACAGGGTATGCGCTTCAAAGGATGCCAACGGATAGGCACCTAAAACACACCACATGGAGGTAATGAGAAATGAGAATTAACCACAACATTGCAGCACAGAACACGCATCGGCAATTAGCAGGTAACACAGGAGCAACAGGGAAATCTTTAGAGAAATTGTCTTCCGGTCTTCGTATCAACCGTGCGGGCGACGACGCTGCAGGTCTTGCGATTTCCGAAAAAATGCGAGCACAAATCCGCGGATTGGATCAAGCACAGCGCAACGCGCAAGATTCGATATCCCTGATTCAGACGGCAGAAGGCGCTTTGACCGAAACACATAGCATCCTTCAACGTATGAAAGAACTCGCAACGCAAGCTGCCAACGATACGAACACTGCTGATGACCGTGGCGAAATTCAGAAGGAAATCAACCAATTATCCGCTGAAATTAACCGTATTGGTAATACGACCGAGTTCAACACGAAAAAACTGTTAAATGGGGACATTTCGGAAAAATCCGGTGTTGTAACGATTGATAAAACAACTAATCCTTTCAATGCGGGAACGACGACTATTTCGAATCCGGATTTAGATAAGAACAGTTCTCTGAAAGCAGGAAATTATACAGTAGATGTTACAGACACTGTAACGAAATCCGCAACCCATACTGCTGATAATGCAATTAAAAACGTGAGCGTTGGGGCAAACTCAAGTCTTAACAGCGGCGATTATGAAATTCGTATTGGCCAAACACAAACGAAGAATGCATCGCTTGATACTCCGGCCGGCTCTGTAACAGGCGTTTCGATTGCTCCTACTTCTACTTTGGCTAACGGTGCACATGAAGTAACAATTACAAGAACAGATTCTGTTGCAACCGGCGCATTCACCGGTGCCAATACAGGCTTTACGGCCGATGGTATTACGGTTACAGGTAACAATCCAGTGTCTGGAAGCTTTGATATAAAAACTGTAGGCGTTTTAGGTGCGGTAAACAATGGTACTGTTGCCGCAGGTGCGGCTGGTGCCCTTACTTTGAGTTTAGATAATTCTTCGGCACTGAGCAATGGAGTAGGATATCAACTTGCTTATGCAGATGAAGGCAACGGTATTTTTAGTGTTCAATTAATGGATACCGACGGCACTACAGCTTTAACAGACAAAGTTATTCTTGATAACAACGTACAAAATTATCAATTCAAGGCATTGGGAACATCTAATGACTTCGGTGTGAGCTTTAAAACCGCTACTGGGGTTAACACCACATTAACTGGAGCTAACGCAACCGGAAATCACCAAACATTTGATGTAAGCAGCACGGTTACATTAAGTCAAGGCGGCAGCACTGTAGGTACTACATCTATTGCTGCAGGTGCTGCTGCAGGTAGTGTAACAATTGGAGATTTCACGATTGCCCACGGCGTTGGTAACACAATTATCAATGGAACTGATAGCTTTACTGTCACTAATGAGCTTGCAGCATCATTTGACGGCGGACCTGAGGTTACCTTTACTGCCGGCAGCACAGTTACCTTCGCAAACGGAGTAAGCATTGATACACGTGCTGATAGTACAACGTATAGCGCTTCTAACACTTTTGACCTTACCGTTGGTACCGCAAATGCTTATACTGCAACAGTCCACGATGCCAATGGCGGCGTTGTGGTTGGCACGCAAACTTTAACGTTTGAGGATGGCGGCACTTATAACCTAGGTAATGGCGTAGATCTTACTATCGGTTCACTTACTGGCCCTACTACACATGGATTTAGCGTTACTGCCGCAACAACGAAAACCGCTACGCTGACAAACACAACAACTGGTGATACAACTAAGAAATCTGATATTGCAGCCAACTCCACGATCGATTTTGGAAATGGCCTCAAAGTAAATATTGGCGCAAAAACGAATGGTCAAGCCACTTTTACAGTTGAAGGTGGTGTTGAGGACAAATCCTTGTCGATGCAAGTCGGAGCAAACCAAGGTCAGTCCTTGTCCATGAATGTTACAGACATGCGTGCAAGTGCTCTCGGGTTAACTTCTTCTGATACATCTGCAGTGATTAAAGATAAAAGTGGAAATGTGATTACGGGTGCTGCTTGGACAACTACGAAACAAACCAATAATGGCACTGATAACGTTAATGTTGAGTACTCCCTTGATGTTTCGGATGCTACTAAGGCTTCTGGAGCAATTGCAGTACTAGATAATTCCATTAATGCTGTATCCGCCGAACGTTCCAAATTAGGTGCATACCAAAATCGTTTGGATCACACCATTAACAACCTTGGAGCTGCTTCTGAAAACCTTACTGCCGCTGAGTCGCGTATCCGCGACGTGGATATGGCGAAGGAAATGATGGAGTTCACTAAGAACAACATTCTTACTCAAGCAGCACAATCTATGTTGGCTCAAGCGAACCAACAGCCGCAAGGAGTACTGCAATTGCTACGTTAATTTCCCAAAATCCCGAAGGGGTTTTCCCAAAGGCCCATTTATAACTTTTCGGTTTCCACTTATTACTAATTTTTCATGTAAAAACAACCTCCATCTCCACTTTATCATAGGTGGAATTGGAGGTTGTTTTGCATGAAGTCTGGGATCCTCTCTCTCATACGAACACTTATAAACAGCCGTTTACGTTACAATACCCCTTAATACGAACGAAGTATTCATCGCTGCTACTGCGTATAAAGACTCTCTGGTATCAATAGTGTGGATTTTAAACCTTAACGCTATGTTCTCGCTTGCAACGCACTTCTGGCAACCAGCATATATCCGGCCCCCCGAATCGTAATGATTCTCTCAGGATTGACAGGGTCAGCCTCGATTTTTTTACGTAAATTACTGATGTGTACAGCGACGGTTCTCGTATCCTCCAGACTCTCCATTCCCCAGATGAGCTGAAACAACATATCGACAGTGACGACACGGTTAACGTTTTGTGCCAAATAGGACAGTAGACTGAACTCTTTTTTCGTTAAAAAAATGGTTTCACTACCCATGATGGCGGACTGTGCGTAGTAATCCAGCGTCAAACCCGGAAACTCTAGCAGTTGTTCCCTTCTGCCAGTCGACACTCTGCGAAGGTGAGCCTTGATCTTGGCCATGAGTACTCCTGGACTAAACGGCTTGGTCACATAATCGTCGCCGCCATAGGATAATGCGCTGATTTTGACCTCGTCCTCCTCACGGCTGCTCAGAAACACGATCGGCGCATTGGTGTAGAAACGTGCGTTCCTACACCAATCAATGCCGTTTTCATTAGCCAACAATACATCCAGTACAATCAAATCCGGCTCGAACGACGTAAGCAGTTTCATGGCTTCTGCCCCGCTGTAGCTGTAGGAGCATATGAAGCCCTCACGCTCGCAATACACCTGAACAATCTCGCATATATTGGGATCATCATCGACGATCATAATTTTGTGCATGTCCATCATGCTGTCACCTTCTTTCTTCTACAATACAAGAATACAAGGAAGCGATACATAGAATATTGCCCCCGTCTTGCCGTCGCTCTCCGCTCGAATCGTCCCTCCATGCGCTTGGACGATTTCCCTGCAAATCGCCAGCCCGAGCCCGCTGCCCTCTATACCCTTCTCCAGGCCCGGTCGATCATACCTGTAATTACGATCGAAGATTTGCTCGAGCTGCTCTGGGGGAATACCTGCGCCTGAATCTTGCACGCTAATGATTGCACGGCGGATATGATCCTCTTCTTCAACAGCTAATGCAATACGCACCGACCCACTGCTAGAAGTAAACTTCATCGCGTTCGACACTAGATTAAACAATGCCTGCTCTAATCTTTGCACATCCATTTCGACAACAGGCATGTCAGGGCGTTGATCTTCCATATCTCTGAAATCCAGCGTGAAATCCAACCCTGCGTCACGCACAACTAGCTCATATTGTTCATAGAACCGGCGCAAGAAGTCAACCACATGAACCTGCTCCATTCGGTACGAGACTTGTCCCGTCTCCAAATGCGACAAGAAGGACAACTCCTCGATCATGCGGTTAACCCTTATCGTGTTATCCCGAATATACTTCAAGTACTGTTCATTACGTTCCGGCTTGACCCTGTCCTGCACAGCTTCTACATAACCAAGCATACTGGACAGCGGCATACGCAGATCGTGCGTTATATAGGCAAGGAGCTTCTTCCTCCCTTCCTCGGAGTGAAGCAACCGGTCATACGACGTGCGGAGATCATCATGAGCAGCGGATAGGGCCTGTGTGCGTTCCTGCACGGTTCGTTCCAAATTAAAATTCATTTCGGTCAGCTTGTTGTTAGCATCCTGCAGTTCACGTGCAATCCTCTCCTCGTTCGATGCCGCCCTCGTAAATCTCGAAGAAAGCAGAATCATCTGTGCGATCGTAAACACCAACAAACCAAGCGGAGATGTATTTCCGATCAGCGACCATTCGTTGTAATATAAAAAATCGTTGACGACAGTAACTAAACCAACCACCGACACGAGCAGGAAGATTAGCGCTCCCTCCATACGCCGCATAGCCGCTTTGACTAGCCCAACCATCAGATAAACCATATGCAGAAAAACCATCACACCGATCATCAGTAACATTTTGGTATATATAAGTGCAGGGGTCACCACAACAACGATACAGAATGCGCCGGTAACGATCCGCGTGACAAGATGAAACCAACGCGACACATAATTCGGAAAAATGCTATCAAAGTACATCGTCATGATATAACCAATGCTGCAAAGAATCAGGTATTCGATCTTGAACTGCAATCCCCATGGAAAAGATGGCCACAATTGTGTGAGTAAGAGCTCGCCGACCAGCAAGGATCGGATACCGGACAACGTGGTGAACAGACCAAAATACAATGGAGCCCTGTCTTTGCGTCGCAGTCCGAATAACAGCAGATGATATACGCCAATCACAAGCAGGCCTGCGGTGGTGAACATTTCTGCGGCGATTCTCAGATTTGTCCTAACCGTTAACACATCACTGCCGCCGAGCTCTATATACTTGGTGATGCCGCCTCGCTTATGATGGAAGTTGGCTACTTGCATAACCAGCTCTACCCTGTCATTTTCGGGCTGAAAGAACACCAGCTTCGTTGCCAGATGCGGTGTCACGCTGCTCTTGTCCTGACCAACTACACCAACCTCTGCCAACAGCTCGCCATTAACCCATAATTTATACGCATGAAAAATGGTAGGCATCCGCAGAGCAAGCCGCTCATTCCTATCCTGCTCGCTAAGCTTTATGACCACCCGAAAGGTTGCAAAGCCTGTACCGTTCAGCTGCTGACCATCTAATTGATAGCCTAACCATGACCCCGGGATGCTGATCCAGCGATCATGATTTCCGTCCCTTGCTAAGCGATTCTGTATGTCCTCAGGCGACAGCAGCTCTTGCCAATAGAACGCCCAGTCCCCTTTTAACTTTACCGGATTCTCACTGACATGGGCCTGCGTTATATCCAGAATGCCTTTTTCACTTTGGAACTTAGGGGAGTCCGGTGCAGGGACGACGGCATAGCTTACAACCGAACCAATAACAAGGGCAGCAATTATATAAAGCAAGATAGAACGAGAACCGAATCGGAGAATACCCCTCATTATGAACCCAACCCCAATCTCCAAGAGCGCAATAAGTAAGTCGATTATCTAAATCATATCATCATTATAGGTAAATGTACCCTGCAAATATCTACGAGGCGTTGAACACAAACATTACGATGAGGTCCTTTTTTGAACGTAAGAAAAAACCGTCCACCCCCGGACGGTTAATTAACGTGCAAACCCATGTTTTAAGCAAGAAGAATATACCGGGTAACGAAGTAGACTCACCGATGCAGATCATAGTGGTAGATTCAAATACATTCAAACTTCAATATACAGGTAAATGCGGCTCTTAACTACTACTTTCTTACGAGTGACATACAGCGCCCCACATGTGCCGAGTGCTCAGTGTGAACATTACCTAATACGATGTACCCCTATCTTATGAACGTCTGACTACCGTACTTTTACAGCTTTATAGTGGAAATTATAATTATAAAGCCGACACCTATTATAGAATAGGGCCACATAAAAACACACCAGCCCTGATGCGGACTGGTGTACTATGGTGAATGCGAGGGGATTTGAACAAGTGTCCGCTAAGTCTTACTATATATTAAGAAGTCCCTTAAGGTCGTAGGGTGTAAGGCTTCTAACGACTTGATTATTTATATAGTGCTAGTTGGTTTTAACGAGTTTTCCGCATTTCAACATGCATGTCTACCGGAATAGACAGGACTCACAACATGATTTGCACATATTTTATCCAGTGTTATTTGATTTTAATACAAGAAAAGGAATCACTGATCTGTAATGTATAGACCATCAAGTCAATAAAAAAACAATAAGATGCAATCAAGCCTCATAGTATCATTCCCCTTATCTATACTTTCTAGAGAGTGTTCCTTTATGCTTCTCGATAATCGAACTAACAATAGAACGACCTAACTTAGAACACCAGATAACCGATAAAGTTGTCTCCCTTTTACGAGCGTGTTTTTACTCAGTTTAAATCTACTAACAGCGTACTTCAATCCAATTCGACCGCTCTCAATCTCTTGCACGATGGCTAATTTCTCTGAGGCACTAATTTTATTTTCGGGCATGAAAAATGCTCCCCTCACAGCAAACAGGTTATATATTATTTCACCTGTCTACCGTATGGGGAGCATATCAAGATTCAATCTGCAGAGCAGCCTCTTTAGGCTATCTGAAACTCTTATTTACTCCAAATTCGTTGCAGGATAACTGCTGCTTCGGCGCGAGTGAGAGAGCTGTTCGGCGCCAATTTGCCGTTCGATCCTTGCACGATACCGGCATTGACCAGTGCTGCAACGCTGTCTTTCGCGTAAGAAGCTACCGATGCCTCGTCGCTGAACGCATCCAAAGTGCCACCTGTCGGCAACGCTTTGCCTGCGGCTTTCGCCGCGCGCGCCGCGATGACCATCATGTCTTGACGCGAGATCTTGCTGTTTGGATCGAACAGATTGCTGCCCGTGCCTTGAATGATGCCCAGCTGCGCAGCGATCTTGACCGCATCATAGTAGTATGCGGAGGAATCCACGTCGGAGAACATCGTTACGGAAGCATTGTTACCTTTAAGCTCCAATGCGCGAACGAGCAGCGACAGGAAGTCCGCTCTCTTGATGGAAGCATTCGGATCGTACGCGTTCTCGCGCGTGCCGTTAATGATGCCGCGAGATGCCATTGCTTCGATTGCTTTCTTCGCCCATGGTACGGACTGAAGATCTCCGTACGATTTCACGACGAACACAACTGCATAGATACTGAAGTGAGTCGTCGAGAATTTGACCGTACCACTTGCTGCATCGTAGCGGGCATTCGGCACAGGTTTCGCTTTGCCGCTGCCGTCGATGTACCAGATGATGATGTGATCCGGGTTGCTTAGCTCTTCAGCCGTCGGCGTGTAAGGTACGGATACCGTTACAGGCGCGTTCGGGTTGTTCCAAGCGACAACGGAGTCGCCTGCCAAAACTTCGAGGCTAATGACCGGATGGTTACCGATCTGCTGGCGGACGTCATTGCTGAGTCCTTCTGTCGAGACCTTGCCCAAGCGAACCGATACGAACTCGGAGCTGCCGACTCTCGTGCCTGCCAGCATGTTGCCAGGAAGCTCGACCGTGCCGTTCACCGTCTTGATCGCAAGTACTGTCGATCCGGAATCTTTCAGGCTTTGAAGCGGCAATTGCACGTCGTATGAATTTGCGCCTGCTGTTGCAGGAATGTCGATCGTAACTTTTTTCTTGCCTGCAGCGTTAGTTACTGCTTGATCGAACGCTTTCTGCAGATTGCCGGCAGAGATGTTGGACGATGCCTTACCGTTATTCACGGTAACTTTTGGTGTGATCTGGCCGTTTTCAACCAGTTGTTCAGTCACCTGAGGAGGCGTGACTGTATCGGTCGGAGGCGAAGCGGCGCTCGTTGTTGCAGTCACAACTGCGGATGCATCCGATACCAGTTCCCCTTTAACTGCCTTCACGTAGTAGTAGTACTTCGTTGAAACTTCCAGACCCGTATCCGTGAATTCGGAAACCGGTACGCCGGAAGCGATTACCGTGAATGAACCGGATTCGGACGTTCCGCGATAGACGGAGAACGTTACGCTCGTGTCTGAAGCAGCGTTCCAATTCAGCCTGATTGAGGATTGGCTTTGAGCATCAGCCGTCAATCCCGTAGGTGCCGCCAAAACCTCCTCAGGAGGCGTTACAACCAGAGGAATCGTCGTTGCATTTACGACTGTGGATGCATCCGATACCAGTTCCCCTTTAACTGCCTTCACGTAGTAGTAGTACTTCGTTGAAGCCTCCAGACCCGTATCCGTGAATTCGGAAACCGGTAAGCCGGAAGCGATTACCGTGAAAGAACCGGATTCGGACGTTCCACGATAGACGGAGAACGTTACGCTCGTGTCAGAAGTGGTGTTCCAATTCAACTTAATCGAGCTAGCGTTCACGGCAGAAGCCGTTATGTTCGTAGGCGCCGCCGGTGGCGTTGCAGGAGGATTCTTACCGAAAAGCGTAAGCACTCCAAAAACGGACGTGTCTTGATAACCTTGGCCGGTCAAATCGTTCCATGCGGCAGCGCTCTGACGAGCACCGTTTTTACCGTCGTTGATTTGCACGTCAAAGCCTAGCTTCATGTTGTTTTCCGGCGTGATCGATGTTAACGGTATTTTCATTTCTACCGTGTAGTTCGTTCCGGAAAGAGAGGTGGCTGACTCGAAACCGACTGCTTTGCTTGACGGATTAAAAGTTGCCTGGTTCATATAGTTTACTCTGTATTGTCCATCATCCGATTGATAGGAAGCTGTCTTACCATTATTCTCGTCTACGAACACTTCGACGGAATCTTGTTCATGCGCGTTCGGGCTAGTACTGTCCAGTTCCGCATTAGTAACTTGGATTTGCACATACAGGTTGTGATCATCCCAGAGCGCTCTTGCTACACCGCGTGCACCTTGCCAGGCCATCTGGAACTTCTGAATTGAGAATTCAGGTGCATCGCTCCAGATCGCATCAATAGTTCCGTCTATGACCGGCGTACCATATTTAGCGGAAGTTTGACTAGCGGTTGCCGAAGTCGGCGGGTGCTCAGCTATGAACTTGCTCGGATCGATAACGCCGTAATAGGCTTGCTTTGCTTGCAGGTTGTTATCGAAGAGCAACGGCGGTTGTTCTTTTCTCCAGCTCGTCGCGTCGTTCAGACCCCAGAAGGTGACTCTGGCGATATTCGCGGCGTGCTCTTTGTAAATTTGGAATAGCTGCGCGTACAAGTAGCCTTGCGCGATTGCTTCCTTTTCGGTGATCGTGCCGCCGTTGCCGGCCGTTATGTCCAGCTCGGTAATGCTGACTTCAACGCCCAAGGAGATAAACCGCTCCAACGACGCTTTAACGTTGTCCGGCTTCGTGTTGACGTTGTAATGCGCCTGCATGCCGACGCCGTCGATCAGCTTCTTGCCCGGATGCGTAAGTGCGTACTTGTCGTTGATTTCTTTGACCATATTGTAGATGGCCGTAGCTTTGTTCTGGTTATCATCGTTGTAATCGTTGTAATAGAGCTTGATATCCCAAGAAGGGTTTGCGTCCAGCACTTCTCTTGCCGCCAAGAACGCTTGCTCCACGTAATCGTTACCGATCGCCGTTTTCCAAGGAGAGGTGCGCAGGGCAGCAACCCAATTCGTCGGATTAGAAGGATTGTCGTTCATCGCTTCGTTGACGACGTCCCAAGAAATCAAATTGTTGCCGTATTTCTCAGCGTAATGCGTCATAACCGTTTGGATATGTGTTCTCATATTGGCGAGTGCCTCGTCGCGGCTCAAAGGCGAACCGTTCGAAGTAGTCATCCACGCAGGCGTCTGCTGATGCCATACGAGCACATGCCCGTGTACTTTCATCCCTGCGGCGATCGCTTTATCGACTAGCGAATCCGCATAAGTGAAAGTACCTTTCACCGCCTGTGTCGCATCCGGTTTCATGGCGTTTTCTGCCGTTACGACATTATGATGCAAATTGAGAAGCTCCAGGCGAGTGCCATCGAAATCCGCCGCGGATACCGCGTTGCCGATCAAGAAATCGTCTTGGTACTTTGTCTTGATTGGCGTCAAGTCTTTTTGTACGGAGATAGGGATTGAGCCCGTGTTCACAAAGCTGATATCGTCGATGTAGAAAGAAGCAGTCTTGTTGCTGGAGCTCTCGACGTAAATGGTCAAAAATTCGTCGCCTACGCTGGAGTAACGATAGTTGCCTTCAAGCTTCACCCATCCGTCTGCAGCACTAACTGTTTTTGCTTGTATGGTATTGTAGCTGGCGGTGCTGCCGTTGCCGACTTGCGTGGACAACTGAAGCTGCGAGCTGGTCGGAGAAATTAGCTTGACCCATGCCGTTACTTTGTACTCGCTGCCTTTGTCTACGTTCTGCTCGACGCGAATCGTAGGACCGTGCCAAGAGTCTGTACGGTCTGCTACTTTCAACGCATAAGAACCGTTGTCGGTATGATTGGCTTCATTCGTAACGGTCAACGTTTCCGTTCCCGCGCGGTCGATAAAGCCGCCATTCGATTGATCCTCGAACGTAATAGTAGTGAATGGCACAGCTGGAGTTCTTGGAGGCTCGGCGCCAGGCGTAACGTCTTTAATTACGAATTCGTCCATATAGAAGTCGGCTTTCGCCGTAGCGGTTTCGTCTGGACTGTAGATGTTAGCTTCGATCCAAACTAGGAATTCGGTCGTGCTGGCTGGCACTTCGTAGCCTTTCAGTTCGAACGTCTTCCAAGCGGAGTCCGTAACGGCTTGGTTGCCGATAATCCATGGGTAGCTATCCGTACCGCCGGATTTGACTTTCGCGCCTAAGTGGTAGTTATCGGTTCCTTGAGCGGACCGGAGTTTGAATGAGATATCGTATTTATGACCGGATACCAACTTGCTGGTCAAATTAAGCGATACGGCGCTCTTTCTGTCCGAACGGTCCTTATACAGAAGGGATTTCGTTCCATCGGATGCGTAGTCAGACGATACTACCGCAGTACCGGTGCCGTTCCATCCCAGATCCGTCCAACCGCCGAGCTGACCATCCTCAAAGCTTTGGGACAGGACGAAGAATCCTGGAGGAGGAGCTGCGCTTTTCTGGGTAATGACGATGTCGTCGATCGCGAAGCTTGTATTTTTACCGGCGTCTTCGGATTCGAAGTAGAGTTTAATTCCCGTAGCAGCGGTGTTATACGTATAAGTACCGCTCAGTTTCACCCAAGCGCCGTCGGTGACCGTCGTCAACCCGATTACTTCCTTAAACTGGTCGTTGCCGGTTAAGCCAGATTGCTCAATCGATGCCTTTAGCTGCGTAGAAGCCGCTCCGGTATCCAGCTTAGCGTAGGCGGAAATTTCGTATTCTGCGCCTTTTTCAAGCGTATTCGTCAACGCTAGGCTAGGCCCGTGGTAATTTTGGGCGCGTCCCGTCACGAGAAGCGCGTTCGATCCGGAGTGGGAGACGGCATTCGTTACGGTCGCCGTAGCGCCGTTGCCGGTCCACCCATTTATGCCGTTTTCGAATTTCTCGACAAGAACGGCCGGTTTGACGACTTTCACTTGGAAATCGTCGACGTAGAAGCTAGCGGTTTTACTGCTGTTGCTCTGTAAGTAGATTTGCAGGGCATTGGCGTTCATGTCGTATGTATACTCGCCTTTGACTTGTACCCATGCGTCTGCTGTTACCGTTGCCGCGGAGCCTGGATTAAGGTACTCGTTGGCTGCCCCAGTCTGTTGAGCGCCGAATTGGATGGTCTCAGAGCCGGTCGTTCCCTCTTTGAGTTTAACCCATGCGGAAAGCTCGTAAACTGATTCCTTGTTCAGTATGCCGATGGCGGCTAGGTTAAAGCCCGGGCCGTTCCAGTTGTCCGTTCTTCCTTGCACCAAAAGACTGCGGGTTCCGCTCTTAGCGGCATTGGCCGAAGCCGTTACCGTCTCGGTACCGCGCTTAAACCATCCTTGCGTGCCGTTCTCGAAGTCGTTCGAAACGACGATGTTCCCGATCGCTTCCGGTGTGGGAGGCGTAGGTCCGCCGATCGCGGCTGCGAAGGTATTTAAAGTATCGTCTTTCTTAATGAGAATACGTCCCATCGCCAAGGCGTCGTCATCGCCGCTCCAGGCTTTGAAACCGACTTTAATTCCGTTCTCCGTCGCGGCTGCTTTTACGTCCGCGTTGTAGTTGCCGTAAGGATAGGCAAGAAGGATCGGATCTTTGCCAGTAATTCCTTTCAGGAACGTATTAGCGGATTGGATTTCCGCGGCCGCGGTCGCTTTGGTGATGCTAGTCGTCCATACGGCTTGATCATGCGTCTTTGTATGGTTTTGAAGACTGATGTTCGGGTTGTTTTTCAGCGTGTTCAATTGGCTCAGCGTCATTCCCCAAGAACCGATATTGTCCTGGATGACGAAAGATACCGCTTTCATATTGTACTGCGTCAATACAGGAAGCGCGTTTGTAATAAAATCCGGTGTTGCGTCGTCGAACGTCAGCAGAATCGGTTTAGAAGGAGCGGTTGCCCCGTTCACGATAATGTCGACGTACTGTTCCGCGGATACGGTGGTATAGCCGTTATCGTTCAGATACTTCATTTGTTTTTTGAAGTTGGCTGTGCTGTATTGATAATCTCCGGATGGATTATCGGTGATTACATGGTACAGGATGACAGGTATCGTTGCGCTCGCTGCATTCGCATTTGGAGCATACCAAAATTGCGGCACTAACAGTGCAGCGGCTAACAGTGACAGCAATAGCTGTTTAAAGCGTCTACTCATTTGATGTCCTTCCCCCTAGAATAGATTTTGATGTTACCTAAAGCGCTTTCAATCTTGGTGTTGAATGACTTCTCCTTCCCGTATCTTCAATTATAATGAGCGTTTTAATAGGGCGGCACCTAACGAAGTAGAGATTCTACTATAAAAATTAAAGAAGATATTAGATCCGAACTTATGAACCACCAGCTAAATACAATTAAAAAGATATATCTCATAAATGAACATCATTCAGTAGTTTTTGTTGAATGTGATTCAAACCGATAGTCCGGGAAATGAGAGATTATTATACAAACCGTCATTGATAGCGCGTTCATTGACAGCGGCACCCAAGTGATAATGAAACAGGCATAGACCAAAGCCCTACACTGCTGTTGTGTGTTTAGCAGCATCAGACCGGAGATTTTCTTTGTAAAATAGAAAGAGACCCTTCCGGCTGGATATTCTCCAGCCGGAAGGGTCCGCATTTTTCTGTTTACGCTTTTACTTAGCCAGGTATTCGACGAACCTTGCAAAAATAGTAGCTACTTCGGCGCGGGTGCCGGTGGCTTTGGGGTCAAAGAGGTTGTCCGGCTTGCCTAATACAATGCCGATTCCCCGCAGCGCCTGAACGGCCTCCAACGCCCATGAGCTGATCTCACTCTCGTCTGCGAAGGACTTAGATTGGCTTTCAGGAATCTCATAGCCCTTGTACTTCATGTAGTTGTACAGTATTACCAGCATCTGCTCGCGCGTCATCGGTGAATTGGGGTCAAACAGGTCTGCGTTTATACCGTTGACTATGCCGCTTTCGGCCGCCCACTCGACTGCCGCCGTGTACCACTGCCCGTCCGTCACGTCGCTAAAGCGGGAACTCGTGTAACCGGAGCGGTTTACGTTCTCAAGATTGGCCAGTACCTGCACAAACATCGCACGCGTCATTGACGTGCCCGGTGAGAACATCGTGGACGTCGTGCCGTTAAAAAGACCGTATGTGTAGGCTAAGTTTACGTTGCTGTAGAACCAGTTGTCCATGTTGACATCCCTGAAAGGATTGCCCGACATCACGAGGAAGCCCAGCGGAGCGCCGTCATCGAACACAAGCTCCGTACCTTCATGGATTTTCAGCGACATTCTGTTGCCACCGGGTAGTGTCACTTCGGCGCTCTTGTCCGCCGGAATGGTCACCTTACCGTTTGAGTCTATAGTTGTGCCCTCGGGTACCTCAATCTTCGTTCCGCCCTTGGTCACAATCTCGCCGCCACCAGGCAGGGTGGTGTTGCCGTTTTTGTCCGTGACCGCGGACTTATCCTTCGGTGTGTTCACTGTGTAGGTCGGCTTTGACGATCCAACGTCTGTTCCGGTGCCCGTGTTGCCCGTATTGCCGTCGGGCACAATGGGAGTTGTCGTCGGCGTCGCCATCGCACTCATCTCCGCGCTGTCACCCTTCGCGCTTAACGCGATGACCTTAAAGGTGTAGTCTTGGCCGTTTGTCAGGCCCGAGAAGGTATATTTGGTCGTCGCTGCATCCAGTGTGACCGGCGTCATGTCGCCATACCAGACCTTGTAGCCCAATATCGCACTGCGACCGTCGTCAGGATCGTCAGGAGAAGTCCAACTCAATGTGACCTGTCCATCGCCCGCCGTCGCCTTGATGCCGCCCGGAGCACCAGGAACGTTCATTTTTCTCTGCACAAACATCCAATCAAAGACGTCTGTGTAATCATTGTCCCAAGCCGACAAGTTAGAGGACTGCGCCGTGGGAGCTATGCTCCAAGTCCCCATAGTGATCTGGTTGTAAAGAACCGCCGCTTCAACTTCGTGCGCTACTTGATCACCCAGGACAGGTGTGTTGGCCTGATTCGGCCTCCAATTCGGCTGATCAAATTGATTGTAGGGCCACGTAAGAGGCTCATTGCTCTCAAATCGCGAAGCCCTCGCGTTGATCATTTTCGGCATATTCGTGTTTATGAAGGTAGTGAGGTTAGTCTGGTATCCTCCAACGTTATGTTTATTTATAAACATCCAATAGGCCAAGTCGTTATGAACGTTGTTGGCGTTCGCGCTCGGTGAGCCGCTTACCGGAGACATAGGTGCGGCGGCCGCGAAGAAGCCGGGATAAGCGTTGACTAAGCTGTTCGTATACTGGCCGCCCCATGAGAAGCCTGCCGCGTAAATACGGTTAGGGTCTACTGCGCCGCTGGCAACCAGGTCGTCTATAACCTTCTTAACATTGGCTGTGGAGGGAGTAGACGTGCCATTATAGGAAATATTCAGTATATGGCTGGCGTATTTGCCAGGATCTTCTTTCATTTTCTTCATCAGAGCGACTGCGCCGTTGGCGGATTTCATGGCCGCTTTTTGGTCTGTCGCAGCGCTTGTACCGCCGCGTCCCATGCCGTGGGTATAGACATATAGCGGCAATCCTTGCAATACTTCACCTTTGTCATCCTTATGAAGGTAGAGCGCGCGATTGACCGAATTGCCCGTGGGTGTTGTAAACTTGTCAAGGATCGAATTTACAACTTTTTCCTGTTCGAAAACCACGTAGCTTAGCGGACTCCCTTCTGTCAGTACGAGCGCGCCGTTTTGGACGATGCTGTAAACCTGCTTTGTCGAGTTCATGCTGCCATCCAGCGTTATAGTGCCGCCGCCAGCTGAATAAAACTCAGACTCAACTACGATGTAACGGCCGCTTTCCAGTCCGGCTTGATAATCCGGTGAATGGCTTACCGTCCCAAGATAGCCGCGCACCTTCGGTTCGTCATTGGCGTATACCCTTGTGATCTTGCGCGTCCCTGCAAAGGTCACCGAGGCGCCGTTCAGAGTCGTGTTCCTGGCCGACACGGTAAACAAGCCCGGATTAAGCTCGGAGCCTACCGCCGCCTTCCCTTCGCCTAAGTCAATGATGACAGCCGTCGTGTACTCGCCACTGGCGAAGTTGTCATTCCATACGATAAAAGGAAGCAGCTCCGCGGCCGAATCATTTTTGAATGTCACGTGAATGGTATGGTCAGCGTTAACCTTTGAAAAGGTATAAGTACCATCGGATAGAGTCGCGGCCTCGCCGTCTACCGATACGGTATCCACAATTTTTCCGTAATCGGGGGTAATCGTAAATTCTTTGTTTGAGTTGCTAGCTATTCGCAAAACATCACCGGGTGCGTTCGGCGTTATTCGGCCGCCCGATCCCGCCGTGGCGGTGATTGAGAATCTGGTGTCCACTTCATTGGCTAAAATGAGCTTCAGGCTGTTTGTATATGAAGCAGCGCTGCTGTAAGCCTTGTCCGGATCTCCGAAACTGGAAACGACTTCATAGCGGTCACCGCCCTTTTCTGTCGAGTTATTGATATAAACATCAAAGGTAAAATCGCCTTCCTTCAAGGTCAAGGTTCTTTTTGGTATTCTCATCTCCACGATATATCCTGTTTCCGTGATCTGAGTCCAAGCAGCTCTGCCCGGAGCGGACTGCCCTGAAAACACGCCCGTCGCGCTTACACGCCATTGGTTTGCGCCTCCGGTTCCTGTGCCTACATAAAACTCCAGACTATCATACTGGTGATCTCCGCCGGCACCCTGATATAGATTGCTGTCCTGCACAACCACGCGGGCATACAGGTAGTCGGAGTCCCAAAGGATCCTAGCTGTGCCAGTGGCATGGGGTTTGGAGTCGCCGGGCACAGTACTTTTGTTGATGAGATGCTCCATTGTCAGGGCCCACAATGGGTCGTCTGACCCGAGTTCGGGAGTTCCGAACATGGCGGTCGGTGTTTCAAAAGCTTCCGCGTTCACGATGTTGTCAGTGCCGATGGCAAAGCTGGTAAGCATTAGCGACGCCACCATTACCAAGCGACAGAATAACGCGAGCATTCTGCTAAATCGTTTTGACATAATTCTTTTTTTCAAAATTATTTCCTCCTTATTATCTACATATTAAGCCACAAGTCATGTTCAACATCCAACAATGATTTCATTGATTTGCAATGATGTTGGTGAGCTTTTATATGATCAGAGACTCCCTTTAATATAAACTCAATAATATGAAAGCGCTATCATCGAATTGTTACAATCTTAGCATTCGTTTACTCTCTTCATCTATATCACCCTCACCGATTTGTACTATATTATCATTTGTTTACAACCATACTTATTAGCAGTTTTTTTGATTGCAACCACATGAATGAAAGCGCTATATTTAAATTTGATTGGCTATTTTACTGGATTGTTGAGGAAAACTCCTTCGGTACTCATGAGTTTCTCGATCTTTGCGTACAAATTGACTGTTCGCCATATATTGCTGCAAATGTTGGTTCTGGTACCCCTTGAACTGATTCGTAGACATAAATACGTCATGGATCAGTACGATCCAAAAGGCGAAGTTTCAATTATTGTGGACGAATGGGGAACCTGGCATCAGGCTGAGCCTGAGACTAATCCTGCTTTTCTTTACCAGAAAAATACGATGCGGGATGCCATTGTTGCTGCGTTGTCCTTGAATATTTTCAATACACATAGTGATCGAGTGTAGGGGTTACTTTAAACGATGGATTAGAAAACCAATTGGTGATTATGATGAACCCGAACAGGCCTTTGAAAACGGAAATGAATAACTGTAAATAAATACACTATTAATTAAAAGGGCAGTTCAAAAGTCAATTATTATGACTTTTGAACTGCCCCTTTAGAGTTATCTATTGAATTATTTCTAAGTTGGATATAGCACGGATTGACTTAGATAGATTTTTATTAAATTAGAAGGTTTTTTCATTTATAGCATTCCAAAAAGATGCTTTTCTCTGTACTCCTGTGGAGAATAGCCAGTTGCTTTTTTAAAAAAGCGGTTAAATGAAGTAGCACTTTCGTATCCAACTCGCCGAGCAATATCATTTATTCGTGAATTTTCACTTTTAAGTAAATTTTTAGCTTTTGTTAAACGGGTTGAATCAATAAACTCAGTCAAATTTCTACCCGTTTCCTGTTTATAAATACGCGACAAATACGACGGATTTAGATGCACTTGCTCAGCTAATCTAACCAAAGACAAATCTTCATCCAAATTCTCCTTAATAAATCCTTGTAAGAAGTCGATGATATTATCCGCTCGTTTCTTTTGTTCTATGGTTTGCATATTAAAAAGAACTGAAGCCAATTCCATCAAATATAACGCCGCATCTCCCCAAGAATCAAAAAGTTCAGTCCGCATAAGTTTTATCTGACCCATTTGGAATACTACCTTTTCAATGAGTCCCCATCTGTTGATATATGACATTAGATACAGGGACACAGTATAAAATGCTTCCTGTGCAATTATGTTATTTTTACTGTGAATACCTCTTAAAGGAGTAAGGAATTGCTCTAAAGCTTCATAAAAATCCTCTCTTTGCCCTGATTCCAAATACTGCTCAATGACAGCAAGATTTTTAAGTTTAAGCGTTTTTTCGAGCTTTCCCCCTTCCAGGCATTCTACATCATAGGTGTTTTCAGTGACAGACTCATCATCAATATTGTCATTAAACTCACTGTCAATCAATAGTATTTTATTTTCGATGCCTATCCGATAGTTAAGTAGATGTTGTAACGAATGATATTGATTAGCAATCTCATCCCATCGGCTTGCTTTACTACTAACCGTTAAGCTGATAGGCATATTGAAATTCTCCTGTGAAGCTGATTGTATAACTTCTAATATCCCTTTAAGAAAAGAGAGTGTCTTATTATAAAACTGATCCCTCATTTCTGCATCTACTGAGATTGTGCTGAATAATGATTCTTTAGGCTGCACAAAAATGACAAAGCGACGATTTTCGTCTAATATAATGGATACATTCAAATGAGTGGCTATATATCTTTGAATAATTTGACGTACAGAATATAGCAGTTGCATCTGTTGCATATAGTCACAATTTTCTGGAAACTTATCGATCATTCCCAATACCAATGTAATTGGCCATTGCACATTAAGTGGGATCGATAGTTTTCTGAATTGCTCCTCCGTAATTTGTACACTACGATCACCCTTTAAAATGCACATCAAATAGTCTTCTTGAAACAAATCAAGCGCCATGTGAACTTGCTTTTTTGCATTACTAATTAAATCTTCCGTTTTAATTTCTTTGCGAATTTTCGACAAATTCTCTTCAACTACCTGAATAACTTTCTCGATATCTTCCGACTTCAAAATATAACTGACATCCCTATGCTGAATGGCTTTGTAAACAAAACCAAATTCACTATGTCCTGTCAACAATATAACTTTGCACTGTGGCCAAATTCGAAAAACTTCCTTCATTAGTTGCAATCCGTCCATATCGGGCATATCGATATCGGTCAGTACAATATCAATTCTTGTTCTATTAAGCCACTCAATGGCTTCTTTACTACCATAGGCCTTATAAACATCAAGATTCAAATGATCCATTCCTCGAAAAATTTCGTAAAGATGATCCACTATTATCTCTTCATTATCTACAATTAATAATCTATACATACTCAAACCATCACCTTCGGGTTAAGTTGCAACGTCACTTTTAAACCGCCTAATGAGCTTCGTTCAAATTGTAATCCATTATCGTCGCCATAAATTAATCGAATTCTTCTATGAATATTAACCAGACCCGACGTTTCGCTACTCGTCTCATCGTAAAATAGTTTTTTCATGCCTTCCAACTTTTGAGCAGTTAAGTTCATTCCATTATCTTCAACGATAATACGCAAAGCACGATCATCTAACCGAAAGCTAATCGAAATAATAGCTTTCTCTCTCGAATTTTCAACAGTATACTTAAATACATTTTCGATTATTGGCTGAATGATTAATCTAGGCACTTGTAAATCCTTAACCATTGCTGGACAATCTTCAAAATTAACTGTCAATCTACTAGAAAATCGTACTTGCTGAATTCCAGTATAAGTCCGTGCGTGTTCTACTTCCTCATGTAATGGCAAAAAATCAGAATCGTTTTTAGTAATAAATTGAAAATATTCACCTAAAAGCTTTGTAAAAGGAATTAAATTTTCATCCTTTAGCTTGGCCATAGTATTTATTAAAAAAAGGCTATTATATAGGAAATGTGGACTAATCTGCGTTTGTAATTGCTTCAACATCGACTTTTGATTGAGTATTTTTTGCTTATATACCTGGTCGATTAAAGCAGATACATTCTGAACCATGGAATTAAATCCTTGATACAGATATCCAAACTCATTTTTTTTGATAACCTCAATATGGACGTTGAAATTTCCGCTCTCTACACGACGAAATGATGCTACAAGCCTTCTCATTGGCCTTTGAATCAAATTATAAGTATAGATGGAATAGAGTACTAAAACCAACAAACCCACACCAGTAAATATCCACAACCAAATATAAAAATCTTGGACAGGTACAAAAATCAATTTCTCTGGAATATAACGCAATAAAAGCATATTTAGATAATCAGATTTAACGGAAAGCACATAAATATTTTGACCATTAATTTTACTATGATGAATGGTATCGCTTTCAAAATCTGTGTAGTTTTCCGCAAAATCCTCCAACCTAATATTTTTAACATTACCTTTTCCAGGTATCACCACATCATGGGTTAGGTCAATTAAATAAGTACCACTATTTGCATATATATTAAACTGCCCCAGTGCTTCTTGTAACGCTACCGTATTAATTTCAACCTCTACCATATATTTTTTAGATAAACTAGATTTTCCGTCTAGCAACGTAGTCAAATAAAGTTTGCCTTCATACTGCACCAGTTGAGCACCCATTACCCCCTCCGACACCCGAAGTAACTCAAATTTATTCATATCAATAGGACTTACAGAATTGGAGGAGGATATCGTTTTTTGAATAGGGAGAATATGAACACTCACGTTAGAAATATAGGAATTACTGTTATGAATGGAGATTAATCGCTGATGGAGTATTCTCATACTTTCCATCATTTCATATTCATCCATTATGGAATAACGAATCGCAAGCTTTTCGAGATATTCATCATTGAGTGTATCATTTTGCAAAATTTTAATGCGTTCTATTTCATCCTCTAGACTTTCAAGATAAAACGATACTTGAGCAGTCGAGGACTTTATTATCTCATTCTTTACTGTATTTAGGCTCCAATTGTACAGGTAGATTCCTAATAGAATGATAAGCATTATGGCTAATAAAAATGTGGAGATCAGCCTTACAAAAATACTCTCTCTGATGTATAGCTCCCCCTTATACAAATAATAATCATACTCTATCATAAAATATGATTATTATATAGTGAAGTGGATAGTACTTAACAGGGAGTCTATATGTCAACAATAGCCTTAGTCTACCTCTGATACTATCCCTTAACACTCCCTACCACAATACCTTTTACCAAGAACCGCTGCAGGTAGGGATATACGCAAATAATTGGCAATGCTCCTAGAAAAATTTGAGCGGATCGCAATGTTTTATCTGATATCGTTGCCATTAATTTAGCTTCCTCTGGTGTCATCGTGGCGAAGGAACGTTGAACCACGATAGTTTGAATATAGCTTTGGACAGGATAATTGCTAGGATTGTTCATATATATTAATCCATCAAACCAACTATTCCAATGGGTAACAAGTGAGAATAACAGAATGGTTGCTAATGATGGTAATGATACTGGAACATAGATTTTCCACAATGTTGTCCAATGTCCAGCACCGTCAATAAAAGCAGCCTCGCTTAATTCCTTTGGTATCATACGGAAGAAATTCAACATTAAAATGACGCTAAAGACAGGCACCGCAGTCGGTAGCACCAGTGCCCAGATTGTATCTATCAATCCTAGCTGGATAATGACCATATATGTTGGGATTAGCCCTGCGCCAAATATCATGGTAATGAAAAAACTCCATGAATAGAAGGTACGGAATCGGAACTCACCTTTTTCTTTAGAAAGCGGATATGCTATCATGATCGTAAGTAATAGATTGATTGCCCCCCCATAAACAACTCTCTGCAAAGATACAAATATTGATTTCCAGAAGGCTTCCCGCTGTGCGACAAACTCATAGGCGGCTAATGTAAATCCTTTGGGCCACAAAGATACCGAACCTGTTGCTGCAATAGCGCTGGAGCTAAATGATACTGCTAATATGTGAATCATCGGAATTAGACATATTAATCCAACAAGTACCAAGAAACAACTATTAAATAATACAAACCAGTCTATTCTCTTGTGTAAACGCATGGTAACTTCCCCCTAAAAGATCCTATAGTCTGCAACTTTATAAGCAACGAAATATGACACAGACACTAGTACAAGCGCTATAACAGACTTAAATAATCCTACTGCAGTTGCCACACCGAATTGAGCATCCAACAAGCCTATGCGATAAACAAATGTATCGAGGATATCTCCACTTTGATATACTATTGGACTGTACAAATTGAATATCTGATCGAACCCAGCATTGAGCAAATTCCCTAGATTAAGTACCATAAGAAGCACTATTACCATTTGCATCCCCGGCAGTGTTACATGCAGCGTCTGCTTCCAGCGATTAGCTCCGTCAATTTGTGCTGATTCATATAAATCCGGGTTAATTCCTGTAATCGCGGCAAGATAGATAATCGATCCGTAACCAAATTCCTTCCATGTATCTGATAGGATCATGGTTATCGGAAACCATTTGTTATCCCCAAGAAAGAAGATGGATTCGAAACCAAATAGTTTGATTACTTGATTGAGCAAGCCATCATTTGGAGACAAAATTTCTATAAAAATGCCGCCTAATACAACCCACGATAGAAAGTGGGGTAAATAAATGGCAGTCTGGACTCCTCTTTTCAAAGCGGAGTTTTTAACTTCGTTTAGAAGTATGGCAATCACAATTGGCACTAGAAGTCCCAAAATGATTTTCATGACCGCAATGTATAAGGTATTCCACATAATATCATTGAAATTTGGTAAGTTCATAACATACTGAAAATTTTTCAGTCCAACCCAAATCTGATCACCAAACAAACCCTTTGCTGGAATAAACTTCTGGAATGCAATGATGATACCTCCCATAGGAAGATAACTGAAGATGATTAAAAAAAGAAATCCCGGCAATATCATTAAATGCAGTGGAATTTCTCGGTTAAAGATTTTTTTTTGCATATGCTACACCCTGTTTCTATGTTTGAATTTATGAATAGGAAGAGAAAGGATGCTTCTTAGAAAAAGCAGCAGCCTTTCTCTTATAAATTAATCTATTTTACTGATGCGTACCACTCATTGACTTCTTTAGTCATATCCGCTCCACCAAGCTTATTCCAGTCAGTAACGAACTTGTCAAACTCATCGATTGAAGCAGCACCCATAATTAGTTTTACGAACATCTCTGTTTCTAGAGATTTCAATGTGGATTGTTTTTCCGTCATTGTAGGAGTAGGTGGACCAGCATAGCCCTCAAGCTTTAAAAGATCGTTATCGATATATTTAACGCCATGTCGGAATACGCCATCTACGCCGTAAATTTTAGGCCAACCCCATTGTGTGGTATCTCCATTTTCATATGCCACAATGTTCTCGTAAATAGATAACGGTTCGCCGGTCAACTGATCTAATGTATTATTAGCACGAGCCGTCTCGAGATCTCTAAACGCAGTAATGTTTTTGTAAGGGGGGTATGGTTGTACTGGTGAATACTTCCACACACCTACTCCTCCATTAGCTTTCGGCATAAAATAATAATCAAAATCTCCCGTTTTCCCCCAAATTAGTTCCGCATGAAGATTAAACATTTTAATTAAAGCTTCAGGATTAGAAAATCCTTTTTTAACAACCCAGAACTCAGTAGCTCCGAATTTTTGAGGTGATAGCACTGGTTGTCCATCGACCGATACCAAAGAATATCCTTCCCAATTTGCTTTTGGATCGTTCTGATAATTACTAATAAGCGGATACATTGGGTTCCATTGTGCACCGAAATCTATGCCGACCTTACCCGCTGCAATCGTTTCCGCTACTTTACCGCCATCTTTTACACCGAATTCTTTATCAATCTGACCAGCCTTATACATAGTAGATAAAACTTGCAACGATTCCTTTACTTCTGGGAGTGTACTACCCCATACTAAATTACCTGAACCATCGTCTATCCACATATTAGGGTAAGCGTGGTATCCGGCGAAGAACCCTTCTAACCCCATGGCACCTCCGTAAAGATCTTTTGTAAATGCAAGACCATACGTATCATTTTTACCGTTACCGTCTGGATCTTGTGTTGTGAATGCTTCGCTGATTGCAATGAGATCATCCATCGTTTTTGGAGCTGGAATTCCTAGTTTTTCTAGCCAGTCCGTACGCAGCCAAAGATATACACCATCACCGTAGACTTCTGGGGTACCGACACCCATCATTTTCCCGTCGATTTTTGGCGCATTAAGAACGGCAGGGCCTTGAACCTGGTAATATTCCTTCAATAGATCGGATGCATACGCATCCCAATATGGTGTCAAATCCTCTATCATGTCAGCTTCGGCCAATTGCTTCATTTGAGCACCAGTTACACGAAGGATGTCTGGAAGTGCTCCTGAAGTTAATGTAACGTTCATTTTTTGAGTATATGCATCTCCAACACTTACCGTCCAATCGTATTTCACATCAATACCTAATTTTTCTGAGTACGCTTTTAACCAGCGGTTATCTTCCACTGTCTCTCCTGGTGTTTTTGGAATGATATTATCTTGCATATCATTGTCCACATCACGAGCAAATCGAATGGTAAGCGCCTTATCGTATTTACCAAGAGGATCAGTATTTCCCGAAACTACTTCGGTAGACTTATTCCCTGGGCTATTGCCCGTTGAATTGCTGGGTGAATTACTAGGTGAATTAGAACTACATGCTGATAAAACCCCTGTTGACAAAAGCAAAACAGATAAGATTGTAATTGTTCTTGTATACATTGTGCTTTTCAAAACTATTTCCCCCTTATTATCTATATATTGAGCTACAAATCATGTTCAACTTCCAAAAGTGATTTCATTAATTCGCAATGATGTTGGTGAGTTGTTATATGATCTGAAACTCCCTTTAATATAAACTCAAAATTTTGTAAGCGCTATCATCATATTATTACAATCTTCACTTTCGTTTACTTCATTCAACGTTATCACCCTGACCGATTTGTACTATCTTATCATTTGTTTACAACCATGCTTTTGATAGTTTTATGGGTTGCAACCACATAAATGAAAGCGCTATATTTAAAGGTGATTAGTCATTTTACTGGACTGGAGAGGATATTTATGGCTTTATTATTTATAAATGCAGGTCGAAAGTATTCCAAAATTAACAAAAACATTTATGGGCACTTTTCAGAGCATTTAGGTCGTGGTATTTATAATGGTATTTACGTGGGTGAAAACAGTCCGATCGCCAATGTCCGTGGAATACGTTCCGACGTTGTAGAGGCATTGCGACATATTAAAGTACCAGTGTTGCGTTGGCCAGGCGGATGCTTCGCCGAATATTACAACTGGAAAGACGGCGTTGGGCCTGATCGCCAGCGCATCGTTAACGCCGGTTGGGGTGGAATTGTAGAGGACAACTCTTTCGGCACTCATGAGTTTCTCGATCTTTGCGAGCAAATTGACTGCTCTCCATATATAGCAGCAAACGTTGGTTCTGGTACCCCTCGAGAAGTAAGCGAATGGATTGAATATATGACTTTTAGCGGTGAATCGCCGATGGCAAACTGGAGACGTCAAAACGGCCGTGATGAGCCATGGAAGATCGAGTTTTTCGGAATTGGCAATGAAAACTGGGGTTGCGGTGGAAATATGCGACCAGAATATTATGCAGATATATACAAGCGTTTCGAAACATTCATCCGCAATTATGATAACAATAAAATTTTCAGGATTGCTTGTGGCGCTGATGGAAGCGATTATAAGTGGACAGAAACATTGATGCGCCTTGCAGGGAAAAATATGCATGGTCTATCGTTGCATTACTACACCATGCCTAAATATTATGAAACAGAACCATATCCTTGGGAGAACAAAGGACCGGCTGTCGGTTTTGACAAAGGAAACTATTATCGTACATTGCGCCGAGCGCTATATATTGATGAACTGATTCGTAGACATAAATACATCATGGATCAGTACGATCCAAAAGGCGAAGTTTCGATTATTATGGACGAATGGGGAACCTGGCATGAGGCTGAGCCGGGGACTAATCCTGCTTTCCTTTACCAGCAAAATACGATGCGGGACGCAATTGTTGCTGCGTTGTCATTGAATATTTTCAATAATCATAGCGATCGGGTGCATATGGCCAACCTTGCACAAATGGTAAATGTGCTCCAATCCGTAATTTTAACAGATGGCGAACATATGGTTCTCACTCCTACTTACCATGTATTCGATCTGTTCAAGGGACATCAAGACTCCACACAAATTGAAAGTTACGTACAGCAAGATATGACTGGTACAGAGGAAGCAACCGTGCCTGCACTGCATATTAGCGCCTCTGAAAGAGCTGATGGACGGATTCATGTAACGGTTGTGAACCTATCTGTAGATGAGCCACAAGAAGCATATTTTATGCTCGCTGGGAAGGAATTCTCTTCTGCCGAAGTTCGCTTCATCGCTGGTGATATGAATAACCATAACCAATTTGGCCAACCACCTCAGGTTGAAGTTCAATCGATGCCGAATATCAAGGTGAAGGATAATTGTTTGCATTTTGAACTTCCTGCGTGCTGTGTTGCAGAAATCATTATAGATTAACTGTACTTAACATTTCAAAATCAAAAATTCTTGATAACCCAGCATTTTGGTAGACCCAAATACAACAAAAAACCCTGACCTCATGCGGTCAGGGTTAATGATGGTTGAGGCTAGGGGATTTGAACTCTTGTCCAAAAATATTGCCACACAGGTATCTACTTTTAATTCTATCTTTTGCTTTACCATCACTTGTCATAGAGTTCCCCGTATAGTACCTAAGCACAAAGTACGATTTGACCATAAGATTTACATCAACATATAACTACGAAGCCACTCCGAAAAATGGAGTGGCTTCTTTGATAGCACTTTTCTTTTATTGATCTCACGTGTCCCGTTAGTTCAATCATATCAGCTCTGAGATAAACATTGGTGTAGCTCCATCCTCTGTATTAAAGCCAAATTTATTATAGAAATCCACTGCATGTGGATAAGAAATTAATACTTTTGTTTTACACCCTTTATATCTATCAGGCATTATATTCATCATTTCCTTACCTATACTCTGATGACTCGGATGAATAAGCATCTCGTTTGGATACTTGCCAGACTCCCATTCTACCGAAAGAAATAACTCTTGGAGTGCATCCTTAGTGATATCCTCTTTGCTTGAAGCGTAATAAATACTCACTACTATACCTTCCTTTCATAAAACTAACTACGGCACAACATCTGTTTTAAACTCCCATATTTCGATGGTTTTGCAATCCTTACGAAGCCATAAAATGATACCGACAAAGGAATTTCGGATTTATCAAAGTGAATAATCACTTTATTTACCTCAATATACTATTAAAAATATGTATAGAAAATGGATTAACTGAAGTGGAATTTGTATACAGTAAAAAAACCAAACGGAATCTCTCCCATTTGGTTTCATTTGTTGATATAACATCGTACAATCAAACCCTACCTTTATCATTAGGTACGATAAGATCAAATTTAATATTAGAGCTCAGATCATGATCACCGTTTCGCCTTATAAAACTCATGATATAACTCCATCAATGCCCTTTTCTCAATCCTCGAAACATAACTCCGACTAATCCTAAGTTCCTTCCCAATCTCCCGCTGCGTCCGCTCATCTCCGCCATGCTCCAGCCCGTAGCGGCCGATAACAACTTCCTTCTCGCGGTCATCGAGTATATCCTAATTCTTATATATTTTGCTCTTCTCAATCTTGAGTTGCACCTTATCGACGATATCATCTGCTTCAGTACCGAGGATATCGATCAGCGTAATTTCATACCCTTCCTTATCCGTGCCAATCGGTTCATGCAAAGAAACGTCCTTGTGCCTCTTTTTTAAAGACCGAAGGTGCATAAGTATTTCATTCTCGATACAATGAGCAGCAAAAGTATCGAGCTTCGTCCCTTTCCCAGTTTGGAAGCTCTCGATCGCTTTAATTAGACCGATCGTCCCGATCGAGATCAAATCCTCGAGATATCTTCCCCCGGTTTTGTCGAATTTTTTGACGTTTTGAACACAACCCGATGTATCGTTTCAGATTGTATGGTTGCCGTACTTGTTTACTCGTACCAATATTCGGGGATGATCTCCCTTTCCTTTTCCAACAACTCTTTAATAATTAAATCCGCATCATGTATGGAATTCACAAGCGGATCGGTCATCATTGCTCTTCTCAATTTCGAGTAGCTCCGTTCAACAACAGCCTCCGCAGTCAGTTCGTGCGTATCCAGCACCAGCTCCTGCATGCCCCGGATTCCCCTCGGCATTTCACCCATATGAAGCGGTTTGATTCCATCCATGCTTACTTCGCTTAACAACTCAAGGAACGAGTCGTTATTCATGTTGGTCACAGCACCGTTATTGAGCGTATTAATAAAGAACCGCTTGTTCAAATTCCCCACCATGTTTTCGATAATATCCGTAGCGTGATCGGGTCCGAAAGATTTCATATAATCGGCGATAGGATTTTCCCCTGAGATGAAGTCATCTACTTGCCGCCACATTTCCTCATGCCGTTTATACCGGTCTTCCGTTTCCCAAATCGATAAAGGCGGGATGACGCCTTCCATCTTGCCAAGCCCCTGCCAATACCGGACGTATTCTTTGGTATGGGCCGTACATGTTGGAATATACCCGAATACGTTATAAAGTTCATAAGTGATTGCATCGTTATAAAGCGCCTTTGCTCCTCTATCCCCACCGTTATTTTCCGTTCCTGCCGATCTCCTTAATGCCTCGGCAATCGGAGCCATAACATTCTTTCCGTCATACTCCGCCTTAAGCAGCCAGGTGAAATGATTGACACCGGCAACGCGGAAATCAAATCTCCGGTCGATCTCATCATTGAATTCGCTTTGATCCTGAATGATACCCGCTCGAATCGCGTAGTAAGCTTTCTTGTTCGGCATGTGATGGGAGTCGCAAAGCGCAAAGGATTTAAGTTTCGGCGCATATCGGCTTAAGGCGATCCCATGGACGGTAGATGGATTGATGTAATTGATTACCCACGCATCGGGACAAAGTTCCTCAATGTCTTTAGCGCATTCCATAATGACTGGCAGCTCTCTCATTGCCCTGAAGATTCCGCCTGGACCGATGGTATCCCCAGAGCACATCCGAATTCCATATTTCAAAGAAACCTGGCAATCGATGCCACGGTATTTGACGGTATCCTCAGCAAAGCTGAGAACGACGAAATCCGCTCCCTTCAATACCTGTCTCCTATTCGTCGAACCTTCCACTTTAAGAGATACATTGTTTTCCTTTGCAACCATTTCAGCGAGCCTTACCATCTTGGATAGTTTTTCTTCATCAGTATCTACTAAAGAAAGTGTTCCGTTATTCAAATATTTAGAGTGAACCATTTGCCAGATTGACTGCCGCCCAAAGAAAAGACTCCCAGCCCCAATGATAACTACCTTCGGTTGTGAAACATTCGAATCCATCATGATCAAGTCCTCCTAACTGGTTATAACCTAATTATAGGAGAATGGTTTAAAAGTAGAATATGAGATAGTTTCACCTTCATGTCAAATAGTACGAATATTTGTGATTAATAAATCCAGTGATATACTAAAATAATATGAGCAATGTCTTCTGGTTGAGGAATGTAGAGGGATGCCAATGGATAAGAATATGACGGATATGGGGATTCTCAATGAATTGTCGGAATTGATCTCGCTTCGAATGAAATCCTTCTTTGAGCTTACCCACGACACGAAATGGATTGAACACAAGGCACACACCGACTATGATCTTTGGTTCGTTCAATCCGGAATCGTTACCATTACTATCGATGGTTTTGAACATACAGCAAACCCGGGAGATGTGGTCTTTTTTTACCCAGGGGTTCCCTATAGGGCAGCAGCTAGTGATAAGGGGTGCCGGTTTATTTACATTCATTTCGATTTTGAAATCGGCAAACAGCAACGAATTCTAAACGATTTTCAGCTCTCGGGGGTCATACCGCAAGAGCTGATCCGGGAAGAAGCCATTTTGTTCGGCAAAGCCTTTACGCAATCGAATCTATTACGAAGCATACCTGGGAACCGTTTATATTTAAAGGCTTGTCTGACGGCCGTTATTGCCAAAATTATTGAACTCCACGGACTTGGCCAATATACCGGCACATTTCTGAATGGGAGAACGTCAAGAAAAGTACAGAGCAATTTGGACGTGTTGCAGCCAGTGTTCAAATACGTTAATAACAATCTGCACAAATCTATTAAAATAAATGAGCTTGCAGCGTTTGTAGGCATATCAGAAAAATATTTTATTACTTATTTCAAGAAAGCCTTGGGCATTACTCCGGGACAATATATTTACCAGATTAAAATGAACAGGGCGAGGGAATATCTGAACGAAAAGAAATATACGATTCAACAAATTGCTAACCTTCTGGGTTATCCTGATCCTTTTACGTTTTCGAAATCTTTTAAAAAATACTATAACGTTGCACCGTCAAAGTTCGAGTAAAAAGCTGTCAGAGGACATGCCCCTAACAGCTTTTCGTCTCCCGTTTCAGCTCAGGCACGAAAATAACTTGTTTCTCATTGGCCCGATAGCGATCGCTGAGGTTCAAGCGTAATTTATATGAATATCATCAATAAATTGATAAGATGGGGATCCTTTATCAGCATCTAACCCTGAAAAAACCACTATAGATCATAAAACTGTATATCAAGAATGCGCCAATGGTACCCGCCAAATGGCAAGATGAGCCGGTATTAAAGTCCCTCATTCTCTTTCTCCTCGTCCCCTTACTTTTTATTCGAATCAAGGCGCCGCGGATTGACCGTGCCAAAGATATGATACGGTGTTATCCCATTTGCAAATAGGCTATCTACCAACTTGACCAATTCTTCCGACGATAGATCTTTGCCGTTGCGTATCCAAAGGCGAAACGTAGATATTAATGTTGATATGTAAAACTCAATTATGTATGGTGCTAAGACATCATTTGTTGGAAAGTCCACAATCAATCTCTCAAAGGGAATTTCTCTTTTCAGGCGTTCAATAAAATGAACAGAACCATAGTCTCCCAAGAGGGCTTTAAGAACTGAAATTTCCTCTGCATTTTCCAAGCATTGAAGTGCATCTTGGAAAGTATGTGTAGAAAACTCTCTGCCTGCCATTTCCTCGTTAATGGATTTCAAGACACGCTCTTCAACGCAGTCCAACAACTCATAGATATCCGTAAAGTATTGATAAAATGTACTGCGATTATATCCTGATTGGTTAGCAATCTCTTGAATGGATATTTTTTCAATTGGTTTTTTGCTATATAAATCACAGAATACATTTATAAATGTTTGCCTTGTTTTGTCCGTAATTTCAGGTTGCTTTTTCATTATTTTCCTCCATTTGTCTGTTCAATCGATTATACGACAAATATTAAAAATCTGATGGTTGATGAGCGTATAGTGAGTCTATACAATAACATTATACAACACGTTGTTTGATCAATAACAAGGATTAATATATATTTTTAGGAGGCAATATGAGAATTTTATTCTTCGGTAGAGGTGTAATATCGACCCAATATGCCTGGGCTTTTGAAAAGGCAGGGCATACAGTTGAGTTTTACGTTAGAAAAGGGAGAAAAGAAACCTTCGGAAGCAACATAGAGCTTGAAATGTGGGACGCACGAAGAGGGAAACAGCTAATAAAAGAAAGCTGGAACGTCAAGCTGCATGAGGAGATGAGCCCAAATTATGATCTCATTATTGTGAGTGTCAACACGGAACAACTTCCAAAAGCAGCACAATTACTATCGACAGCTGCTGGAAACACCCCTGTCCTAATATTTAATAACGTGTGGCAAGATTTGAAATCATCGATCTCACCATTGTCTATGAACAATGTTGTCTTTGGCTTCCCAGGAGGCGGCGGCGGCATCGCGGACAATAGGCTTAGGGGTGGCTTTTTGAAAATGCTATTTCTGGAAAAACCACGGATAGGCACTGAAAATATTAACAATAAGGTCAAAGAACTATTTGAAAGTGCCCATTTTAAAATTACTTGGATAAAGGATATGCAAAACTGGCTATGGAATCACTTTGCCATGAATGCGGCTATAGAGACCGAGGTGTTAAAACTGGGAAGTTTTCCAGCACTCATGAATCATAGTGACTCATTCGCAAATGTTGGTAAGAATATGAGGGAAATTAGCCCTGTGCTTAAAGCAAGAGGTGCAAAGATTGATAAGATTTCTTTACTGTTAACGAAGATTCCACCAGCACTTCTCGGTACGCTTTTTAACAAGATTATTTTTGCGAAGGGCAGCTTACCACGACTTTTCATCGAATACAACAATAGTAAAGCAGGCTTTGCGGTAGTTGAAGTTGTGAGAGAAGCAAAAAAGTTAGGTATACCTTTACCACGTCTTACTGTGGCATTTGAAAACAATGAATAACACAAAGCTATTGAAAATTCCATATCATAAAAGCTTTGGGTATAACAAATATAGCCCGAACTTTAGAAGCTTCGGGCAAAGTATCTATTTATTAAAGCAGGTAAACATGGCTCCAAAACACTACTCCCTGACCAACAGCACACCTAACTTCAAGTATTCACTTTTTTGTTGGGGAGTGTAACCAACCAGTTCGTCCTCCCATCATTGTTAATTGCACAGCCCTAAATACTATTTCAGATCCTCTTTGATCTTATATCTGATGGCTATAAATGAAAATATAACTATGAAAACAATCGACACGCTAGCTACATGAACAAGATCATTTATATTATCAAAATCTCTTGCGCTTAAGATCGTATTAACTATTAAGAAAGAGGACAAATGAACGCCATCAATGATGGATTCCAAGACAGTTACAATCATTCCAAAAACATTCAACGATAGAACAAATCCAACTACAATACTAATAATCAAGCTTTTGCTAATGATGGAGATGCATAAGATTACAATTGAAAATGCCCAATGAAGTAAAAATTGGCCGATCAACAATTTCGCAAAATAACCCCCATCTCCAATAATTGCATGGTTAAAGAAAATTGATCTTCCGATCATATCCGCAACGATCATGACAATAAATGTAAGCAAAGTGAATAGGCCTGCAATTAATATTTTTGAAATAACAGTGTACATCCGCGCACGCTTCATGGAAATGTAATTTTTATAAAACCCAGAGTTATGTTCACTCATATAGAAGTAAACAACAAATACAGCAATATAAATCAGCGGCCACAATGGGATTTGAGACATCATGACTTGGATGAACTGACTTTCGTTCATCGAGCTAATCAGCATACCCCCACTTTCTCCGGGCTGCTCGTATTTTCCCAACATAAATATACCGAATATTTGAAAAGCAAAAAAAATTAACAGTAATATATAAATCATTTTATTTGATTTAAAACGGTGAAAGTCCATTTTGAGAATATTAATCACGGCTCTCACCCTCACTTTCTATCCGTGCCAAAAAATATTGTTCTAGGCTTTGTTTATGCTTGATAATCGAATGAACAGTTATACCGCTTTCAACTAAAGTCTTGATGATATGTTGGTTCTCAAGATGAGCATCATATACATACACCATACGCTCATTTATGACTTTGTAATGATTAATATGCAATTTTTGTTCTAAGATGGGAACAGCCGAGCTTGCTTTATCCACTTCTATTTCAATACGATCTTCGCATTGAAGCAGCAGTTGCTCCCTTGAATGGTGTTCGATGATTTCTCCTTGATGTACGATTGCATATTGCGTCGCTACTTTCGATAACTCTTCCAAAATATGACTTGAAATAATGATGGTCATTCCCGTTTTATTCAATTCCAAAATCATATTTCTAATCTCAGAAATTCCTTGCGGGTCCAAACCGTTGATCGGTTCATCCAAAATCAAGACATCTGGGCTTCCAATTAATGCAGCTGCAATTCCAAGCCTTTGCTTCATGCCCATTGAATAATTTTTCACCTTGGTCTTGTTCGAACCTTCCAATCCGACAAGCTTCAGCAGCTTGTTAATATGCTCTTTCCGATTAGTCAATCCATAAGAGATTGCGATTAATTCCAAATTTTCATAGGCAGTATGATGGGGATATAACCCTGGATTTTCAATGAGTACGCCTATTCGTTCAAAATAAGGGTGATTATCCTTCACTGGACGATCAAATAATTTAATTTCTCCTGAAGTCGGGGATATCAATCCAGCAATCATCTTTAGCAAGGTGGATTTTCCCGCTCCATTTTGGCCTATCAAACCGAAGATTTCACCTTTACCTATTTTAAACTCTACCTTACGCACTGCTGTTTTCCCTTTAAATTGTTTGGTTAATTGACTTACTTCAATAATTGCTTCAGCCATATTCGCACCTCCTTGTCAATAAAATAACAAAAAGAAGCTAACATATCGTCAATAAAAGATTAAGAAAGTTCAAAGAAGATTAGGGCCGGTTTAAGGCACTCCCTATGGTGCCAGCCTGAAACCAATGCCCCAAATGGTGTCAATATAAGCCTCCTCGTCAACCCTTTTGATTTTATTGCGAATATTGCTAATGTGAACGGTAATGGTTTTGTCCTCACCTATGTATATATCTTCCCATGCAAGCTCATACAGATCCTGCTTTGTAAACACTCGGGTAGGATTCTTAAGCAGCAGCTCAAGGATCTTGTATTCCTGTCTTGTAAGTTTCAAATCTGCTTGATTGACGCTAGCGTTCATCGTTCCGCTATCTAAAAGTAGATTTTTATGACGATAGCGAGTTGCAGAATCAGTTCGGGAGATTCGTTTGACATGTACATTAACTCGGGCAAGCAATTCCTCCACCTCAAACGGTTTCGTGACATAATCAGCGGCTCCCAACTTAAACAGATTTAATTTATTATCTAATTTGTCCTTGGCCGATAGAACTATAACTGGTGTGTCAGAGCTTAATTCTATTCTTAGCCGATGCATAAAATCTTCCCCCGAGAAGCCAGGAAGCATGAGGTCCAAAATAATAAGATGATACTCGTGATGAGTGACGTTCATGATTCCCTCACTGCCAGAATACGCTTGCGTGCATTGAAACTTCTCTTTTCGAAGCACATCATAAATAATATTGTTGATATGCACGTCGTCCTCGACAATTAGAATTTTGGGGTGGTTCGTGTCATTGTACACGTCAACTCTCCTTTACTATTTTCTTAAAAGCTAAGCTGATGCAAAACTGGTCATCGTTCAGGTCAGCTTGCACATAACCATTCATTTTCTCCATCAGTGATTTCACGATAAAAAGTCCCAGTCCTGAAGATTGGTTCGTACGCGACGGATCTGCTTTGTAAAAGCGAGTAAATATGTTGTCAAGGCTCAGCAGATGATTTCGCTTCAGTACATTGGAAAAATGAAACAAAACCTCGTCCTGCTTCTCCTCATAACGAATGCTTAGAGCACCTTCACTGTGCATAAAGTAATTTTTGATCACATTCTCAAATACTCTTTCCAACGCACTTTCATTTCCCACTATAAATAGAGGTGCTTCCACCATGCAGATGTTTGGTTCATAGCCACTTCGCAAAAAATCGTCGATAAAGGTAAACAGACGTTTATTTAACACTTTTATCACATCAACTGGATCAAGCTCCAAGATGTAATCTGGGTTTTTCAGTTTCGTATATAGGAACAGCTCGTCAACAAGTGTAATAATCTGTTTCATTCTAGTCTGTGCCAGACTAACATACTCTGTTTTTTCTTTAAGATACTCGGATCGTTCCGCCAATTGCAGATAGCCGTCAAGTGAAGTCAGCGGGGTTCGTATATCGTGGGACAAGCTCATAATGGTCGCGTGGATTTCTTCCTTTTGTTCGATAAAATCTTGCTTCAACTTTCGTTGATCACGAAGCATTGCATTACATAAATCGATTAACCGATGAATTTCTTTTGGCTTAATTTGTGTTTGTATCATTTTGAATGAATGATGGTCTGATATAAAAGATAATTGGTTGCCGATATCCTTAATTTGGTTTTTGTAATACACAAGGTAAACGGATTGAATGATTAAAGCAGCCAGTATGACGATTAAAATAATATAAAACATAGAATCACTTCCTTTCTGACACTTGAACCATCTCGTTCTCCTGTATTTCAACTCTCTAACTCTTGGGAATTTGTACTTGAAGACTATATTCAATAATTTATAATTATATCCTTCAATAATGGTATATTTCGACAACATTCAAATTTATACACTAGTTATTGTCTCAAGAAGGTACCATTAAAGCAATAAATCACATAATAATGGTTTATACAGTACATGTATATCCATAGATACAAACAAAGCCCAGACAGTATACTGCCGGGCTTCAACTTGCAGGAAAATGTGGCTCTTAGCTGCTAAATTCTTACCAACAACACACAGCACCCCACATGTGTCGAGTAGACAGTGTGAACAAACTTTATACGATGAGCACCATCCCGGTGACTTATCCTCCAGCAAGACGATCTCCTCTGCTCGCTGTTGTCTTATTTTAATATTTTCTTTCCCTCAAGAACACATTATGCGCCGACCTATTCAAATGCTGCAACCGCATCAACCAACGCTGTCAACTGAGTCTATAACGTCTCTGTACTGAGCGTAAATCCTTCGATTACGGCATCTTCGTCGATCTCAATCAGGATGCATCGTTTCCCTTGATAATTCACCTGTCTCACATACTTTAAATCCTGCGGGCTGACCGAAATCGAGGCTACCTTTGTATCGATCTTAATCGATTTTGAAGTGAATTTCGGCATAACGCTGCTTGCCTTCATTTCATAGTTCCTATCGTCGACGATCGTTTGAAACGCGCGTTCCACTTTATCCGTCGTCACGTTCTCTATGCCACTTACTGTCAGCACACGTTCCACATCTTTATAATCCAACTTCGGGGGTTCTTCCTTATCTTCGTTGGTTTCGATTACCTGGTGGATCTCCTCGTACACCTGTGCGAGAGTGGCTACGTCGAGTTGTTCGCCCACCACTTCCTTCACGATGTCTTCGAAAATAGCCCTCTCTTCCATTGCCGTCATGGATCTTTCGGCATTTAAGACCTGTCCGATGAAGTGCGGATCTGGATAATTCGATTTTGCCGTACAATACAGAATGCGGTTCACATCGGAATAGTTATCCGTCACGCTAGGGTAAAAGAACCCGTGCTCCGGCGAACTTAACTTGATAATCGGATCTACAATGACATTGTACTTAAATTCCCTCTCCACATAATCGAACAAGAGAGTCTTCTTTTGCTTCTCCGTGGAATTCACGCTGCATAGAATGAACGGATGCGCGAACAGTTCGTCCTTCCCGCTCTCTTCGGCTTCTTCATTTCTGCCCTTGGTCGGCCGGAAATACTGTCCACGAACGAACGTGACTACTGTATCCTGTTCATACTTGGCATCCACCAACATTTTATCCACCAACAGCAGCATCAGGTCCTTCCATTCTTCAGGATTGCCTGTCGACAAACCTTGGTGAAGTATCACTCGCGTTGGATCCTCTACTTCCTCCTGAAACTTCAACTCGAACAACTTCTGATCCAATTCTCCGGTCAGCAGTTTTTTGAAATTCCCCATATACAACTCCTGCTTCTCTCTATCCACCAGAGCAAACGCCTGGCTCTCCCAATGATAGACCTCGTTGCTATCCTTCATAATATACACGTTGAGAATGTCGTTAATATTCATCATATCGTGATCCAGCTTAAATTGCTTGCGTATATGCGCGACTTCTTTCTTTATCATGGTTCGTTAGACAACTCCTAAGAAGTAAATTGGTTTTATCAGTATAAACGATATAACAGCCCTTCGCTAGAAGGGCTGTTAATGTTACTTCTCTTCAGTTCCGTTCCAAACCAACACAGCCACGCACTCCACATGTGTGGAGTGCGTATACATAAGAAAAAACCAAACAGCATCTCAGCCATTTGGTTTCATTTATTGATATAACTTCATGTAATCAAGCCCTAACTTTATCGCTACATACGATAAGTTCAGATGTAATATAAGAACTCAGATCATTCTTACCGCTTCGCCTTATAAAACTCATGATAAAGCTTCATAAGCGCCCTCTTCTCAATCCGTGAAACATAGCTCCGCGATATCCCCAGCTCCTTCGCAATCTCCCGCTGCGTCCGCTCATCCCCGCCATGCTCCAAACCAAACCTACCAATAACAACTTCCTTCTCCCGGTCATCGAGTATATCTAGATTCTTATAGATCTTCGATTTTTCAATCTTCAGCTGCACCTTATCCACGATATCATCAGCCTCTGTACCGAGGATATCGATCAGCGTAATTTCATTGCCTTCCTTATCCGTTCCAATTGGATCATGAAGTGATACGTCTTTCCTAGTCTTCTTCAAAGACCGAAGGTGCATAAGTATTTCATTCTCGATACAACGAGCAGCAAATGTAGCGAGCTTCGTCCCTTTCCCGGTTTGGAAGCTCTCGATCGCTTTAATCAAACCGATCGTCCCGATCGAGATCAAATCCTCGAGATCCTCCCCAGTATTGTCGAATTTTTTCACTATGTGAGCGACAAGTCGAAGGTTATGTTCGATCAAAAGATTCCGTGAACGTTGATTACCTTCCGCCATCAGTTGCAGATGTTTAGTTTCCTCCTCCTCTTGAAGAGGCTGGGGAAAAGCATTATTTTTGACATAAGAGACAAGTAGCGAAAGCTGTTTAATAAATAGTGCTATTGCCGAAAACAATCCTGGCATGCTCAGTCACCCCCACGATGTATTACAGATGAACACTGAAGTCTGTTCTCCATTATATGTGGGTAGCCGCCTAGAAGTGCATGTACGGTGTTTCGACAATTGAAAATAAACCCGCTTCATCTCAAGGTATATAAAATATTACGATCCCGATTATTGCAACAGGTCAATCAAGAATAATCTCTTTATTTGGATTTTCCAGAAACTCAAACAACGTTTGAATCTGTTTTTTTGTGTTTCTCTCCGCAGACAGCTCTGGCAATTGATCCATCTCAAAAAAATCAACCGCACTTGTTTCTACTCCGACAGCGGCCTCTCCACCAACAATTTTACAAAGTATAAAAAACTTATATACATGGTAAGGCTCAGGAGGATGATCATGAAATTTTTTATCCAATACAGCGAGCAAACGAACGGGCGCAACATCAAACCCTGATTCTTCTTTGACCTCTTTCACTGCAATCTCCGAAGGCGAATAACCGATATCCGCCCACCCTCCCGGCAATGCCCATGCGCCATCCAGCTTCTCGCGAACAAGCAGTATTTTATTCTCCTTAAAAATCACACCACGAATATCGACCTTTGGCGTCGCATAACCAGAATCACTTGCGAAAGTTAGAGCAATTTTCTCCTGACTAACCAAAGTATAGTTCATCATAATTTCTATACTCATCTGCCGCAGCTGTTCATAACGTTCTATGTCATAAACATCCTTCGTGTACGTAAGTCCCGTTTGAGCAATCGCCTGCATCTGTTTCGCCCACTCCAACCACTTCAATTCCATCGATTTATCCCTCTTCCTTCATGATGTCAAGAAATTCAGATACGCTTCTGAAAATAGCATCAGGCGGTATATCAAACACGCTGCTTTGGAACGTTGACAGCCATTGCACGCCATAGGTCCGTAAGCCAGCAGATTTACCTGCCACAATATCTGCATTACTGTCGCCAATAAATACGGTTTTGGATTTATTAACGCCAAGGATTTCTAACGCTTTATATATACCTTCGGGATCAGGTTTGGGCTTCACGACATCATCACCAGTAATCACCACATCAAAGTAACTTATTAAATTCAGCGCTTCAGATGAAATCTGGAACGCTCGCCTACTTTTTCCTGTGATGACTCCGATTTTGATCCCCTTTCCCTTCAAATGTTCTAGCAAATCAATAATAGCCTGATCCTTTTCGATGGTATCAAAATGCCCCTGCTTGTAAATCGCATAATAGTCCATAATCGCTTGTAAAATAAATTCTTCATTTCTGAAATTATTTGCAATGATCTCCTCTTCTGTTGGACCAAACATCGCTATGAGCTCTTCATTCGTAACATCTCGATTGTCGTATGTTTTGAACACGGTGTTAAAAGCTTTAAATGATAATGGCAAAGTATCTGCTAAAGTCCCATCAAAATCAAATAATACGGCATCAATTGGCATAACACACTTCCTTCTATTTTATCTTACTAAAATACCCATTCGAGGAGCCTACATAAAGCTGCCCATCAATGACCGATAAATAACCACTCAGCAGTTGATTTGGCGTAAAATCGTAATACCCAACTCGAACGTCTGAGAGTCTATTCACAGCTTCTCCAGTCGATTCGTCTAACACATACATATTACCGAGACCTGGAAAGACGGCGATCAGCTTGCCGCCATACTGTACAATTGAAGCGCCATCCGTTTGCTTGCCAGGAACACTCGAAGATGTCCAGCGCTGCTCTTCCTTTTTCAAATCAAAAGACATCGCTTTACCATTCAGGCGATAATATAACAAGCTTCCTTCTATTTTCCCGAATTCAGCTCTTCCTTCTAGTGTAAATAACGGCCTGCCTGACTTAACTTCGATTAAGGAGCTTTTCACGTTTTCACTATACAAGTTATTATCAGATGACTGCTGTAGAAACACATAATTTTCATCAATAATGTCGTAACGGCTATAACCGGCAAGAGGCAGGCGAAGCCCATCCTTACCTGTCTTGGCATCTACTAGCACTAATTCATCCACCGTCCTCGTCCAAAAAGCTTCCGAACGCTCCGCATTACGAACACTATCCGTCACTTCTTGATCTAAGGCCGCTTTACGCTCCGGCTTCTTCCAGAGCACCTTTCCAGTCAACGGATCGTATGCTTGCAGCTCGTTCAAAATGACAGGGCTCATGTCCTCACCAGCCTGTACAAGCAGTACGTCTTGATTGCCGACATCACGAACCAATTCTGAAGCTTGTGCTAGCTCAATATTCCAAAGTTGCTTGCCTGTTCCCATGCTCCACCCGATGAGATCATAAGTAAACTTTTCTTCAGTGGTGCTGATTCGCTTTGATTGTACGGCTGAGATCACGTTTTTGGATACAGCAAATGAGGTTACATCCTTACCATTGTCCAGCTTCTTTTGCCACATTTTTTGTCCGGTAGCAGTCTTTAATGCCTGAAGCGTATGAACTGGACGGTCATCTTGCATGGAGCTTTTAAGAAACGCTATTCGTTCTTTATCCTGCGATAAACCGTAATCATGTCTTCCAAAGCCAAAATCAAACTGCCATTTCTTGCGACCCGTAACTGAGTCAAGCGCATATATATTCGAATTATTGTGCATACCGCTGAAACCGCCATCCTCGCCTGCGATGAGAAGAACATTACCAACCTTCTCAAGTAGAAAATTGAATCCGAGATCGGACTTGAAGCGCCAATTCCACTGCATATGCAGCGAAGGTACAAGAGGCCCCTGAGCACTAACACCAAATTGTGGTGCAACTAATTCGGAGGAGTCTCGGTACATCGAATACCGAAGTGTCCCCGCTTCTGACCAAGCAACGATAAGCTCATTTTGCTCACCCTCATAACGCCATAATGGAAGGGTCCGAGCTTTTTCTTCTATTGATGCTACATTTTCGGAAGACTCTTCGAACGAAGGTTCACCAAAGATCGCCTTCACGCGAGCTTTCTCAAGACCAGGCACAAGTACACTCCGCACAGCAGCAGCTACCGCTTGTTTGCTATTTTCAATCTCAAACAAAGGCGCAGCAGCACCAGCTGACGTTACTTGATCCTTACGAATCCATAGAAGGCCATAGGATTTATCACCTTCGTCACTATCCGGTACGGCAGCTCCATACCAATCCCCATATTGCTTGTAAGCATAGAGGGTATCTCCCTCTTTCATAGTTGTGGCATCACCTTGTGAATTCGGATACCACTTCGCTTTAGCATTTTCTTTTGCTTTTAACGATAGAGGTGCTATATCTTTCACTTGAGCGGCTTCTTTTGTTAAATACCACACGGGTACAAACCCACCGTATCCCGATTCGTCCTGAATTTCGGCAAAATCATCCGACAATGTAACGACTTTATATTTTGCCCGTGCATCTACAGAGATGAACTTAACAGCTCGTGTTCCTCCCCACCACTCATAGGCATTCGTGTTCATATATAATGTAACTGGCTTATCCAGCTCTATCGCATGCTCTCTAGCTACAAGATTATTTTCTGATGAGGATGACGACAGCCCCTTAATAGCAGGCAGGAAGCTCCTGCGTTTCCCTGAAGCATCCGTATCGTAGAACACAGCGTATAGCAGCTGCCCTTCCTTGGACCATTGAATGACGAGTTTTGATTGGCCCTCTTCATATATGTATTGATCAATGACACTCATCTTACCGTTCATCATGATGTAATTCTCTCCAGATGATGCTGGTATTCCAAAAAGCGTATGAACCTGATCTTGGGTCAAATCATCTTTTATTTCACTTTTAATCGTATCGATCGTAATCGGTAGAGGAGTTGCGACTTCTTCTTTTTGGACGAGCTGCACAGCATTCGCGGGTGTTTCCTTAGCGGATACTTGATTTGATGGCATGTCGTTAATGGCATTGCCCTCACATCCAACAAGCAAGGCGAGCAGCACAACGATTGCTGTCGTTTGATATTTTTTGATAATCATAAATACAAGGCCTCCATTGCACACTAAAATCTAATGCGCCCGTAGTTTGGCTTTATTTGGTAAGTATGACGACTAGAGTGATGAAAAAGTTGCGTTTAGGATGACAGTTATATGTTGTCTATATGATGATTCAGAGAGTTCAGACCATTTAAGAATTGGTACGACTTTTTTGAGAGTCTATTTGAAGTATCGGCTCTCTGATTCACTGAGAAACGTCGATTAGTAAGAACTTTAGAAGCCTGTTGTTGTATTACCTCCTTTTTGACTTAGCTGGATGGCTATTGAGTTGCTTTATGTGCGTAGTAATAAGACTTGTTTCTAGATCTATTTGAGCGTTTTTGGTCGGTTTGAGCGAAATAGAGCTAATTTCTAGTTCTATTTCTTTTAGTTTTGCTCTTCAAAGGCAATTCGGCGGGATCCACGCAGTAATAAGTCTAGTCTTTAGTTCTATTTATCTGGTTTTGCTCAGTTTGTGCGAAATAGCGCTAATTTCTATATCTATTTCTGTAAGTTTCGTGCTGCAGAGAAAATTCGGCTGAAGATGCGCAGTAATAAGTCTAGTTTTAGTTCTATTTGAGCGTTTTTGGTCGGATTGAGCAATATAGATCTAATTTCTAGATCAATTTCCGTATAACTTGCACCGCAAAGCTGCTTAGGCGGGATGAGCTTCGTGATTAATTGGATGTTAACAAACTATTTCCCCCAGCGAGCTTCAAATGCCACGCACAAAAAAAAGAACGATTCGTTTGACCGAATCGTCCTTTCATAAATTTACTTCTTATCCACCTGAAGCAGCTTAACCGTCTTTGTAGAAAAAGTATCCTTCAGCTTTTCCTCATTAATGACGTTCAGCTTGACCAAGCTTGCAATTTTTGAGCCATCCGGCTTCGATAACATTCGCCATAGCTCCGGATCTGGCAGCGCCTCATAAAGCTTGTTGTCGTCGTATTCCTTACGCTCCTGTACAACCACTTTTACTTTATGGCTCCCAATCTCCAGCTCATTTGCTTCCTGCTCAGCCAAGTAGCTCATAATGGTCTGCCTGAGTTCTGTCAGCTCCTGCTCTATTTCTTTTTGCTTTTGTTTTTGCTGGTAATATCTGCGTACCGTTTTTTCCAACCTTATCACGCTCCTCTCTATTACATGCTTATGCATAGAAGAAGCATTTTAGGATGAGTAAGACAACCTGCAGCACGATCAATAAATGTCTTTTCTCATAAACACCGTAAACGAAACGAGCAGCGAACCGGCCATCCAAGCGGCCAGCACGGCAATCGAGAAGCCAAGTGTCATGCCTTCGATTGGAGGAGCAGATCCACTGACATAGTCCATCAAACCAAGATTGACCATGAACAAATATTTGGCCGAATCCCATGAGGATACCATGTTGCTAAGAATAGCGCCTGCAATTAAGCAAGCAAGCATCGTTCCCATACCGGCTGCGCTGCTTCTCATCAGAATAGACAGCATGAACGATAACGTTCCCACTACAAGCGAGATAAACCATGCAAGTCCAAACTGCTGAATGATAAACTGCCATTGTGACACCAGGCGGACGCCTGATATGTCGAGCTCGCCTCCTTGTGTGGAGAAGCCGGTTAATACGGGAGCCGACCAACCTTGATTACCGAACATAACGGCTGAGATGAGATAAGACAACAAACCAAATATGAAAATAACTAAGGAAACGGACAAAATCAGCGCGATATATTTGCTGAGCAATATTTTAAACCTGCTCACCGGGCGAGTGAGTAGCAGCTTAATCGTTCCCATACTCCGTTCTGAGGAGACGATATCTACCGCAATAATCATGATGAGCAACGGGAGAAACAGCTCCGCCGAGTTTTGAACAAAACCTCTAATGAAGGTTGGCGCTCCCGGCTCAGAAGGATTCACATTATTGTTCAAATAATATTCGGATTGTTTGATTTGAATTTGAATTTGCTCTCGCCACTGTCCTGCGCTGCTCAACCGATTTTGCATATCCACAATTTGCTGCTGCAATTCGGTGCGCCAATCCACGTCACCCAGCCGCTCCTTTATGGATTCTGCCTGTTTCGCCTGCGCATAAGTAAACATCGAGAGAAGAACGATAATAATGATCGAGATGACGATAAAACGTCGTTTGCCGACCAGCTTCGTCATTTCATTTTGAACGAGATTAATCAATCGACTCGCCTCCTGTCAGCTCAAGAAATAGATCTTCAAGCGCGGGAAGCTTCCGATTCATCTCCAGCACACTTACCCCAGCCTCCACAAGCTTGCGATTCCACTCTCCAACTGCGTGTTCAACGTAAGCTGTCGTAACCGTATCCGTTGTCTCACCAAGGACAGCCGTAACATCGCCAAGTATCGATCGTCCTAGCTCTTGCGGCTGCAGCCGCCATACTAGACGTTCTTCGCTGGACAGCAGCTGCTTAACCGAATCCACTCGAATGATCTCGCCTTTGGAAATAATCGCAACCCGGTCACACATCAATTGAATTTCATGCAGCAAATGGCTCGATACGAGCACGGTCAATCCTTCTTCCTCGGCTAGAAACCTTATAAAAGCACGCATTTCTCTAATGCCCGATGGATCAAGCCCATTCGTTGGCTCATCCAATATGAGGACATCTGGCTTGCCAAGCAGAGCCTGAGCGATCCCAAGCCGCTGCCTCATCCCAAGTGAATAGGTGCTTACTTTATCATTCACTCGATCCTGCATGCCAACAAGCGCGACAACCTCATTGATCCGTTCCTGCGTAATTCCATTAATCATAACGGCAAAGTGGCGAAGATTGTCCATTCCGCTGAGGAACGGGTACAGCTCTGGGTTTTCTACGATACATCCTAAGTGCCGCATCGCTTTTGTAAAATGTTTCGCAATATCCAAGCCGCATATATGGATGGTGCCGGAGGATGGCTTAATTAAGCCGACCAGCATGCGAATCGTCGTCGTTTTTCCTGCTCCGTTAGGGCCTAGAAATCCAAATACTTCGCCGCGCTTCAGCTCAAAGCTTAAATCCTTGATAATCGTCCGCTTGCCTATCACCTTCCGTAAACCCTGAACCGCTAATGTAATGTCGCTCATGATTGTCCTCCTGCATCAGCAATTAACGAGGCTACCCGCTCAGCCATTAAGCGATACCCTATCTCATTCGGGTGGAAATGATCCGTAAATAACAGTTTCTCTGCATTCAGCTGAAACAAATCATAGGTTGGAACCAGAACGGCTTTCGAATGCTGCGCCAGTGTCTCAGCAGTTTTACTATTCCAGTTCCTAACCACAGTCGACATTAACTCACCATTTTGGAACTCGCTGAACGGATTGTACAATCCAAGCAAATAAACGGTCGCTTCTGTATTAACGGCACGAATGGTCGTCAAAATCGTTTTTAGATGATTCAAGTACGCTTCTTCTAAACCCGAAATGCTTGCCTCAGACAGATCCGTAAGCGATTGACCACCGAGAAATAAGTCGTTGCCGCCAATGGTCATCAGAATAATGTCTGCTTGTCCAATTTGCCGCTCGATTTCCTTTTGTTTCATCTGCTCCACTAGCTCTGAAGAGGTAAGCCCCTTAATGCCTAAGTTAATTAAGGAAACATCTGTACCGGACTGCTTCAGTTGATCGCTGACATAACCCACATACCCTTTTCCTTCAATGTCGCCTGTACCTCTCGTTAACGAATCCCCTAATGCAATAATCTTTAATCCGCTTGATGATTCTGCTGGTTGTTCCGTATCTTGCGATACAGATGATTGGCTTGCTGTTCCGAATAAATAATCCTTTATCGACCAGCCTAAAGCAAATATCCATAAGAGACTGGCTAGAAACGCAAAAGAGGTAATCATACGAACTTTTTTACTATGCATCCCCGTCACGCCTTTCTATTTCTGTAGCTGTTATATAGTTAGCTGAACCATGTAATCACTTGCTGCTGCATCTGTGCATTGTTCTGCTCAAACTGGCTTTTTCTGTGACCATTTGCTCCTGAGGGATGCGGCATTTCGAACAAGCATCGTTCTTTATCTATCCATCCCTTGTCAGCAAAATGCTTGACTACATCGGATACCGACTTGCCAAGCGGGATGACAAGCGCATCTTTTACTGCCAGCAATTCTGGAAGAAAGATACTCTCAGCATAGTGATAAAGCGTCTCTGATTTCAAAATAACAGGGCTGTGCCCAGTGTAATTTTTACCCTTTATGAACACGGGATACCTTATTGCTGAAGTTGTATGCAGTAAATCTCTAAGCTCATAAAATAATAGCTCGCTGCTCTTTATGCCAAGCGCTGCTGGCAATCCAATTTGATCAAGCATGTCGATCAAATTTTTCCTCATAGAGCCTGCAAAGCTGGCAAGCTTCTTCGCGCGTTGATCAATGAGGTCATAAGACACCCCGTTTACAAGATCCTCCCGCGCGCTGCGTATGGCTACCTCCATTTGGGTAAAGCCTGGCGTAATGCCGATAATCATCACTTTAGCAGCAGTATTCACATATTCGTAAGGCACATAATAAATCGACATGTCCTGCTCTTCGTGAAGAAGCAATTGTTTCACGAACAGCTGCTCCTTGGACAAGCTGCCGGGCGGGAGCGACTCAATAAAAGGTTTATATTTTTCAATTTGTGTCACCGTTAACCGCCCCTCCGCTCAATCTGTATGTTCTTATTTCAACTCAACCATATTATGCGCGCGCGCAGGATAGTCGGTAATAATGCCGTCGATTTCGAATTTAAGCACCTCTTTTAAATTTCGCTCGCTGTTAACTGTCCACACCCATACCTCGCGGCCTTTTTTATGCGCACGCTCCACAAGCTGCTCTGTCAGCATAATCTGTTCAATGGTATAGAAATCAACATCAAGAAGCGAAAGATCACCGAGTGCAAAATATAAAATTTGCCCAATTTTAATATCGGGGTTAAGCGACCGAATATGCTGAAGCGTAGACCGATCGAATGATTGAATATAACAGTCCTGCACCATATCGAATTGTTCAATTAATGCAACAACATGCTCAGCCAATTGTTCGCCTGAACCGTATGGCTTAAGATCAATGATCAGCTTCGACTTCCCAAGCACTTCTCCAAGCACCTCGGATAACATGGGGATTCGCACAATCTCATCGGGTTCACCGCCAGCTTTGGCAATGTTCAGCCTCGCAATTTCCTCATAATCCAGCTCGCTCACCCGCTTCGGCACACCCGCCATACGCTGTAAATTATAGTCATGGTTCAGTACAACTACGCCATCCTTTGTCATCTGTACATCAATTTCAACGGCATCAATGCTTTGCGCCACTGAGCTGCGAATCGCTTCCAGTGAGTTTTCCGGCGCAACGAGCGTATCGCCGCGATGAGCAGACAAGAGCACGCTCCATTTTACATAAACCAATTGATCATTTGCAGCATAGCTGACAAACAGCGCAAGCGCTAAATAAGCAGCCAATATAGAGCTGTAGAGCACTCGTTTCCTCGTTCTGCCTTTTAGAAAAGTCATTAGACGCTGCTCAAGCGGACCTACCCAGCCATTTTTGAATAAACGGAGCTGATCTCGCGGCATTACGCCTCGTGTACGTTTAAAGTGATAGAAGAGCCTTGTCAAAAAGATAATATTAATCGGCACGAGCAGCAAAGTGAACATATAGGTTAGCACCGTTGTTAACGTTAATGAATAATGATTGGACACCGCTTTTAGCACATTGATGTCCAGCCACGCTGGCAAATATGCAACAGACGAGATGACGACAAAACCAAGCGCAAATACGAACACATTTAGCAAAAACAGATTAACAAAGATCGATAACCGCTTTCCCTTCGTCAATAAGAGACTGCTTCTGATTGCTACTCGAATGGACTTGTCTTCGATCATAATGAAATGCAAAACAAAAATCCATCTCAAGATGGTGTACACGCCCGCCAAAAGGAACAAGCCGTATAAAGAAAGCATCATCATAGACGAGCTCAAGACGCGGCTGTTAAAAAATATCGGGACGTTAAATTGTGCAAAAAGGGAAGTTGACAGCGGTGATTCAATAAACGGCACGAGAAACAATAGGAAAAACAACAGCTGAATCAAGCCGAATCCAAATAGTTTAGGCGTCTGTCTCAGCGTCGTCAGCACGGCATCTGAGATCAATACCTGTTTGCCAAAATAATGCTGCTGAGAAATCGTAATGACCACGCCAAACTCGATAAAAAGCACAAGTACTGCTACTAAACAAATCGCGATTAATCCAGCAACGCCCGTGTAGCTCAGTCCAATTTTGTAAACATCGCCATTCAATACAGAGCCCGATCCAAGTACACGAAGCATACGGTTAAAAATAAAAGAAATAATCGGAATGATGACAAAGCTCGTTAGGAGCATAAATAAATATTCAAACAACAAATGTTGCTTGTACGTTTCACGAAAGTCACGGATACTTCTACCAAGCCGCTTGAGCATGAACATTCATCCTATTCATTGTATGGTAATCAATAAAGCAAGAAATGGAATTGCTAAGCAACTTCATTTCCTTATTATAGCTATTTACCTACCCCCGCGTCGAATCGGAAAAATACAATAAAAAATCCGTTCTCTTCAATTGAAGAAAACGGATGCTCATTTTTATAAAAGCTAACGTTTGCCAGCCTATTGTTTCTTAATCGAATTGTTTTTCAAAATATCATTTTTCTTTTGAACCAGCTTAGCTGTGTATAAGGTGTTGTTCTCAATGAGATAGGCTGGTGCTCCTGTTCCCGCATATAATGTGGTGATGCCGATCGCAGCTAAATTGGTTGTAATCGTATTTCCTCTAATTACAGCCTTCAGAACGTCATGCGGATTATTCCGTTTCCAATAATCGTTGATGCGCACAATTTCTGTTTTATCGGAGGTTAGTTTTTCCGCTGTAATCGTATTATTCTCCAGCAGCAGGTTTTTCGCCGATTGGACACTAATGGCTTGAGAGTTGCCTAATAGCTCGAATGTCGAATTTTTGATCGTCAAATCAAGCTTCGGATGTTCAGCAATCACTAATGTGCTAAGCGCTGGCGGTGATTGAAAGGTACAGCCATCGAACACATATTTGCCGGCTTGTGAAATCGCAATCGATCCAAATTTACCCGTTCCCGCGGCTCCGATAAATTCGCAGTTGTTATATGTGGCAGGAGGCAGCGTTAACCCGGAATCGGTATTAAAGCCGGTTACCTTTAAGTTATCGATGATCGAGCCCTCGGTTATACCGCCCGTTACAACCCTAAGCTTGCCCTCGCCGTTAATCGTTATGTTTTTCAATCGAATCGGTTTTCCCCAAAGCGATAGACCAGAATCACTCTTTTTGTTGTTATTCATAATGATGTTCGATGCACTCACTCCAAAAGAATCCTTCGCACTAATTAAAAACATAGAGTCCGTAAAGGTCATTCCATCTATTTTGATATTAGGACCCGTAAACGAAGTATAGGAATCATTCATCTTGTTATCGATAAATGTGGCATCGTGAGCCGCGGCAATACGCGAGCCGTCAAAGTGATTGCCTTTAATCATGGCCCCTTTAAATGGATCGGAGATGGCTAGCCCAATCGCACCTTTTGATGCCAAATGATTGTCTTCTACGATTGCGTCTTTTCCATCATATAGAATGACATCGTACGAAGCATTATCGTGAAATTTATTGCTTTTGATCGTAATATTGCTGTTGCGGTGTCCGTTCTCGCCAAAACCGCCCTCCACATCTATTCCCGACTGCGGCATCGTCCCTTTGATATGATGAAGAACGTTGTTCTCAATAAGTACTTGGTCAGCACCGCCGACCGTAATCCCTTGCCTACGGTTATAAGCAAATTCAGAATTTTTCACAACCACGTTTTTCGTTACACTTTTGTTCCAAAATTCCACATAGGCGCCTTTTTTGGTCGCTTGCTCGAATACAAGATGGAACTGCGTCGCTCCTTCCGGTATGTCGATGAGCTCGCGCACCTTCACATTTACCAGCTTCTTAATAAAAGCTCCGTTCGCTTTATAGAAGAAGATATCAAATTTATATGGCAGTTTAATCGCATTCGACAATTCAAATTGTTTCTCCGTTTTAAAAATCGTGTTCGTAAAATTAAGAGGCTGCTTCGTTCGAAGCTTTTTTGCATTCGCGACATTTTTTCCTTTATCATCGAATGCGCCTAATACAAAATGATCTTCATACAAATCCTTTGCCATCGTGCCATAACCGCCCAGTATGAGACCATCGCCTGTAAAATTAATCGATTTCACACCGTCAATGGTAATATCATAAGCTCCTTGTGTAAAAATGCCATAACCAGCTTCATGTGTGCCTGAGCTGTGCTTATTGTCTTTTTTAGAATAGTTATGTGTTTCCCTGTCACCTGCATAGGTCCCGCCTCTCAGCGTGACGTTATGAACGCCATAACCCAAATACATGAGTTGATACGACTCTTTATCATTTGTTTCCTTCTGGAGCACCACATCCATCGGGAGATCAAACACCATATTGCTGACCATATTAATCCGGTTAGCTTTATCGATTAAATAGGTACCCGGCGGCAGTGATGTCGTCGTTTTCCCATTTTTAACCGCCCATTGCAGTGCATTGTTAATGCCCTTTGTTGTCTCAACAGGATGTGTGCCATCGTTATAAATGCCAAACTTAGAAAGTTCAATTAGATAATAGTCTTTGGAATCCGACGCTTCTGCCGAAGCCTGATTAGGTATTAGCAATAGCTGTAATCCGAGCATTAGTGACATGACTAGCTTTAATATATTCACTTTAAGCCTCCTATTTGCGGTTCAAATCATCTGATTGCAAGAAATAAGTGCTCCTCCTTTCAACCTCTTAAATATACCACTACCAATATTCTTTATAAAGAACAAAATCCTGAATTTGGTTCGTTTAGTGGAAAAAGGGGCTTCCTTCCTATGTAGTAAGATGCAAAAAAAGAAGCGAAACAAAAGAGCAGCTTGCTCTTTCATTTCGCTTCTTCTGAATTTAGGCTGCCGGCAATTCCAGCAGTTTATCTGCTACTACGGCTGCCATTTCTCTCGTAACGACCGCTTTTGGATTAAAGCTGCCGTTCGAGCCCTGCATCAAGCCATTCACATATACGGCATTGACGTATGCTTTTGCACTTTCATGAATGCTGCTCTCGTCTTTGAAAGGAAGCGAATCTGTGCTGCCCTTAAGCTTGAAAGCTTTGGCAATCATGATCGCCATTTCTTGTCTTGTTACCGCTTGGTTCGGTTTGAACGAGTCTATTGTAATCCCTTGAATGATGCCCAGTTCCTTGGCACGCATAATGGCTCCGTAATACCATGCGCCAGGCTGAACATCCTTGAACACTTTTGCTGCTTCATTAGCAGGGGCTTCCTCCAATAGATTGATGAGCAAGGTTGCGAATTCAGCTCTTGTCATCTGCTTCTTCGGATCAAAGCGAAGCTCCGAACCGCTTACCCCTACCATAACTTTGGCTTCGAACACGCTATAAACAGCATCATAGGCCCATACGGAAATGAGGTTGTTGTCTACAAATTGCGGCTTGCTGCCCGTCAATTCTGTATCTGCCGAAATGTTGAACAACGCCGGCTTTTGCTTGCTATAGCGGTCGTACGCGGCTAACGCCATCAACGCTTGCTCCGTTGCCATCTCATTTGATGGCTGACCGAGTGCATGTGCAAAACTACCATCCGCAAGCTGGAACCTTAATAAGCTCGTTAGGAGATTCCCGTTCTTTTTCATAAAGCTGGATTCCATTGGACTAATTCCTATAGCTGCCAAAGCAATAATAGCTTGAGCTACACTCTCACTGTTGTCGTCTCCAAACGCGTTAAAGCCGCCATTTACTTGCTGTTCAGAAGACAGCCATTTTACAGCTTTGTCGATTGCACTTTTCACTTTTACTTGTTCTTGGTAAGGAGCGAGTGCGCTAATCGCCATGGCGGTTATATCTAAATTATCCTCGGATTTCTCCGATAGTGGGAATGCTCCACTCGTATTTTGCTGGCTGAGCAGCCAGTCTATTAACTTCGCACGTGTCCATGAAGCGTTTGTAGGCACCTCGTAGTTACCGCTATCCATAGCAATCAATGCAAAAATCACGCCATTCGTACCTTGATTCGTCATTCTCGAATGATTGTAGATGCTTTGAATGAGATTGTAGCCAGCGAAGGAGGCTGCATCTTCACCTGCCGCTCTAATCGCAATAGCCATTCGTTCAAGGTCGGTTACTTTGCGGAATTCACCTTTGTTCTCTTTTAAATAAGAAGCCAGCCCGCTCAAGTAACTCGCTGGCACCGCATGACCAGAACGATATAAGGCAATCGCTTCCCAATCGCTAATGGTGCCGCTGCTTAAGATTTGTTTCGCAGCTGATGTCATTTCATTCTCTACCGCCATCGTTTCTGCCGCTGCTGCGCGCTGCATAGGCAGCAGAGCCGAACTCACGCAAGAAAGCATTAATGCGTATATAACCAGCAATAATAATGGTTTATGCGATACATATTTTTTGTTCATCCTGAATCCACACTCTCCTTTCAAGAAAATAGCTGTCCCGCAGCTATTGCAATAGCCTACGAGACAGCTTAGTAAATTATGATTTCAATTCATGAAGTCGGATGATCGTAACAGCAGCCATCTCACGTGTAACAAGAGCTTGTGGATTAAACTTGCCGTTATCTCCTGTCATCAGACCTTTTTGGTAAGCTACATTTACATAAGGAACAGCCCACGCTGCAACAGCGTCACGATCCTTAATTGCTGCTTGTGGTGCATTCTCATCAGCTAGACCTTTAAGTCTAACTAAAACGGCAGCCATTTCTTGTCTTGTAATCGGTTGGTTCGGTGCAAAAGAAGTTTCAGTTACACCTGACATCAATCCTTTTTCTTTGGCTGCTTTAACATAACCATAATACCATGTCCCACTGTTAACATCCTTAAAGCCGGAATCCTCCATAATAGGGTCTGCTCCGGAGTACTTAACCATTAGCGCTGCAAATTCAGCACGCGTCAAATTACGTGTAGGCTCGAATGTTGCATTGCTCGTACTTGTGCCTTGCATGAAGCCTAGAGCCGTTGCTTTGTTTACTGCTTCCAAAGCCCAGCTTGCAATTTTTGATTCATCTGAGTATTTTGTTGCAGATGGATTTGGCTTTACTTCTGGGTCTTTTCCAGGAACCTGTCCACCAGTATCCCCTGGAACCGTTGCTCCAATATCCGCACCTAGATCCTTCGTATATTGCCAGCGAACATTATCTCCTTTTTTAAGCACATATGAACCTGCACTTATTTGCGGGAAGGTTCCATTAACAGAGTACATCCAACCGCTTTTCTCACCATGATCAAATTCAGCAAGACCACCAATTGCTTGTACGTAAATACTTGAATCCGAACCTATATATTTGAAAGAAACACCCTTCTCTTCAAGCACACGTTTAAGTGCAGTAAAGGCAGTATCACCTTGTTTAAGAGTTACAGTGTATGGAGCAACCAAATCACCCGTGCTGACAGTACGCTTTTCAACTGATAGAGTAATGGTCTCCGCTACCGGAAGGGTACCACCATCTCCACCAGTCGAAGCTGTCGTTGTTGTATAAGCTAAAAACTCTGTGAAATGCTTTGTTTTAATAATAAGATCGCCGTTTTGATTATAAGCATAGACCTCATCCGTACGAGCTGATGAATCAGCATATTTCTTAATTTGCGTGAACACACCTGCTTGATCTACAAATCCAACTTCTTTATCGCCTTGACCTTTAATAGTAAGGGTAACATGTTGATTAAATTGTATTTTTTCATTTCCGCCCGCTTGTATGCGAATTGAAATTCCATCGACTTTTTTATTGTCAGCAGACAAAACACTATTCAACTTAGTCGTTAGACCGCTATCATCTATGCTCAAATTTTTAGGAAGCAGCAGCTTTTGATCCCATGTTGATGTAACCTTTGTATTAGCTGGAATCTCCAACGTTGTCGTACCACGAATAGCTGTTACCTGTGGCAATGCAGCCGATGTAAATGTAAGACTGATATTGTTAGTTACATGCGAATTGCTTGCTGTACCAAGAGTGACAACCTTCTCATTCTCATGAATTGCAAAATTTTGATCCGTTGTTTCACTCACTTCACGAGGTATAGCGATTACAATTGGATCGGATTCTTTTTTGCCAACTAACGCAGCAGCTAATGCTTTAACGGTTATTGTTCCGCCTTTTGCTGTACCTTCAAAAGAAATATTTATGTTCTTGCCATCTTGAACAAGTGATTTTACTTTTAGATCTGTATTTCCAGTATCAATAGTCCAATTTTCGATATTGGCCGCAACGCTAGTGAACTCGTCACCAGCAAGCTTTACGTCAATCGACGGATTATCAGCACCACTTGTAATCGTTGATTGTGTAGAAAGTTCAGCATATCTGCTGTAATAGAAGCGAACGACATCTTTTTCCTTAAGCTCATATGCGTCTGCGCCAACTTCTGGAGCAATCCCATTTACTTCATACATCCAGCCGTCCCAGCCGCCAAGACTGCCGGCTGCTTCCCCAGCTATTTCTGATACATAAGGGCCGAAGTTGCTTTCCGTTATTTTATAACCAATCTTTGGCTCTGCTCGATCAAGGGCATTTTTAAATACATCTAAAACCATTACTGGGTTTTCTGTATTCTTAAGTGTCACCGTTTGCTTCGTATAAATTGGTGATGAAATGCCATCAACCTGAAAATCTACAGTCACAGAATCAGAAACTAAAACCGGAAACGGTTCGCTCTCCTTCTTACTCTCTGAAGCTGCTGCTAATGCTTGTAGTGTAAATGGCTTGTCTTTTGCTTTGCCCAAAAGACTAATCTTAATGTGCTGATCGTTCGTCTTCTCAATTGATTTAATCGTCAGTCCTGACGTATCCGAATCAATAGCCCAGTTGCTTGCAATAGTCGCTTCGCTGCTGAAATGATCACCCACAAGCTTAACGTCGACAATAGGATCAACTGAGCCGGTGTTCAGCTTTGTTGTTGTAGAGAGCGCAGGGTAACGACTGTAATAGAATCGGACCTCATCATTTTCTTTAAGCTGGTATGCATCTGCACCTACATCTGGCGCAATGCCATTGACCTCGTACATCCAGCCATCCCAGCCGCCAAATGAACCAGCTTCTTGTCCAGCAATTCCTTGAACATATGAACCAATACTACTATTTACAATATTGAAAGTGATAGGTGGATTTGCTGTATTAAGTGCCTTTTTTAGAGCATCGAGTGCTGTAACTGGCTTTTCATTCTGTTTTAAACTAACCGTTTTCTGATCATAAATACTTTGAGAAATACCATCAACTTTAACCTTTGTGTTAACAAAGACAGGAAGTTTTATTTCACCTAAACGTTGCCATACCGTTTTCTGATTTTTAATATCAGCAAGTGCAACAAGTGCTTGCTCTGTAGCGATTGAATTAGAACCTTTATCTAAATCGTTCTTAAATGCTCCATTCTGGAGCTGGAACAATGAATAAGTATCAAGTACTGATTTGTCATTAGCCATCCAGACATCAGACAACATATCCTCGCCAACGGCTGTTAATCCGCTTACTACGGCAGAAGTGCTGCTCGAGTTTTTTCCATACATGACATTTTCTTGGTTTAACTTTATAGTTTGCAAATAATTTTTCACTCTTACAATCGCAGCTTGAACAGCACTATCATTCTGATAATTGCCGAGTGCAAGCAGCCCCATACCAGTCATATCAGGATCAGAATCTTTTCCAAAAAATGCAAATCCACCGTCATTCAACTGTTTACTTAATAGATATTTTAATGCCTTATTCTTTGAGGTATCATCCCAGCTACCAACGTCACTCCCAAGCTTTGCACCCGTGTCAAGTGCATGCATCGCCCACATATGCCTGTTTGTTGAACCGGCGAATGACCCTGTATCCTTATTTAATTGTGCAGCTAACTCCGCATACAGATTTCGATCCGTTTCCCACGCATGCGCAGGATCTTCACCCATCGCGAGTAATGAATAAATATAGCGGATATGAGTTGTATCACTATCATTAGGCTTCAACCCCGGATCCACGGTCTTCCAACTAGGCAGCTTCCAACTGCCATCCTGCAGGTTTTCTCCAGCACCCCAAAGGGCAACAATTTCCCACCAAGAATTCAATGTTGTATTTCTATTTTTATAATACTCAACCGTCTTATCAATCATCTCATTCAATGACGTATTCGCAGAATGATCTGCCGCTTTACCTACTTGTGGTGCAAATAAAGTAAACACCAATACAAAACTTAAAATTGCAGGCAAACTCTTTTTCATAAATCTTTTTAAATTAAGCAATGTTTTCTCTCCCTTTAATCATTTTTGGCAACAAAAAAACATCTTTCCGTTTGTGGAAAGATGTTTGGATAAACACGTGCGCATGGAAACATAGGAATCCACCTATTGCAAAAGCACGAATAAACATCTCCCTCCCATCCTCGTGAGAAATATAGAGCGCTCCTATGGCAGGTCTCCTGGCTTCGCTTCATTGCTTAGACGATCTCCTTCCCGTCGTGATATGACAGTGGACAACATGATCGTCTGCTCCGCGATACAGTGGCGGGACCGCGTCGGATTTTGACCGAACTTCCCTATTAAGCTGCTTGTGAATAATAGATTCACGGCAGCACCATATTAGCTATTCTATGAAATTGTAAGTGCTTGTTTTGTGAATTGTATCAAATTTGAAAGGATTAGACAAAGGTTCTGACCGTTTTTTTTTCAACTTGTACGATTCCCTATTCGATTTCATGCGCCTATAACTAGTATTTCATCATAAATCTACTTCAGCTCCAAATTACTCAATTTTGAATCTCTTAATCGAACGCTGAAGCTCTTCCGAAAGCTCATTTACAGATGAAGCAAGCTGCTGCGTTTCAGCTGCGAGCTGATTTTGCCGCTCAGTGTCCGCTGCCGATTGCGCAGCATGAGTTGAAGTATCCTTGGCTACCTGCGCCATCGATTCAACGGAAGCGCTCACTTCCTCACTGCCTGCTGCCATCTCCTCCGTTGAAGCAGATACGTCTTCAATTTGTGAGGCTACAAGGCGGGATTCCTTCCATATCGTATCAAAAGATACCTTTAGCTCCTGAACGATGAGTAATCCTTGTTCCATTTCTTGCTCTCCTGCATTGACCGCGCCAACAGCATCGGCAGTCAAGGCTAGCACCTCATTAATCGTTTCTTCGATATGGCCCGCATGAGCCGAAGCCTGTTCAGCCAGCTTTCTCACTTCACTTGATACTACTGCAAATCCACGGCCATACTCCCCTGCATGTGCCGCTTCTATAGCAGCGTTTAGAGCGAGCAAATTCGTCTGATTTGCAATAGCAGCAATCGTGCCTGCCATCTCTTGGATTTCGGATGAGCGCTCATTAAGCTGCCCGATCACTCGTGATATCGAAGCCGTTGCCGCGCCAAGCCGTTCCATTTGACCAACTGCATGATCCGATTTTTCATGGCCCAGCTCCGCTGCTTGCAGCATATCGTTCGACGCTTCCGACATTTGGCTCGAGGAGTGAGCAATCCTTCCTACGCTCGTCGCCATTTCCTCCATAGACCTTGCTGCCTCAACTGCTCCGTCTGCTTGATTTTCCGCGCCAATTGCCATCTCATTCACAGAGGAAGCAAGCTGCGAGGAGAGCTCTCGGCTTTGCTGCGAGCCTACACCCAATCGGCCTGCAAAATCCGATACGGATGCGGCATTGTTCCGAATCGTCCGCATTAAGCCTTGCATATGGGCAATAAAATGATTGATTTCTTCGCCTAGGCGAGCAATTTCATCATTTCCTTTATTTTCTATACGATAGGTAAGATCCGCTTCGCTAGAATTAAGATTAATTGCAGCATGAACAATATTACGAAGCTTACGTCCTACCATAAATTGTGATAGCAGAAACAAAACAACCAAAACAACAGCCATCAGGCCGCCAAATTGCATGACAACCATCGTTCTTTCTGAAGCAATGAGCGCATCTGCCTTTTCTTTTGACAATGCAACACGTACCCCGCCCCAATGTTTGCCATCAATAATTAACGGATAGGAAATATCCCACGTTTCTACCGTTTTCCCGTCTATGAGTCTATTATATTTTTGCAGAAGGACATCGTCCGTCTTCGTATTCGTAGCGGCATTGTAGCCTGTTTTATCGTTAAAAATCCGATTGGCCCGGTAGTTTTGACTAAGGAGCCCCTCGTCACCCCAAGCATCTTTTGATTCTTCTCCCATAGGGCTGTAAATGCTATTATGTGTTGGGATATAGCCCGCAAAATTCGGATTTTCTGAATAAGCGCCTGCAATAGCAAAAATAACATTTTCCTCCGTCAGAAAACTATCCATAATGCCTTGCCAGCGGTAATCCGTATAACGGTCATAGGCACTATCATATTTCAGCTCATATTGAGATAGCGGAATGGACTCTCCATTGTATAAAATCGATTCTTTCCCCGCATAGGTTGAGTCCTTTAGCCTTTTTTCAGCCACTTTCTCACTTTCAGGATTTACAGTCAATGTATCGTTGAAAAAATCCTCTTTAAGCTTATTTCCGTCCCATTTCGTTCCATCCTCCAGCACAACACCTGTTTTAAAATCCTGCTCCGTAATATTCTCAAGTGTGCGAGCTAGCGATAAAACCATCGTGCGACCCTTTTCCAGAAGCTGCTGCTCGACAGCTATACGAGTAGATTTCCATTCATACATGAGAATCACACTAACGATTATGACTAATGCGGCGGCCATGACTAGCATAAATTTATTCGTCAACGAGCGTAATCCCATCTTCATTTTTGATAACCCCCACTGTTAATTTATCTATATTAAACCAGTTTAACTAAAATGTTATGTAAATTAAACCAATTAGATTGAAACTTCTTAAATAATACATATTTATATTGAAATTATTAATTATTTTATATGACTAAGTTTATGAATTACTAAGCTTAGGCTATCTACATACCTTATTAATACAAAAAAATCACCCTATTGCCGCAAACTAAGCGACATAGGGTGATTTTGAGATTAGCCTACTTAAGGTAGACTCCGATTATTTCAACGATTCACGAACCTCTAGCGTCCGCTTATTCCATTTTTCCGTTTCTGGAATCAGTTTATTAATATCTGCTCCATCAAAAATAATTTCATTCAAAATATTGTTCCAGTTGTATTCAGACCAAGCAGGAACGGTTACGCCCGGCTGTATTTTTGCATTTTCCTTTGCAATTTTAACAGCTTCCTTGTTTTTGCCTTCCCACATTGGCGTTTCATCATAATAAGCTGTCAATTCAGGATCGATAACTGAAGCATTAGCTCCTTGGTCAATCTTCCATTTTTGCGCTTCTTTTGAGAATTGGAAGCTAATCCATAGGAACGCTTCTTCTTTATGCTTGGAACCGCTGAGCAGTGAAAGCGGACCATAAATACTATAACCTGGTTGGCTTACTTTTCCTCTTGGGAAAGGCAAAACATCCCATTCAAATTTCGCATCCTTTTTGAGGCCAGGTAGTACCCAGTCTCCGCCGATCGCAAAGCCCGTTTTACCGTTAATAAATTCTCTCGATACATCGCCTTGTTCCTTAGCCTTCGCATTGCTCTGCATGGAGCCGTCTTTCCACACAAAATCTGAAAGCCATCTAACATCGTTCATTACATCTGGCGTATTGAGCAAGCTTTGTGTCAAATCTTCATTTAAGTAATGAATGTTTGCAGCATGTCCGTCAGCAATTGCTTTTGTGCTAAGAACGCGCATTTGAAATTCTGGCTGTGTCGTTAAGCCATATTCCCCTGCTTCTGGATCGGTAATTTTTTTGGCTACATCGCGGAAATCATCGTAAGTCCAATCATTTGCTGGCATTTCAACACCATGCTTAGCAAGCAAATCTTTATTGACGAGTATCCACATCGGTACGTCAACGAATGGCACAGCCAATTTTTTGTCTTTATACGTCATCGTATCAAAAAATCCTTGAGGCAGCTGAACATCTTGGAATGTCATATCCTTCTCAATATAAGGAGTCAAATCCTCAACCAAGCCAGCTTGGTCAAACGAGATCAAATCACTGTCGATCCAAGTTAAATCGGCTGGTGTTCCTGCCGCTTCCAAAGTAGCGATGATCTCCATAATTGGTTTTCCGTTTACAGGAACCTGTTCAATTGTAATCCATGGATATTTTTCGTTAAACATTTTGTATAATTCCGTGTAGGAATCAGACCATGAAATGAGTTTAATCGTAACAGGCTCATGCTTCTCTTCTGTAGCCGGTTTGGCTGCATCATCGGTAGGTGCATCTGTCGCTGTATTATTAGAAGGAGTGTTAGTCGTTTTATTCTTTTCACCATTGCCGGAGCAAGCTGAGAGAACGACTGAAAATAACAAGACCATACACAACATCCATGTCAAAGCGCTTTTGTTTTTCATTTTTTGGCCTCCTAAAAGTTTTGTGAAGCAAAACTAGCTTCGTAAGCATAGGCTAAAGTTTTGTAGAGCAAAACTGGCTTCGTAAGCATAAGCTTAGTTTTGTGAAGCAAAACTGGCTTCGTAAGCATAAGCTTTAAGTTTTGTAGAGCAAAACTGGCTTCGTAAGCATAAGCTTTAAGTTTTGTGAAGCAAAACTGGCTTCGTAAGCATAGGCTTAGTTTTGTGAAGCAAAACTAGCTTCGTAAGCATAGGCTTAGTTTCATAAGCCTTCCCCTCGTTTTTTGCGGTTTAGCATTCTTTATAACGTTGAAACCGTTCCAGCAGCTGTTTGCCGAAACATCACCCCCCTAAAGAGCTGCTGCACCTTAGCGCAGACAGCGGACTATTCAACAATTCCCGTTCTTTCAATACCGCTAACGAACCAGCGCTGAAGGAACATAAACACGATGATCGGCGGTAAAATGATAAGGAAGGCTGCGGCCATTTTGGTGCTCTCCGTAATCGGATTAACGATGGTTCGCGTATTTCCGAGCAAGGACGGATTCAGCACATCCTCCAGCATATCTAGGCGGATCGACAGCGGCGTGAAGCCTTTGGTAAGAAACATCGATGGCTCATAATACATGTTCCAGTACCAAATAAATGAGAAAAGAAACACGACTAAGCATGCTGACCTTGCAAGGGGCAGCATAATTCCGAAAAACAGCCTCGCTGTAGAAGCTCCGTCCAGCTTCGCTGCTTCCTCCAAGCTTGGCGGCTGCGCTTTGAAAAACTGCCGGAAAATGAGAATAAATAATGCTCCCTTAAGGCCTTGCCCGAATATAGCCGGTATGAGAAACACAAAAATCGAATTCAACAAGCCGAGCTTGCTGAATATAACGTAAAGCGGAATGATGATAACCTGCGGCGGAATCAAGAAAGTCAATATGATTAGCGCCGTAAAAAGTCCCTTGAATGGCAGCTCCAGCCTAGCAAGCGCATAGCCGGTCATCGCACAAATAATGACCTGTACGAGCGAGCATGTCACCGATATAAGGGCAGTGTTTCTGAGCGCTTCCGGGTATTGCAGACCCTTCAGCGCTTTCGTCACATTTTCCCAAGTAATCTCGCGCGGAATCCACTTTACCGTCGGATCAAGGAGATCACTCATGTTCTTAAACATCGTGCTGACCATATAAAGAATCGGCTGTAAATAAAGGTAAGCGACAATCGAGAGCAGCAAATAAATGATGAGCTTCGCCAGCAATCCGTCAGACAAGCTTCGTCCGAGCACCAGCATTTTTGTTTTCTGGGCTTTGCGGCCCCATAGAACTCCCCTTACGCTGCGGCTAACCTTCTCGAACTCAGACTTCATCGCAGTAATCATGAATGTACCCTCCTTGTCTTGAGGCTCCGGTTAAACAGCCATAATACGAGGGCGATCAGCGCGAAGATGAGTCCAAAATAAATCCAAGCGAGCGCACTGGCGTAGCCGTAACCGGTATCGACCTTAAACATGTTGTCTTTGATATGCTTCAGCACAGGATTAAGCGGGAATGTGAACAGGTCGATAATCGTGTAGAGCACATTCAAGCTGATGAATGGCACACAAGCTGGCAGCGTTATTTTCCAGAAGCTGTCCCAAGGGGAGGCGCCATCGATCCGCACAGCCTCATAAATCGTTGGTGAAATCGTCTGGAAACCCGCAATAAAGATAAGAATCTGCACACCGGAATACCATAAAATTAGAATCGCTTTGCCCAAAACTGCCATTACGGTCTCTGCAAATTGCTTGCCAACATATTCCTCAACTATCGGAAGCAAATTGTACTGCTCCAGGAATGGAATATCTCCCGCTCCTTGCAAGAACAGCTCCGAGAGCACTTGCCCTGTTGCAAAAATAACTGGAAGAAAAAACAGCGCGCGGAAAATAAATCGTCCAGGAAATTTCTGATTCAGCATTAGTGAGATCAGCAGGGCAAAAATAACGATGATCGGAACCATCAGCAGCATTTCTTGGAAATAAGTGATAAGTTCAATTGGGAAAATGTTATCTTTCAAAAAAGCATCCCGAAAATTGCGCAATCCGACCCATTCATATTTAAATCCTCCGACCGCTACTTGCACCTTGTTAAAGGACATAAATAACGACCAGCTAATCGGGATAATGACGAACATCGCAAACCCAATAATCCATGGCAGCATGAACAGCAGTCCCATTCCGTAGCGCTTCCAGAGATGAAGGCGCGCTGCACGGACTCTAGCTTTTGCTTGCATTAGGCGCCCGCTCCCTTCTCTACGACGAAAGTCTTGCTGTTGTAATCGACGATCACCCGTGTGCCGTCCTCATAAACGGTAGCAAACCGATTTTCAGACAGCTTTTCGTGATTTTTAATCGTTTGGGAATACAAACCTGCCAGCGAATCAAAAGCCTCGTATTCCTTTAAAATGCGGTCTGTCCACTTCTCATATTGACTGCTGAATAAGAAACTCGCAGCCGTGTACTTGAGCTTCCGTGAATCCTCATGTGTGAGGAAGAAAGAAGGAACAGCTCCGTATTCAATCGCTTTTAAAAATTCAGTTTCTACATCATTACGAAGATTGCCATCTCCAAACGAATACGATACATAACCATGAAGCGCGATCGGATAAAAAGGAACCGTCTCGTCGACCATGAAATCATAGCTGGATTCATGCGGCAAATTAGCAATAAAATCGCTTTGGCCAACTGCGTAGTCATTCCCGCGATATACGCCAGCCGTGCCAAGCGTCTTCTGCGTGTATTCGAGTAAGCCATCGTAAACAGCAATTGTGTCCGAACGAGTTTCTATGCCTGTCGGATCATAGTCATGGAATACCATTTCACCCATCCAGTTGTACAAAATGCCGGATATGCCAATCTCCTTCAGCTTCTCAATCGTTTGATAGGCCATGGCAACGGTACGTGACGGCTTGCTGATAAACCATCCCTCATCAACAAATACCGTTTCATCAATGCCGCGAATACCGTTCGTTTTGCCAGATAAATCGGAATTGTCCGAATCGATCCAGACAAAATCATCCTCGAACATGACGTCAATGCCATGCTTTGTCATATTGGAAACAAAAGCCTTGGCAGCCGTCTCGCCGCCTAGCGACTCCTCAATTGGAAAACGGTCATAAAGGTCATAGTCGCCTTGATTTTGCCAGCCGTAATAAATGACCTTCAGATTAGCGACACCCTTCTCTAGCAGCCCATTTACGATATTCGTTGCCTGCGGAAAGGTCGTTGCCGTAATATATTTGATTTTGCTGAAGGCTTCCGTATAGTTGCCCCCCATAATTTTCAAATACAGAGGGGTGTGTTCAACAGGCTTTAACGGCTCGTTCAGCTTACCGGTTTCCGTCATATAATCTCGATAAGCCTTCGCCATTCCGACATAACCAGCGTCATCTCCATTAAGAAAGCGATATTCAACCTCTCTATCCGTATCCAATCGCTGTTTCTGTACCGCTTTAAGCGGTGCGGCAAGCCGGCTCATTCTGTACAAATATTCCTCACGGTAAATCTGATTGGAAAATACGTTATACATATTGGATTTAAGACCTGGCGGCATCGCAGCAATATTCGCCGAATCACCGCCCTCCGTTAGCACCGCCATAAAGGCATTGCTGCCTCGTTTCATACCGAACACCGGGTAAGCAATATTCTCACGTCTTTCACCTGAACGCGTCCAATTTCCGGTATTGGTTAGTTCAAGGCCGTATACCTGATGGATATATCCTCTAGACACGCCAGCCCGCTCTTTGTCAAATCGGATCAAGCCGCCTGGTCCATCTGGAACAAAAATATATCCATCCTCCTCTGAGGAAGCCGCGCCAAAGTAGGGAAGCAAGTCTACCGTAAAGACGGCATATTCTCCGTCCTCCTTAATTCCCTCTGTTGGAATACGTACCTTAAGCCCCTTTGACGTAAGCTCGTATTGGATCGTAAAGCCCAGCTGTTTTTCCGGGAAAACATAGGAGACCTGAAGTCCCTCTGCCGTTTTGATCAGCGTTGTTTGCAATTTCGGATCATTCGCGTTCAGCACTTCCCTGATCGTCTGATCCTTCCCTTGTGTCCTGACATAAGTGAGAACAAAGGGCGATTTCAAATTGGCAAGCAGCACACCTTTAACCGTTTCGCTGCTTAGCTGAGCTTCTGAAGGATTGCTGCTCCACCTGTAGCCAGTACGTTTATCAACCAAAGCAATCTGTGTGCTTGCGGGCTGAATATAAAGCGTGAAGTTCTCGCTTGCTAGTGCTTCTGAGAAACCATCAGCTCCCGCTTGCGGTTTCCAAGCCTCGCCTTCATAGAGAGGAGCCTTGCTCACTACTCTCTCCTTAATCCCTGTGTAGGCAAGCGCCTGTGCCGGCGAGAGCTCATCTCCTTGCAGGATAACAACCAAAATGATAATAAGTAACGCGCAAAATGCGATTGCTGCAAGCTTTACTCGAAGGGAAGTACGCTTGATGAACTCAACCATAGAAGGTCACCTCCTTGTAAAGCTGATAGAAGAAATCGTATAAATTGTAGGACAATCCGAAGACGAGAAAGGCAAACAGCCAAATCGTGCCAATGGTAAATATCGTGATGGCGATATTTTTGAGCGTCTCCACAAAATCGAAATTGTGAATGACCTGCGTCATAACGATCAGCATGACACCCATCCACAGGAACATAACCGTGTTTAATGAGTCCACGATCACTCGCTCATCAAGCGTCACGATATTGGACAGCAGTAATGTTGGAATGGAAAAGAACAGATACGGTGCAAGCGCATAGGTGCTGCCTTGAATGACCTCTCTGAATTTCCCTTCCCCGTCCTTCACGCTGCATACGAGATAATTCGCGATGATCCACGTTACCCAAGGAACTACGAATAATCCCAAACTTCCAAATAGATTGACCTGCGAGAGCTCCACGGGATGGAACAAAAACCCGGTGTAATAAATCGTTACGATCTTCACCGCTACAACCGAAACTAAAATAAAAATAATAATCCAAGGTGCAACTCTAGCTTCCTTCAGCTTGTAAAATCCATGATAAGGATGGAGCATGACGTACCAAAGGTTGCGCAAATCGCCAAGCGGGCGCTGCCATGATTCAGGCAAAGGGCGGCGCTGAAGCTGCTTTTTTAGTAGCATTCGGCTATACCTAAGCAAGAGAAACAAAGCTGCCAAGCCTAAAACGATCCATATGAAATGCTGCTGCAAAAACTCTAGTCGGATTTGCCAGAACGCTTTGGAATAGCCCTTCGTATCAAACGCTGTTTTCAAGAAGGTCAGCGCATCCTCGTTGTTATTCTCATGCAGATATACCTTGCCGAGCCCTTGAAAAGTTCCATTGTACATATCATTGCGGGCATAAACGCGATCCCAATAAGGCTTGCTCTCCTCATATTTGCCTTCCAAATAGAGCCCTAACGCATTCATAACGTCGCTTCCGAATTCCGTGCGAACAAATTTGTGAATCGTACCTGTTCGGCTGTCAGAAATCCAGACGCCGAATTTGGAATCTACGCCAATGCTCGTCGGAAATCCAAGAACACCATATTGCTGTGTTGCGTTATCAATGAATCCGAAAGCAAACAATGCTTCACCATTTTGGTCATAAATATTAATGTTGGCCGAATCCATATCAATGTTGTATAAGAACCCTTTTGAATCGCTTGCAACATCAACGATGCCATGGCCGTTCACGAGCGTCTTATTCTTAAAAGCATCGACACCGCCCGCATTTAGCTTGCGAATAGCGCCCTGCCCAAATCCCGCTGCCGTAGCTGTAAAGATAAATCCATCTTTATCAATGGCAACATTGGAGATTGGACGGGGAAGGCTCGCCGTCTCCTTATCCAGCTGCTCCTTGTTGAGAACGAGCTTCTTCAGCCAGTTGAGTACCGTTTGCTGCGCTTTATTGGCACCAAAGAAACCCATGAATTCCCCTTTGTCATTCATCCGCAGCAAGCCCTGATAGGAGGAATTCAAGCTGACATACATAACGCCGCGCCGATCAACGACAAGCTTTACGGGAACAAAATGCTCCTGCTCCAGAAAAGTTGATGCGGGCTTCTTGTACTCACGGTCGAACGTACCGTCGGCACGAAAGACAGCAATGCGCTGATTGCCCGAATCGGCTACATAAACGACCCCTTCCGGCGTAACGAATAAGCCTTCAGGCGCACTGAGCATGCCGGCTCCCTCTTCTTCGCCAATCGTCTGCAGCAGCGCTCCGTCATTATCAAGCACAATAACTCGGTTTGCTCCTTTGTCAGCCACATAAACCTTATCGTCTGCGCCCACCTGCAGATCGATCGGCTCTACAAAGCGAATTCCCTTCGTTTCAGCTGGAGTATAAACCGGCTGTATACGCAGCCAAGTCGATTGATTGCTGTCATAGTAGGCCGTTCGATAGGGAAGCTCCGCGTGTATCGCTTCTGGTGCGACAAGCATGGAGGTCGCCGCAAGAAGCAGGAATATTAGAAATCTCTTCATCGTCACGACTTCCTTTGCTGGTTTGAATTACTTAATTCCGGAATGGACCATCGTCTCAAGCACTCTTCGCTGGAAGAGCAAGAAGATAATTAGGTTCGGTACGAACATGAGCAAGCCGGCAGCGGCGGCCATGTTTTGTCCCGATACGCTGTTTTGCAGTCCGCTAAGCAGACTATTGACATAGAAGGCTAACGTTCTCATCGTTTCCTCTTGCATGAATAAGGTTGACGTCTCCACATCGCCCCACACGCCTTGGAATGTGAAGATGGATATGGTCGCAATGGCGGGAACGGAGAGCGGAAGCACCATTTTGGTAAAAATACCGAAGTGGCTGGCCCCGTCGATCTTGGCTGCTTCCAGCAGTTCTCCCGGAATTTGCGAAATAAAGCCAACCAGCATGAATACGGCGATCGGAGAAGCTAATGCCGGCAAAATATGTCCGAAATACGTATTGTTGATGCCGATTCCGCTGATGATCAAGTACCTCGGAATCCCAACGGTCTCGGGTGCGAACATCAACGATAAAGTAATAAGAGACAAGATCAGCTGCTTGAAATGAAACTGGTATTTCGCAAGCACATAACCTGCCATGGTGCTGACAATGATGACCGTAAACAACGTAAGTCCCGCTACAATTAAACTGTTGAACAAATAACGGGTAAACGGAACCGTTGCGTTTGATGCATGCAATATAAGCGATTCAAAATTTCGAAGCGTTGGGTTTTGCACCAAAAATCGCGGCGGGAAAAGAAAGAGCTCATTTTGCGGCTTGAAAGCATGGTTCAAAATAAACACGATCGGCAGCGACATGAATGCGGCCAGCGCGGTAAAAACAGTGACAAGGATGATCTGAAACGGCGTCACTCTGCGAAGTTTTCGAATCATGGTTTTACAGCTCCTCCTTTGATCCGAACAGCCGATAAGCAAATCTCATTGCAAAATAACTGATGATCAGCAGCATGACTGAGACCGAAGATGCATAACCGAGCTCGAAACGGATAAAAGCGTAATCGTCAATATGATTAATAATCAAATGCCCTGAATAGGAAGGAGTAATCGCCATCCCCGTCAACTGGGTGGATATGCCTCCCGCCTTCAGCGTTCCTACGATCGACATGACCGCGCTGAACAGCATTTGCGGCTTCATCGACGGAATTGTAATGTAGAAAACCTCCTGCAGGCGGCTGGAAATCCCGTCTATGCGGCCAGCCTCGTACAGCTCACGATTTACCGTCTGAAGACCAGCCAGCATAGCGAGAAAACCAACGCTAAAGCTAACCCAGAGCGATACGATGATCATAATATTGAGCAAATATTTAGGGTCCTGCAGCCAAATCGTCGGACTGTCGATCCAGCCCATCTTAAGCAAAAAATTGTTAAAATAACCAACGCGGTCACCGCTGAACGTCGCAATCCAAACGACGGATAACGCGACGCCGCCAGCCATAGACGGTGCATAAAACGCAAGCGTGTAGTAATCACGAATGCGAATCGGCAGCTGATGAATGAGCCAAGCGAACAGGAAAGCTAAAATATAACCTCCCGGCCCTACGATTAACGCGAACAAAAACGTATTCGGAATCGCTTTAGTTAGAAAAATGATGTCCTGTGTGAACAAGCTGATGTAATTTCGTACCCCGATAAAATGAAGCGATCCAAAGCCGTCATAAGACGTAAATCCAAGTGTCGCTGCCATAACAACCGGAATGACGATAAACATTAGGAAGCAAATGAGAAACGGCGCAAGAAACAGATAACAAAAAGCATCACGTCTCATTTCCCGCCAAAAGCGATTCCATTTCACACGCACAGCGGATTTCTGCTTCGGCTTAGCTATGCTGGGAGAAAGCTGCGTATTCATTTCTGCGGTTCCTCCCATTCGTAAGGTTGTTTAATTTGCGGAATTTTCAAATCCTCATTAGCCGATATGCCAAAATCATTTTGTCTACGATTCATTTCCCGCTGCAAGGAAAGCTGAGCAGCCTCAAGTGATTCCTGCGCAGGTATGCCTTCGAGAACCGTCCGATTCCACGCAAACTCCATCTCTCTGTTCAAGAAATAATAACCCGGTACATAAGGCATGTTTTTCGCCCAGCGCGCTTGCTCTTGAAGTGCCTTCAGGTCATCGCTCGGCCAAGTTAGTGATTTCATCGCATTGACATTCGCCGTATTCCATCTGAACTCAATGCCATAAAAGGACTCGACGTCTTTGGCGTATTGCGATTGCACGTCCTCCGAGGTCCACCACTCTAGAAACTTCCAAGCATCGTCTTTCCGTTCACTTTTCTTCATGATCATCGCGGCAGATATAGCCTGCGGCGACCATCTTGCCACCTCGCCGTTCACTTGCTCGATGCCCGGCAGCGGTGCGATTTTCCAGTGTCCAGTTATTTCCGGAGCAGCAACGAGCAGCTGCACATAGGTGTTGAAATCGGCCACACCTATAGGAATATCTCCATCGCGGAAATGCTGGAAAAATGCTGGTATGTCAATCGGCAGATTGTATTTCTTGTAGAGCTCTGTCCAGCGCTTGAATGCCTGCTGGCCAGCATCGCTCGAGAGCGCACCCTTCAAACCGTCTTGCGAATACACCTCTGCACCATTTTGGAAGAAAAGTGTAGTGAAATCGCTTTTCGGATAATTCATCGTCATTCCGTTTTCCTGAAGCGTTGGTAAAATGTCGAACACTTCATCCCATGTATCCGGAACCTTCAGGTTCAAGCCTTCTAGAATGTCGGTTCTGTAGAACATCATCTGGAAGTTCTGCACCTCTGGCAGTCCATACATTTTTCCGTCGTAGCTAAGCGAACGGCTGACTCCGGGAATAAATCGATCAAGCACATCCTTGAAGCCTGGAAAGTCAGACAGCTCCGCGGCCGCATCCCGCATTGCGAAGTCAGCTGGCGTAGACTCCCCAACGCCAAGCGCAATATCAGGCACGTCTCCTGCTGCATTTCCAAGTATGAGCATGTTCGGGTTGGTCATCAGATTGATATTGACTTCTATTCCCGTCCGAGGCGTGAAATCATTATCCACCATCTCACGCAGCAGCTCGACGTAATCCCGACCGCGCTGCACCCAAATGGTCAGTGCTTCCTTCTTGTTATGCTTGCGCGTGTCGTAGTCCAAATAGAAGGAGCGGCCAAAATCAGCAATCGAGTAAGGCACCCTTGAAAGCGTCGTAGGCACTTTCAGATCCGTAACCGTATTTGGCGTCCGAACGACGATATAATCCATGAGCAAAGGCTGCTGCGTCAGCGTTGCCATCCACGTCCCAATATTGTTCTGAATCGTCGAGAAATCATTGATTTTATTCGGTATTTCGTTCACATCCACCAGCATCTTCTCGAGTATCGCTACGGAACCTTTGATCGCTTCAGATAAATCAGAATCCTTTTTATTGAGACCATTGATATAGTTCCGAATATTCGTTAACTGAGCGACAAATTCCGTCATCTTCTGCTCGACATCCGGATCAAGCTTCTTCATATTCCACGTTCGCGTTGAATCGATGTTGGCGTCAAAAGCCGATTTGCTATAGTTGCCTGTAAGCAATCGTATATGTCGGTCGAATATTGCGAGCTGATCCAGCGTCTCCTTCAAAGCCAGATAAACGGGCTGAACGAGTGAGGAGTCAGCGGTCATGCGCAGGACATGTGCGCCCTTCTCCAAATAAAAGAAGAAAGGTTTCCCTTCTGCATCAGCAAGCGTGCCAATGTCGAATTCCTTCTTCGTCGGAATACCGTAATGAAGCAGCTCCTGAAATGGTGTTTTTCCATCAATCGAGATGGTGCGATATGCCTCAAAGCCATTTCGATAGTTTTGAAATGTTTTCAGGTCGATTTCATACCAGCCGGACTCTGGCACAGAAAGCTCCCATTCCACCCACTCGCCCGGCAATCGCCAGCGCTGACCGCCTAAGACGTTATAAGTAATTCGCCCTTTCGGGTCAGGTGAAATATAAGGCTCTGACCAAAAATCGGTCTGAATCGCGAGACTTGATTTCCGCTGAAACTGCTCCGCTTCGATCATGCTGAACCAGCTCTGCTTCTCCTCTTCCGGCGGATGCAAGTTTTTGTAATACTCGTAAGCTGGAATTTCTTCCTTTGGCTTGAAAGCTATTTCTCGGAGCGCGACGGACTCTCTCACCCCAACCAACCGCAGCTTATGCTGGCCTTGTTCCAACCGGTAGAGTACTGGCTCGGATGAAGCAGAGAATATCGTTGCCGCTTTTGCACTCCAACCGGCTAGCTCGGTTTGCGGAGGACGAATTTGCTGTCCGATCTCGTTGCGATCATATGGAAATTTGGAATCCTTCCAAAGTCGCTCCAGTTCAATGCGTTCCGACTCCGTAAACGGATATCGACCATCAATTTGAACGCCGCGTACGACGGAGGCGTTCCCGCCTTCTAAAGGCTTGTAATCAAAATGAAGCTCATACCAGCCGCCCTTCGGCACGTCGAACGTCCATTCCACCCAGCCCTTTTCGTTCTCCCAATAAAGCGCAGCTTCACCTTGCTCCTTATCAATCCTGACCGCCGATTCTTCAGCAGCAGCTTGATATGCGGTTGGTGAAATCAGAATGGACGGAAGACTCTCGTCGGTTTTGGCCGCCTCCGGATATTGGTACATCAGCTTCGCGTATGGCAGCTCCTCTGTTTTGCTTTTATAGGACAGCAGCTGCTCCGTGCTCACCGAGGTTGCATGAAGAACGGGTCTACTAGCCGTAATCCAGCGGATGACTCCGAACACCAGCGCCAGAACCAGAATGAGACGAAGAGCGATGCCCAGCATCCTCATTCTCCTCATCTGTCTTCTCCTCCAGCTGCCAAAGATACGCCGGTTTCCTCATCAAAGAAATGAACCTTGCTCATGTTGAAACCAACGACAAGCTTCTCCTCTTTGTGATAAACGATCTCCGGCTCCGTTCTGCCAATGAGCGTTTTCTCTCCTACCTTCACGTACACGTACGAATCGGCTCCCGTTACTTCCGTCATCTCTACTACGCATCGAAAGAAGTCATTCTCCTCCGCGTTTGCTTCTTCCCGCTTCAGCCATACATGCTCTGGGCGAATACCCATCACACAGTTGCGAAGCGATCCGCTTTTTACCGCAAAATGCGCATAATGACGTTCTGGAACGAGCAGCTTTATTCGCTTATTAACGAAATAATAAAGACCATCCTCCAAGACTAGGCTCCCCTCCATGAAATTCATCTGGGGCGAGCCGATAAATCCGGCGACAAACAAATTCGTCGGTTCATCATAAAGCTGGCGAGGCGGGGCAACCTGCTGGATAACGCCATCCTTCATAACGACAATCCGCGTTCCCATCGTCATCGCTTCGACTTGATCATGCGTCACGTATACCATCGTCCGCTTGAGGTCGCTCTGAAGCTTAATGATTTCCGCCCTTGTTTGAGCACGCAGCTTCGCATCGAGATTCGACAGCGGTTCATCCATGAGGAACACTTGCGGCTCCCTTGCTATCGCTCGGCCAAGTGCGACACGCTGCTTCTGACCGCCTGACAGCTGGCTTGGCTTGCGCTCCAGCAGATGCGATATTTCCAAAATTTTCGCCACACGGTTGACCCTTAGCTCGATATCGTGCTTTGCTGTCTTGCGAAGCTTGAGTCCTAGCGCGATATTTTCGTAAACGGTTAGATTCGGGTATAGGGCGTAGTTTTGAAATACCATCGCAATATCTCTGTCCTTGGGCGAGACATAATTTACGAACTTCTCATCGATGTACAGATCTCCTTCGGTGATTTCCTCTAGGCCAGCCAGCATCCGGAGCGTTGTTGATTTGCCGCAGCCGGAAGGACCGACGAGCACCAGGAATTCCCCCTCCTCAATGGAAAGGTGGAAATCGTTGACCGCCGGACGCGACTCCCCTTTATAGTGCTTATATACATGGCTAAACGTAATGCTTCCCACCCTTGCTCACCTCTCATGACGTATTGTCTTCCTCTTGCTACTATTAATGTTAACGCATACATTCGCCGGCAAATATGAGGTGATATTTTCTTTTGTTGTCAAAAATTAGCCTCTATCAGCTGAAAATCACTATTTTCCCTCCATTCTTAGAAAGCGCTTTCTATAATAGGAGCAAATCCACAATCTGCCTCTTCTGCTGCCAATAAAAAAAGAAGCCGCCTCGCTAGGTTTGCACCTGTTGAGTCGGCCTCTTTCATTTGTACTTATTCAGCTGTTTACCGATGGTCTGCCCAAGAATACTTAGGGCTCCAATCCAGCGTATCCTTTGCCATTTGATTGCTGACTACGGCTGTCCGCCCAGTTAAAGGCGCGCGCAGATCGATGACTCCCGGATAAAACTGCTGCAGCAAACGCTCGGTTGACCATTCGCTAAGCGTATCGTTGCTCGTAATATTGAGACAAATCGCTCCGCGGTCCTCCACATGAAGCGATGCGATACATGCACTGACTGCATCTCGTATATCAATATAGCTCCATAAAATATGTTTAAAGGACTCCGGCTTATCAACAGCAAGATGCTTGTAATCCTCAGGTTTAGTAATCATGGAGAAACGGAGTGAAATGACCTGCATGCCATTTCTTCGATCGAACATCGCAGCGGTCACTTCATTCACTACCTTCGATAGACCGTAGCACTCTTGCGGCTGCTGCGGATGATCCTCGTCCAGCGGCAAATAATCCGGTGCAAATGGCGTCGGTGCCCATGCAAAGCCGTAAGAAGACTCGCTTGAGCCCATAACAACCTTCCGAATACCAAGAATCGAGGCGGCTTCCAAAATATGATACGCTGCAACCGTATTGTTCGCGAATATATACGGGTACGAATGGCCAAGCGGTGCAGGAATAGCAGCCATATGTATGATGGCATCCGCACCGTGAAGCGCTGAAACGACTTGCCCGAAATCATTTAAATCCACTTTAATTTGCTTGCAATGCAGCTGATTTGACCGCTCGTTGTCCAAGGAAACAACCTGATAGCCATCCTGCTGAAGCGCCCCAATGAGCTGTGTCCCGAGCTTGCCGCTCCCGCCAGTTACTGCGATTGTTTTCATAGAAGAAGCACCTCCAATTTCCAACTTTGTATTATGGCCGCACAAGCGTACCGTCAGCCTTTCGATCCAGATGATAAGGATTGTGATATGCGGAGCGATTCCAATTGTCCCCAACGAGCAGCTGCGCCTTTAGCTCATCCAGCTCAATGCCAAGACCCGGCTTGTTCGAAGGGTAAAGATAACCGCCCTTTCTAACGATATGCCCCTCAAAGGCATCAAGCTCTTCCGCTCTAAAATGGTTCACTTCCTGAATGCCGAAATTCCATATCGCCATATCAAGATGTACCGCTGCCGCTTGGTTAACGGGATCATTCTCTCCGCCTTCCTGCCACGCGGTACGTACGCCAAACGCTTCGCACAGCGCTGCTATTTTGCGGCATGGCGTTATGCCCCCAGCTTTCGAGACGCGAACGCGAATGAAATCGATCAGCCTCTCCTTGACTAGCTCCGTCCACTCCTGCGGATTCACGAACAGCTCGCCAACCGCTTGGGGCGTTGCGCTCTGCTGACGAAGATGGCGATACCAGCCAATTTGCTCCGGTGCGAGCGCATCTTCAAGAAAGAACAGACCATAGGGCTCAACCCGCTTTGCCAGCTGAATCGCATTGATAGGCGACAGATGCTCATGTACATCATGCGTAAACTGGATACCCATGCCAAACGCTGACCGCAATTGCTCGAACATGTTCGGAATGGCATTCAAATAAGCCTGCTCGTCAAACACTGGACCTTTTGTCCAAGCTCGCTCGGGCAGGTTCGCTTTGTCAGCATTAATGAAGCCGCCTCCCCCATACCCGCCCATCTGCACGCGGATGACGGTATAGCCCTCTTCCATAAAACGCTGCACATCCTCCTTGAGCTCGGAAATATCCGATCCCCCTGCATGTCCATAACAAGGCACAGCCGCGCGGCTTGCCCCGCCGAGCAATTGATAGACCGGCAATCCCGCTTCCTTCCCTTTTATATCCCATAATGCCATATCAATACCGCCGATTGCCGTATGCAAAATAGCTCCGTTTCTCCAATAGCCGCTCATATACATTGTCTGCCACAAATCTTCTATGTTAGCGGCATCTTTGCCGATCAGAAGCGGCGCCAGCAACTGCTCAATAACTTGTACAACGGCTTCCGGATTGTAGACATCCGAAGCCGAGCCGAGTCCATAAAGCCCGTCTTGATCGGTCATCACCTTTACGATCGTCCAAGTTCCGTTCTTACGCGTTCGAATACATTTGATTCCCGTTATTTTCGCCATGCCCTCACCTTTCCTTTCCGTGTCTCGTTTAGTTTAAGTCAATCACACGGCATTCCACATGAGGCATTTTTAAACTTTCTGTCCTATTGTTAGCCTCTTTCCTAATCCTATGATGCTTATTGCCTTAGTAGTTACAATATAAAAAAAGAGAGTATCCCATATATGGGATACTCTCTTTTTAACTGTTTAAAATTAGACTTTCTCTATTTGCTCAAGTACAAACCGCTTGAACGCTTCCACCTCGTTAAAAATTCGCTCCGGCAGGACGCAGTAATCTTTATCCTGCACGACAGCCATCCACTGGGCAGCAAAGGTACGTATTCCGGCTTCTTGACCTGCCATCATATCATCGTTGCTGTCGCCGACAAAAATAGTTTCTTCCTTTGCCCAGCCAAGCTCGTTTAATATAAGATGGATCCCTTCCGCTGATGGCTTGCGCTTCTCCACATCATCGCCCGTTACAATCTTGTCGAAGCTAACCTCCCAGCCCAGCTTGTCCAGCGAAATATCGAGCGTACGCCGCGATTTGCCTGTGAACATGGCAATTCCGATGTCTGATTGCCGCAATGAGACTAGCAAATCAGCTATTTCCGTATTTCGCTCTACGAGCTCCTCATGGCGCTGCTCGTATTCAGCTACATATTCGGTTATGGCTGCTTCCACTTGCTCGCGATTGCTTAGATGCTGTTCAATAATTTGAAGCTCCGTCGGCCCTGCCAATGCGTACATATCCTCAATCAACACTTGCCTGCCATCATATCTCTGGAATACACCTGAAATCACTTGAAACATCACCGGCCAAGTATCAGCCAGTGTACCATCAAAGTCAAAAATAATATGTTTAATGTTGTTCAAAACAATCTCTCCTCCCCTACTATCTCTCTATTATAATCATGAAAAAAGCGATCCCGCTAGGGGAGCGCCTTTTCATTTAAAGCTGTGATTGTTTACTGATGACTAGTCGGATGATTTACGGTTAATGGGATTTCATTATTGAAGAGACGTGCAATATCGCCAGTCAACCGCAAATAGAAATCAGAGGATACGGCTACGCCATCCGCATCGAGCGTAAGGAAATATTGATTGTTCGGAATCATCGAGCTGTTCTCGGCGGCTTTGGCAATCGCCGTCGCCTCGTCATATTCATCAAACATCGCAATATAACCTGTATTGATGCCTAAACTTTTTAAATTGTAAGCCTGTCGCCACATGAAATCGCCATGCAGACGAGGAATTTCGTTGACGGGACCATTTTTCATGTTTTTCCATGCAAAACCCGGCCAAATCACGGGCTGATATACGATGCCATTCTGCTGAGTAAATGCAAAATCCGGCGCCCACTGATTCGTCTTGTAATGATCAGCGCCCGCTAGCTGGCTGAACCGACCGACAAACCAAGGCGATAGCATATCAAGCGATTTGTACACATCGAGGAAACCAGGCTTCGAATCGTTATCCCCATTGCGCCAATGGGTAGGAACGCCGCCGATCACATAATAGCCTTGGTTTTTGAACCAAGCGATTAAGTCTGCGGATTCCGCTGCTGTTCCCGGCCGATCAGTAAACCCGATCCCCCAAATACAGATGACCAGCTTACCGTCCTGCTTGGCATAGGCAGTCGATGAGGTTAAATTCATCGTGCCAACAACATTGTTCGTAAAATCATTTTTGACCGCATTGACCCACTGGCTTGGATTGAGATCCGTAATGTCGTACATCACATAAAATTTGCGGTTATAGGTTTCTGCAGCATTTTTCACCTTCACAGCTACGCTGTCGCGGTTCTGATTCCAATTATTCGGTGCATAGTTTGCATCCGCCCCGAATCTTTGCAGCGCTGCGCCGCTAATGTTGTACGTCTGCATCCATTCAAAATGCTTGTTCACCGTTTCTTGATCATAAGAGGAGAACAGCTTGGCTGGCTGACCGTTGCCTAAATTGCCTAAGTTCGTTTGATACAGCTTCGTATACTCTCTTAAATCCGGATACATCTCGAAGTTTACGTTGGAGTTCGCCGTCAGATTATTATTGTTTTTGGACCAATGTGTCCAGTTGTTTAGAGGTGATCCGTCACCCCCAGCGGTAAACCAGCCCTGGTAACCCGCAAACACCTTTCCGACTACATCGCCGCCAATTGCAGCAGCAGCAAATTTGAACCAGTTGATATTAAACAGATTACCTGCTCCTCCAGTAAATTTTAAATATAGATTATGGACTCCGCTTATTGTGTTAATGGAGCAGTTTTTGGTTGTCCATGACTGCCAGCCGCCCGTAGTCGTTACCGCGCAGGTACCTGCCAGCGTGCCATTCAAGCTGTCCAGTCTAATTTCAACATTGCCGCCGGTTGTTTGGCTTGCCACACGCAGCGCAACCGATGAGGCTCCGTTCCCGAAGTTCACATTGTTAAATACAAGGTAATCCCCGTTGTCCACATAAGCGACATTTTGACCGCCTTCACTGGAGTTTTCCAATTGCGTGCCAAACTGACTGTTAAAGGCGGAAGCTGCCGTTTGAACAAAAGCCGATATCGAGCCTGGCGCAGCTGTTGGAGCAGGTGTAGCTGTTGGAACTGTCGTCGCAATCGGTGAAGGCGTTGGCGTTGCCACAACGGTCGGTCCATACACCTCAAGCTCCGATATTTGTCCGCCAGTTGCTCCAGTATTAGCTGTCACATTTATTTTGACATAACGCGCATTGGTGCTTGTAAAGTTGATGGTGACCGCATTTGTACCGGATTGATAAGTATAGGCCGCAGAAGCAACAATGGTGTTGTAGTTTGTATCATCACTGCTAGTCTGCACAGATAAAGTTTGCGTACGGTCACCCCAAGCAAGCGGCAGCTTAAGAACTACTTGATTGATGGCTTGGCTGCTGCCCAAATCGACCCTAATCCAGTTCGGATAGCTGTTTGCAGCTCCCTCCCAATAGCTTGCTTGATTGCCATCCGTTGCGTTTGAAGCTATATAGCTCTGAGTATGGTTGCTTTCCGTTACACTTTTGTTCAGCGCCAAATTGCCAGCTGCCGATACCTTGGATGGTGATAACGAGAGCTGCGTTGAGATAAGAACCAGAACAAGCAATAGGATGACGTAAACCTGTCTTCTTCCTTTAACCAACATAAATTCCCTCCTCAAAAAATGGATGATACCGCGATGCTCCAATCCCTATTTATTCGATCCTACCACCTCCTTCGCCGCTTCTGGGGTATCGAAAAAAGCCTGGTCCCCCGGGGGACCAGGCTCGCGTTTTAAGGCTGCTGGTTGTAAATGCGATACAAGAGAACTGCCGTTTCGCAGCGGCTTCTTTCATACTTATCCAATGTATCCGCTTTCAAACGTTTTCAAAGGAGAAGCCTTCCTCTACATAAGGTCGGCTTCTCATTCGTCACACTTTATTTTTTCTTCGCAAGAAACTCATCAATTTGTCTTTGAGTTTCAGCGATGATGACATCAAGTCCATTTTTCTTTTGCGTTTCGATATAAGAAGCAACGGCCTTCTCGACATCCTTCACCACGCCAAACTCTATCGGTCTGTTCAGCTCATCGTTTGCTGTATCACGTTTTGCAATCTCGTTTTTCATATTGTCTTCAGCGATAAATAGGCCGTCGATAGGTGAGTTGACGTTATTAGGCTTGCTTGCAAATTCAGCTTCCTTCAGCCAGAAATCCGTTCCATATGTCATCGTCGGACGCATGAATTGCGGCTTCCAGAATGCCCATTGTCCGCCCCACTCCATATAGTTGCTCGTCGTTGTTTCCATGCCTTCCGGATATTCAGCCGTTTCCCCGTTCAATACATAGGTTTTGCCTTCAATACCGTATTGCACAAGGTCATACAACGTTTTGTCGGTTTCCATCATATCCAAGAAACGAAGCACTCGTTCTGGATTTTTGGAGTTGCGGTTAATGGCAACGACATTGGCAAGAGCCGTACGGTTAACGAATCTTTTGTCAGGATAAAGCTCTGCCGATTCCATCTTGAATGACGGATCAGAGAAACCAGGATTAGCACTTACCCATTCATGAGATGTTACAGTGAACAGCTTCTTGCCATTTCTCCACTCCGCTGCTTCGTCTGACTTATCGATCATCGCATCACGGTTAATCAAATTATCGTCATACCAAACTTTAGCCAGCTTTGCAGCCTCTAGGTAGAATGGTTGCTGCTCAACCGCTTTAATCGTAATTTTATCATCGCTTAAATAGAAGCCAAGGCCGTGGAAGTTAAGGTCTACCCACTCATCACGAATCATAATAAGGGATACCGGCGGCGTCCGGGAAATTCTTTCGTTCGGGTACGCTTTTTTCAATTCACGCAGCAATCTGTCGACATCCTCAATCGTTTTGATTGAGCCTGCTGGAATATCAAGTCCCGCTTTCTCGACAAGATCAGAGCGCCAGCCAGTAAATTTACGCTCATTCATTTTCATCGTCCATGGAAGACCTACGATATTGCCGTTTACCGTTGCAGCAGCAAGTGTACCCTGCTCCTCATATTTCTTATGCAAGTTAGGAGCAAATTCCGGCAGCAGATCGTTTAATGCCATGTATGAACCTTTTGCAGCCATCTGCTTGTACGAAAGCCAGTCGCCGTCAAAGTTCATATCCCAGTTGTCGCCGGATGCGGCCATAACGAGCATCTTATCTTTGAAGTCGCCAAACGGAATGAAGTTAATATCGAACTTCACGTTAAGACCTTTCGCTTTCACATATTCGCTAACCTTGGACCAAACCTCATCCGTAGCCGCTTTTTTATCACCGCCAAAATAAAACTTCAGCGTAACTTCATCCTCTTGCTTCACTTCTTCGGTTCCGCCAGTTGGCGCATTAGTCGCCTTCCCATTGTTGCTTGGCGTATTGCTGTTGCTTGAGCTGCATGCTGCTAGAATAACGCTTAGCAGCATAATGACAGCAATAAATAGCGGCATTTTTGTTATGCTTTTCTGCATCTGAACCTCTCCCCTTAGCTTATGTTTTATATACTACACGGCTGAAGCCGAGATAGTCATCCTTTTACTGCGCCCACCATCAAACCTTTGACAAAAAAACGTTGAACGAATGGATACAAGAAAATGATAGGGCCAATGGTAACGACCGTAAGCGCCATCTTGATCGATTCCGAAGGAATTTGCGCTGATATTCGCTGCATAGCGGATGCATTGCTCGAGCTCTTCAGAAATTCCACGTTGGAGATGAGCGTTCGCAGCAGCAGCTGCAGCGGTTGGAGCTCCTGCTTATCGACAAACATGAGACCTAGAAACCAATCATTCCAGTAGCTCAATGCTACGAATAAACCGACGGTTGCAAGTACAGGCAAGGAAAGCGGTGCAATGAGGCGATAAAAGATTTTAAAGTCGCCCGCACCGTCCATTTTGGCCGATTCATTCATATCCTCGGGTATGGATAACATAAAGTTGCGAATGAGGAACATATTGAATGCATTAGCGAGCATCGGCAAAATAAGCGCCCATAGTGTATCTTTTAGATCTAAATATCTCACGCAAATGATGTACCAAGGTACTAATCCGCCATTAAAGAGCATTGTAATAATGACGTAGATAGACAAAATGTTTCTATACTTGAATGACCGTCTCGCCATTACGTATGCGCCCATGCTCGTTACGAGCAAGGACAGAATTGTTCCTGCCACCGTAACGAGAAGACTTACACCATACGCATCAATAATGCGATTAGAGCCTAGAAATAAAATGCGATAAGAATCGAAAGTAATGCTCTTTGGCCATAGCGTGTATCCATAATCCATAATGTCCTTCTCCGTACTTAACGAGCCTGAAATGACCATAATGAATGGAAACAAGCAGGACAGACTGAACAAGGAGATCGCTATAATGATAATAAATTGTGAAATTGAAAATCTCTTCAGATGCATGCAGATGATCCTCCCTTGATGTGAATGGACGTTTTTAGAAAATAGCCGAGTCTTTGTCTATTTTGCGTGCCGCGTAATTGCTGCCGATAATAAGCACGAATGCGATGAACGACTGGAGGAAGCCCGCCGCAGATGCCATGCCGATATCACCTGATTTGCGCAAGCTGCGATAAACAAACGTATCAATAACGTCAGTTGTAGGAAATAAGAGAGAAGCATCGCCGACCATTGCGTAAAACATTCCAAAATCGGCGTTCATGATTCTGCCAACAGCCAGCAAGGTTAAGATAATGATCGTTGGCCGCAGCATCGGAATGCTGATAAAACGGATTTGCTGCCATCTTGTCGCACCGTCGATGGACGCTGCTTCATAATACGAATTGTCGATGGACGTTAATGCCGCCAAATAAATAATTGTGCCGTATCCGGTAACCTTCCAGCGAACCGCTATCGTTAGAATGAGAGGCCATAAGCCGGCTTCGCTGTAGAAATCAATTGGCTGCATGCCTATCGTCTCCAGCACACGATTAATCGCTCCACTCTCAAAGTTCATTAAGTTGTAAGCGAACACTCCGACTACGATCCACGAAATAAAGAAAGGAAGAAAGGTTAACGACTGCGTAACTCTTTTAAAATATTTGTTTCTAATCTCATTGAGCAGCAAGGCAAACCCTACTTCAAAAATGAGCCCGACTGTAATAAACAATGCGTTTAACAGTATCGTGTTTCTCATCGCCCGAAAAGCGGTCGGAGAAGAGAACAAATAATCAAAGTTATTCAGCAGCGGATGCATCCAATCGCTTCCGAAAATTCCTTTAGCAAAGTCAAAGTCTTTAAAGGCGATGACTAGACCTGCAAGCGGCAAGTAGTTAAAGAGAAAAAGGAGCGTCGCGACGGGCAGGAACATGAGCAGCAGCGTTCGATTTCTAAGTAATTCCCGAATGACTCCATTAGATTTCATAATCGATTTCCCTTCCATTGATGTGATACTTTTATTCTAAGGGAGCCCGCCTGGGCTTACTATGAGCCAATCTTATACTTTGTGGTTTAAGATTATCCTCCTATGCATAAAGCTCCTTTTCCCCGTCTCCCAGACGCCGACTCTACTCTATCCGCGTTAATGTGTGCTTATAGACAACAAACCAAGGCTTGTCTCACGCTGTAAGAACACATGCGTGCTTACAGCTTCATTTCCACCTCAACCAGACGGCTTTTCTACTCAATAAGCGCACATATGCGCTTACAGACAACAAACTAACCCTTTTCTTAAGCTGTAAGAACACATACGTGCTTACAGCTCCATTTCTACCTCAACCACACGCCTCATTTACTCAATAAGCGCATATTTGCGCTTACCGACAACAAACTGAAGCTATTCTCGTGCTGTAAGAACACATACGTGCTTACAGCTTCATTTCCACCTCGATCAGACGCCTCATCTACCTCAATAAGCGCATATTTGCGCTTATAAACAACAAACCAAGTCTTTTCTCGAGCTGTAAGAACACATGCGTGCTTACAGCTCCATTTCTACCTCAACCAGACGGCTTTTCTACTCAATAAGCGCATATTTGCGCTTATAAACAACAAACTAACCCTTTTCTCAAGCTGTAAGAACACATACGTGCTTACAGCTTCATTTCAACCTCGATCAGACGCCTCATTTACTCAATAAGCGCATATTTGCGCTTACCGACAACAAACCTAGGCTTTTCTCGAACTTTAAGAACACATGCGTGCTTACAGCTTCATTTCCACCTCAACCAGACGGCTTTTCTACTCAATAAGCGCACATATGCGCTTACAGACAACAAACTAACCCTTTTCCCAAGCGTTAAGAACACATATGTGCTTACAGCTTCACTTCCACCTCAACCAGATGGCTTCTCTACTCTTTAAGCGCATATATTCTTACAGCTTTATTTCAACCTCGATCAGACGCCTCATCTACTCAATAAGCGCATATTTGCGCTTACAGACAACAAACTGAAGCTATTCTCGTACTGTAAGAACACAAGCGTACTTATAGCTCCTTTTCTACCTCAACCACACGGCTTTTCTACTCAATAAGCGCATATTTGCGCTTACAAACAACAAACTAACCCTTTTCTCAAGCTGTAAGAACACATGTGTGCTTACAGCTCCATTTCCACCTCAATCAGATGGCTGCTCTACTCTTTAAGCGCATATATTCTTAAAGCTTCATTTCAACCTCGATCAGACGCCTCATCTACTCAATAAGCGCATATTTGCGCTTACAGACAACAAACTAACCCTTTTCTATAGCTTTAAGAACACATGCGTGCTTACAGCTTCACTTCCACCACAACCAGACGGCTTTTCTACTCAATAAGCGCATATTTGCGCTTATAAACAACAAACCAAGGCTTTTCTCGAGCTGTAAGAACACATGCGTGCTTACAGCTCCACTTCCACCTCGATCAGACGCCTCATCTACTCAATAAGCGCATATTTGCGCTTACAGACAACAAACTAACTCTTTTCTTAAGCTTTAAGAACACATCCGTGCTTACAGCTCCATTTCTACCTCAACCACACGCCTCATCCACTCAAAAAGCGCATAATTGCGCTTACAGACAACAAACTAACTCTTTTCTTAAGCTTTAAGAACACATCCGTGCTTACAGCTCCATTTCTACCTCAACCACACGCCTCATCTACTCAAAAAGCACATATTTGAGCTTACAGACAACAAACTAACCCTTTTCTCACGTATTAAGAACACATGCGTGCTTACAGCTTCAGTACCACCTCGATCAGACGCCTCATCTACCTCAATAAGCGCACATATGCGCTTAAAGACAACAAACTAACCCTTTTCTCAAGCTGTAAGAACACATACGTGCTTACAGCTCCATTTCCACCTCGCCGAGACGCCGCAACTACTCTTTAAGCATGTATTTGTGCTTATCGAGTTCAAACAAAAAAGACCACCTAAACAACCGGTGATCTCTACATGCACATAACTAAGTTACAGACTTCTTCCTTCGTTTTTACCAATTAAGCTTTGTATCCATATGTAGCTTTGTTCATCAAGAACGTCATAGCTCCCATTACTCTTGGTTACTTTCCTAACATCCTTCTGCCTAGCGTTTGTTCTCATAGCCGACTACTTTACCTACTATTTCCTCTTTGGCAAAAGCACCCGCTGATTGGCTGTCATGGAATCCTCGCCAGCGTACATCCGCCAATATAAAATACTCATTCTCCTTTAGCTGCAATGGCTTATTCATAGAATTATTTTTATCGGAAGAAGGATCGCTCCCGTAAAAGGCATCCAGTTTATTCCCATTAATATAAACCTGCCCTTTTTTAACCTGAACCGCCTCACCAGGAAGCCCAACAACTCTTGCTATATCCGTCGCTTGTTTATCTTTTTCAACTTGGAATAAGGCAATATCGCCGCGAGATACTTGATTTTCCTTATAATAATTCAAATCAACCAACACCTCATTGTTTAAAGCAAATGGATGGGGATGCGTATAACCGAGCTCTGATAACATACCATCCGTTTCTACTTTTACCTTCGTCAATGAGGAATCCGGGTTTTGAATGAACTCTATTCTCTTCTCTGTAGCCGTATCCGTAATGGATTTACTACAGCCACCCATGATCATTACGACGACCGAGAAAACAACAAACATAACCTTCCATCTCGTCCTCATCAAACATCCCCTCCACTGCCTGCTGTCACTTATCCCGATTCCGCTTCCAATGCTCCCGCAGCTCCAACGTTTTTTTATTCCATGCCTCTGTCTCTGGAATAATACGGTTAATGTCGGCACCTTGAAATACGATATCATTAATAACATTGATCCAGTTGTACTCCGAAAAACCGGGTATCGTGGCGCCCGGCAATACGAGACTGTTATCCTTGGTCATCTTCACGGCTTCGATATTTTTCCCTTGCCATAAGGGAACCTCATCAATATAGGCTGTCAGCTCCGGATCAATAACGGAAGCGTTCGCTCCCTTCTCGATTTTCCATTTCTGCGCTTCCATCTCGAATTGAAAACTAATCCATTTATATGCCTCTTCTTTATGCTTCGAGCCGCTCAGCATCGCAAGCGGACCATAAATATGGAAGGAGTATTGGTTGACCTGCCCTCTCGGAAAGGGAAGTATATCCCAGTTAAAACCAGCCTCCTTTTGCAGTGTGGGAAGCAGCCAATCTCCGGCAATGTCAAACGCTGTTTTTCCATTTATGAATTGCTTAACTACATCGCCTTGTGCTTTGGAGTCTGCCCAAGAGAGCATAGACCCATCCTTGGTGACAAATTCAGTCAGCCAGCGCACATCCGCCATCACATCCGGCGTGCTTAGCAAGCTTTGGGTCAATCGATCATTTAAGTAAGCCAAATTAGGCGCATGCCCATCCGCTGCCGCTTTCATCGGCAACAAGCGCATCACAAAATCACTGTTCGTAGTGAGGCCGTATTCCCCAGCTGCAGGGTCCGTGACACGTTTTGCAATATCACGCAAATCATCAAAGCTCCAATCATTTGAAGGCATATCTATGCCATGCTTGGCCAATAAATCTTTATTTACAATAATCCACATTGGAACATCGACGAACGGCACAGCAAGCCTGCGGCCATTAAAGGCCATCGTATCAAAATATCCATCGGGAAGCACCTTGCCTTGGAAGGAAGCATCTTCATCCATGTACGGCTTTAAATTTTCGAGCAGGCCGCTTTGTTCATAACGAAGCAAATCACCAACAACCCAAGTCAGATCAGCTGGTGTGCCTGCCGCCTCTAATGCAATAATTTGATCCATGATTTCGTTATCGCCGCCCACGATTTGAATGGGCTCAATCGTAATCCATGGATATATGGCATTGAATTTATCGTACAGCTCCTTATACGTCTCTCCTCCCCAGGTCAGAAGCTTAAGCGTAACTGGTGTTTTGCCTGAATATTGCCCTTCTTGACCACTATTTGATCCCTCTGCCGCATTCTCGCCATCCCAGCCTTTAAACGTGCAAGAGGTTAGAACTAGCATAAACATCAGGAGTATACTTATAACAAATGTTTGTTTACGTTTGTTTATCAAGATTATGCCTCCTTTGATACTCACGCTTCACTCATTGCCAATCGAATCGATATTCTGGTCTTCCTTCAAAATGGGATGCCTTAACGTTATCGTTGTTCCCATTTCGGGCCCCGTCTTGATTTCAAGCTTGTAACGATCTCCAAAATAAAGCTTCAAACGATCATTCACATTGCGAAGCCCTACGCCTCTGCGCGTATGCGAGAACTTTTCGTTAGGCTCTTCTTCCGTCTCCAGCTGTTCCAGCACGGATGCTGGAATGCCTTTACCGTTATCCACAATATCGATTACGATATCCTCTCCGATTTTTCTGGCTGCGATCATAATTTTCCCTTTATCAAAATCGTCGCGCACGCTATGCTGAATCGCATTTTCTACAAGCGGCTGCAGCAAAAGCCTTAGAAACGGCATATCCAGCGTCTCTGTCTCACAGGAATACAAAATACGAACGACCTTGCCCATTCTTGCTTGTTCAATCGATACATAAGCCTTCACCTGCTCAATCTCGCGGCGCAGCGTCGTAATCTCTTTCCCTTGGTTTAAACTGAGCCGCAGCAGATTACCAAGTGCCGATACCATCTCGCTGATGTCGCTGCGTCCATGATTTTCCGCCTTCCACCTAATTGATTCCAAGGTGTTGTATAGAAAATGAGGATTAATCTGGTGACTAAGCACTTGAAACTCCAGCGCTTTTTTGTTCCTTTCGGAGCGCGCTGCCTCTTTAATCAAACCATCTATGCGCTGAACAAGATTGCTTACTCCTCTATACAGCCAGCCAACTTCATCCTTGCGAGACGACGAAGGCAGCAAGTAATGAAGATTTTCCGCCTCCAGCCTCCTCATTAAACGAACCAAATGCGCAATAGGCTGTGTATAGTAAGCCGTGATATAAAAGACGACACTAATGCAGCAAATAAGATAACCGATCAAAAAAATAACGAGCATGCGGTTAATTTCATCAATCGTACCCGTCAGCTCATGAAGAGGGGTCAAGCTGACGATGGTCCATGGATGATTAGCCATCTTCAAATACGTGGCGAGGTAGGTTTCTCCTTCAATCGTAATGGACGTAGAGCCTTCATCACCCGACTTTATATAAGAGATTAAGGCTGTTGACGGAAATTCCTTGCCTGTCCATTCATTAACTGTAGAATCATAATGCACGATGCCTTTCTCATTAATGAGCAGCAGCTTCTGATCCTTTAGCTGATCGGACGGCGAGAAATATCTTCTTAAATAGTCCTCGGACAAGTCGGTCGCAATAATGCCTCTTAATTTTTGATCATACAAGCCCGAGAATCGCTTCACATAGGAGAGCAGCGGTTTTGCATATTTCCCATGCATGGGCATGGTCAGATACCACGTCGGACTAACCGTCGCTTTGGAGCGCTGAAACCAATACTGGTCACCGATACGCACCGATTCATCAATTGTTCTCATATAGGATGGATAATCTGTTGGCTTGATTGGGTACACCTTGACTCTAAAAGCATCAATCGTAGACGTAGCGTGATACAGCACGGTCAATAAACTGACTGTAAACGTTTCCTCTTCTGTCTGGTTCAATGGTTCCGTTTCCAATAAATCCTGAAGTTCCTTATTTCCAATGACATCGTTAACTTGATCATTTAAGTTGCCCAGATAAATCTCGAAGTTTTTTCTTGCTTGAAGTAGATAGCTCATGGACATTTTCGTATTCGTATTGGAGATGCCCTCGATCGATTTAATATGCGCATAATACGCAAAAAGCAGAAACGGAACGATAATGATCATAAAAAATATGAGAATCATCCGATTGCGAAAGGATGAAGCGAGCCGAAAGGACACTTTATTCACAAGTATACACCTGCCTTCCACTATGCTAACCCCATCACTGGAGTAGACTTGTCCTCGATAATATACTCCATTGAGCTACTTTTGCAATAAATAATTTAAGCTTGTTACAGCATTTCGATATGCATAATTCCACATTCCTGGCAAAGCGTTAATAATTCCCCTTAAAGTTTGCATATCCCTCATTGTGAGCAGCTTGCATATTCTTTAGACTAATGGCGTAATACCTAACCTTTCAACGAAAAGAGGAACAACGATGACTGCATCGAAAAGGGTGGTACATGTCATTTCGCATACCCATTGGGATCGAGAATGGTATATGCCTTACGAAGCCCATCATGTCAAGCTGATTGAGACAATGGACACGCTGCTGGAAACGTTCGAGGCCGATCCTCATTTTCGCAGCTTTTACCTCGATGGTCAAACGATAATTTTAGATGATTATCTGCAGGTGTACCCCGAGAAGCAGAGCCAAATCCAAAAGCTGTGTGATGAAGGCAAGCTCTCTTTGGGTCCTTGGTATATTTTGCAGGATGAGTTTCTAACCAGCAGCGAAGCAAACGTAAGAAACTTGCAAATCGGACATCGGGATGCCAAAAAATATGGACCGATTTCGAAGCTTGGTTATTTCCCAGATTCGTTTGGCAATATGGGACAGGCTGCTCAGCTATTAAGACAAGCAGGCATCGATACCGCCGTGTTCGGAAGAGGTGTAAAAGCAACTGGCTTCAACAATCGGGTGGAAGATTCCTCAGGCCTTGAGTCCCCTTATTCCGAGCTCATCTGGCAGGCACCCGACGGTTCAAGCGTATTAGGCATCCTATTTGCCAATTGGTATAACAATGGTATGGAGATTCCAGTTGATCCTCTCAAAGCAAAGCCTTACTGGGAGCATCGCCTTGCGCGAGCGGAACAATATGCTTCAACCTCGCAGCTGCTGCTTATGAACGGCTGCGATCATCAGCCCATTCAGACCAATCTCTCCGAAGCGCTCCGCGTAGCGAGAGAGCTGTTCCCTGCGTACGAGTTCATCCACTCCAACTTTGACGATTATGTAAAGGCGGTTCAAACGCAGCAGCCTCCGAACCTGAGCCTAACGCGCGGAGAGCTGCGCGGCCAGCAAACGGACGGCTGGTATTCGTTAGTTAATACAGCGTCTGCTCGTGTTTACATCAAACAGCTTAATCAACGAAATCAGACGCTGCTGGAGAAAGTGGCCGAGCCGATCTCTGCCATCGCCCATCAGCTCGGCAAGCCTTATCCACATGGTCTCTTCCAATATGCTTGGAAGACACTGATGCAAAATCATCCGCACGACAGCATTTGCGGCTGCAGTGTCGATGAGGTGTACCAAGAAATGAAAACCCGTTTTGCCAAAAGCATGGAGGTTGGCAAAGCATTAACGACCGAGAGCGTTAAATTTATTAGCGCTATGGTCAATACAAGTCATTTTGCCAATATCAGTGAGTCAGCTGCTCCCTTCATCGTCTTTAACTCAAGCGGCTATGAAGGCTCGTCAGTCCACCAATTCGAGATTGAATGGTCGCACCGTTTCTTCGATCAAAGCGAGGATCCTGTTGCCATTGCTAAGCAGGTTCAAGATCGGACGCACGCCGAAGGGTACTTGGTGAACGGCATCGGTGAACGCATCGACTTTACTGCTCATGATTTGGGCGTTCGCTTCGGCTATGAATTGCCAAATGATAAATTCCGGCAGCCCTATATGGCTCGCGCACTGCGTCTGACCTTCGAGACCGGCATATTGCCTTCGATGGGATATGAATCTTTTGCTTGGATACCATGTCAAAATGAGATTAAAACTTCCAGCGAGAATCGCCATTCATTAGTGACTAGTGAACGAACACTGGAAAATGCTCGTCTTACATTGACTGTAGAGGAAGACGGAAGTTTTACAGTTTATGATAAGAAAAGCCAGCAGCTGTTTTCGGATCTTGGCCATTACGAGAATGTGGGCGATATCGGCAATGAATATATTTTCAAGCAGCCAGTCGGCGACTTGCCGATCACGACTAAGGGCAGCAAAGCCGACATTCGAGTGGTTGAAGATTCGCCTTACCGGGCATCCATAGAAATCACTCATCGCCTTGCTATCCCTGCGCGGGCAGATGATCTTCTGGCTGAAGAAATCCGCACAATGGTTGAATTCCGGCAGCGGAAGGCGGGCAGATCGACTTCCCTTGTACCGCTAGAAATTGTGACACTAGTTAGCCTAGAACGTGAGGGCAAAGGTGTTCAAGTCCATGCGCGCATTGAAAATCAATCGCAAGATCACAGGCTGCGCGTGCTTCTGCCTTCGGATGTTGCTGCATCCACACATTTTGCAGATTCAATCTTCGAGGTCGCTGAGCGTCAAAACGTTCCTGCAAAGGAATGGCAAAATCCGAGCAATGCTCAGCATATGCAGACGTTCATTGACGTGCACGGCGAGCAAAGAGGCTTGACGATTGCAGGCAAAGGCTTAAATGAATATGAAGTGCTTCAAGATGGCAGAAATACGATCGCTGTAACCCTTCTGCGCTCCGTCGGAGAGCTTGGCGATTGGGGTGTATTTCATACGCCTGAAGCGCAGTGCTTAGGTACAAATGAAGCCGAATGGATGATCATTCCTTACGGCAGCGCTGAAGAACGTTTTGCCGCTTATCGCGAAGCCTATCGTTTCCCTATACCCGTTACGGCAATCGCAGCTGGATTGCATGATGGCGAGCTTGCTCCCGCTTGTGATTTCCTCAAATGGAATGGTGAACAGCTCGCCTTCTCCAGCCTGAAGATCAACGAAGAACGTGGCGACAGCATGGCAAGGTGGTACAATTTAGCAGAATCCACGACCAGCTTAGCTATTCATCCAAGCGCTGCTTCTGAATCCTATGTAAGTGACATAATGGAGAACGATAGCGCTAATAGGATCAAAAACAGCGTTCAGGTCGAAGGCTTCAAAATCGTAACGATTGGTTTAGCCGTAGCTTCTAATATAACCAAATCAAAAAATTAAAAGATAAAATGCAAAGAGGCAGTCTCCTAAGGTTATGCCATTTTCACCTAGGAGTCTGCCTCTTCATGCTTCTTGCTGAGTGCAATTTTTCATATCATTAGTGTGGCACAGCTGGCTCTTCATCCGCAATGCCTCTTTGTCGTCTATATTCCTTTGGCGTGCAGCCAACCTGCTTTTTGAACAGCTTCGAGAAATGCACCGGGTCCTTATACCCCACCTGAAATGAGATTTGATACACTTTGTATTTGATGTCGCCTAACATTTCCTTCGCCTTCTCAATCCGTATTTCTGTCAAATATTCCAAAAAGGTTTTCCGTTTCTCCTTCTTAAAGAGCTTGCTCAGCCATACCGGCGTCACATGAACGGCCATTGCAACACTCTGAAGAGTTAAGCTTTCAGCATAATCCCTCTGCAATATTTTCTCTGCTTCATAAACGATCTGGCTCGGCGTATTGGACAGCTTGCGGAAATCTGCTGCGATTGCAAGAAGGAACAGCTCTGTTTGCACACGCAGCGACTGCAATGTATCGTATTGCTCTAATAGCTCCCACACCGCGATCGGATTGCTGCCCAAATTTTTGCTTGAAACACCTGCCGCCGCTGCTCTGCGAAACACCTCGAACAGCCATTCAAATATTTTTTGCTGTATGTCACGCAATTGATTGAGACGCCAGGCTTGTACCATCTCCACAAATCGATCCATCGCTGCTGTAATTTCCTCATCCGTGCCATACTTCACGAGATCGAGCACCTCTTCAGGCTCGCTAAGCGATAAGTCACTCCCGTCACCCTCATAAAATAAACCCTGCTCCGTGAACAATCGATTGCCTCCGTATACAGCCTTTTGCTCCAATACGTTTATCGCTTCCGCATACATTTCATGAAGATTCTCAAATGTACAAGGTGTTGTTCGCATGCCAGCGCTTGCTTTCACCTTAACGAAATCGTTGATTCGCTGTAAGCAAAGCTGCGCCATGCCCCGGCTCAACTCCGCATGCTCTGGCCGCGAGCAGCTGAAAATGACAATCCATCGATTGCTGCTGTCCATGCAAAGCGCAAAGGGATGAGGATAATCTTCCTCCAGCGTTTGATTGACCACATTTCCGATTCCGAACAATATTAAATCCTTTTCCTTCGTATGGCGATTCTCGATTGCTTTCAGATCATCAGCTTCCACAACAACAAGCGTCATATGCTGATTCGCTATCCACTCCAGATTTAATGTCTGCAAGCGATGTCTTCTCCGTGCTTCACGGTAAGGATCATAGTCCTGCTCAATCATTTCTCTGAGCAGCTCCTCGCGCATTTTTGGAATCGCGAACCTCACTTGATTAATAAGCTGCTGCTCATTATGCTGGTCCATTCTCTTTCGGTGGATATGATCCATCGTTTTTCTAACGATTTGGGTCAGCTCGTCCAAATTGATCGGCTTGAGGATATAGTCCATAACGCCGATTTGTATCGCCTGCTTCACCAGCTCAAAATCATCATACCCACTTACAACAATCGCTTCCGGTTTATAATTTTCAACGGTCGTCAACGAACGAAGAAATTCCAGCCCCGACATCCGATTCATTTTAATATCTGTGACGATAAGATCCGGTCTCATATCCAGTGCAAGCATTAATGCCGTATCTCCATCATCAGCCACCAGTACCTCATCAATTCCGAATGTTTCCCATGGAAAGCGGTTACGTAAACCTTCGCGGATTTCGAATTCATCGTCCACTATTAAAGCACGCAGCATCCTCTCACCTTCCCCTTCATGCATTTTCAAAGATGTTCAATACGGAACCATTACCTAACTACATACTACCTGACTGTATTTCGGATTACACGGGGGTAATTGCAAACTTTATGGTGTAGTATTAAATAAACGAGTGTACCTGCGCACCTTCATACGATCACCCAAAGACAAGCTCACTTAAAAATAAAAGCAGCTGTCCCAATAGGTCTTAAAAACCTGCTGGAAACAGCTACTTCTCGTGTTATAACAAGTTCAAAATCGGCTCGTATACTCCGTACAGCAGAATATAAAATGCCGCTCCGAGCGCTGAGCCTATATAAGCTCCGTTCAAACGAATACGCTGCAGATCGGTCTCGACCTTGCTCTCGATGAAATGCACCAGCTTTTGCTCTGTGAAGCTATCAAGCGTCTTGCGTACGATGATTCCGATAATTGCATGTTCGGTTTCAATCATCTTCTGCACGAATTTCTGCACGTATTGCTCCAGCCAGCCCTTCGTTTCCTCGTTCGCTTTGAACCACTCCCAGTATGACATAATGAACTGATTAATCAGCTCCTTAATATCGGATGGATTGACGGAATGTTTCTGCGGCAAGGCTAGCTGCTGCTTCGGTTCGCTGATCAGCAGCTGTCTAAAGTTGCCTAGCAAAGCTTCAATAGAAGGAAGTAACGAGATCTTCTCAATCACTTCATCTCTCCATTCATCTACAGCAGCCGAAACATCCTCGCGGTGCTGCAAATTGTCGGCAAGCTGAAGCACCATTTCCTCCAGCAAAACACGAAGCTCATGCTCTGGATTTCGCAAATCATTAATGAGCAGCTGCAAATCGTCATACAGCACATTTGTAGCATCGTCGAGATTCAGCGCATTCGTTGATTCAGCAATCTCCACTGCCATTTTTTTGAGCCACTTGGAGAAGATACTGCCTTGATTTACAAACTTCTCCTTCTCCTTACCAAGCAGTTCACGAATGACAACCTTGGTTTGTTCTTCCGCTGCACGTGCCGCTGCAAACTCAACGATCTGGCTAACCCAGCTTTGGAAATTGCCTTTAGCCATCACCCATTTGAGCGCCTTGCCCGCGTAAGGCGACAAGCTGATCTTGCCTAAGCTTTTCCGTGCTTTCTCATCCAAAATGACGGATAGACCTTTAATATCCAGCTTGGCAAGCAGACCAGCCACCAGCGTCCAGCCTTGCTCAGCGAGCATGCCGTTTGGTCGGCGATCGATCCATGAAATGCCGATCTCTACAAGCGATATTTGTTTTACCTTTTCCTTTAACAAATCTTTGCTGAGCAGCTGCTGCTCGACCATATTCGCGACGCCTTCAATCAGCTTATCGCGATTTCTAGGAATGATCGCTGTATGCGGAATCCACTTCCACCCAAATGGGTGGCGGAACAATACCGTTACAGCAAATAAATCAGCTAATGCGCCAACGAGCCCCGCTTCGGTCGTGTAGAGCAGCATCCGTGCCCACCATTGGTCTGGGAAGACATATAAGCAGCAGGCGGCAATCACGAACAAGGCGGCAAGCAATATTAAGCTGCGGTTTGCTTTTTTTCTCATAGCCATTTATGCTCGCCCTCCAATCCAAAACGTCGCTAGATGCAGGACTACGCCGATAAGCGCTCCGATACCGATTCCGTTAATCCGAATGTACTGCAAATCGCGTCCCGCTTTCTCTTTAACCAGCTCAATAAGCTCTTCTTCTGAGAAGCTGTTCAGCTTGTCAGTTACCATTTTGCCGATAAAAGAATGCTTTTGCTCTACCCATTTCAGCAGCGTCGTCTTCACGTATTGGTCCAGCCGAGTAAGCAGCTCTGTATTTCCCACTACATAAGCTATTCCTTCTTCAACTTTATCCTTGATCCAAGGATAGCGCACCTGCTCGCCTTCCGCATTGGAAGCCGCAGCGAGTCGAATGGACTCCAGTCCACGCTGGATGAACGCATCGAGCTTAAGCTCATCCTTAACAGATGCCAAAAGCGTTGTTTTCCCCGCTTCTATTCGGCTGCGCAATTGTTCATCCGTACGCAGTCTTGCAACAAATTGCGCAATAAAAGCTTTGATTTCCTTGCGCTGCGGATGGTCTTCAGCATGGAATTTCTGTAGAAAAGATACCAGCCACTCCTGCAATCGTCCGCTAATATTTGCCGCTTCCAGCCCTGCGGAGAAATCGATCAGCTTCCTTCTAAACTTATCGCCTTCGTAGGAACGAATGGCTGAATCGACGATTTGGCCTACAACAGCGCCAAATGGTGCCGATTTCACAATTTTGATTAGCTCCGGAATGATAAACTCGATAATCCGATCATCGTAACCATTTTTGATAGTCCAATCGCCAGCATCGGCAGCAATGTCTGCGACAGGAATCGAATCGGCATGCTCGAGAAGGAAGGTTTGAACGGTTTTGGCCAGTTCCTGCAAATCAATGGTCGTAATTACATCATCCGCCAGCTGCTGCAAAATGTCATTCACACCCTGTTCGCCGCCGTGCTGCTTCAAATATGTGACTAAAACGTCTGCAATATTGTATTCGTCAAGCCTCTCCCTAATATTCGGGATGGTTAACAATTCATTTTGAACCATTTGGACAAGCTCGCCAATCAAGCGCTCACGATTCCGAGAAATGATGTTGGTTCCCATCCAGACCGGCCACTTTATTTGCAAAGGATTTCCAAACAATGCGCTAACCGCAAAGGAATCCGCCAGTCCGCCGATCGTTGCAGCGCTAAATAAGGAAAATAACAGGCCTCCAATAAATGTTTCATGAAAGGGAAAAGCCGCAAATATTCCGATCGCTGAGAAAAGAAGCGCTAAATCCGCTTTTTTCTTAATACTGAATTTGTTCATACACAAGCTCCATTCCTGATGATCGTTCCACATTAATTATCCCATATGTATAGGGTGTGAAACAATGGAGTTTCTATAATCTGAGAATTGATCTTTAAAAGGATTAAGCGCTGCTGCTTTTAGGGCTTTTATTGGACTTCCGCGGCACTAATGAATCGCTCTTAGAAACTTGCCAAATGCCTAAGCAAACAAACGCTCCCCCTACGAGATGAGACCATGAGAAAGGTTCGTTTAAAATGCCGTAGGATAGAAGCACAGTGCTAAGAGGAATGCAGCTTGTGTAGACAGCGGCTGTTCCCGCACTCACTTTGGAAACACCGCGAAACCATAATATATAAGCCAAGGCGGTAACGAAAATACCATAATAAAACAACAGGCCGATATCACCAACAGATACACTGCTGAAATCGTATTGTTTAGCCTCAACAAGCGCTATTGGCAAAAACATGATGAATGAAAACAAGGTGACATAGGTTGTCCCAAGCAGTGAAGAGACATTGCTTGCGGTCATTTTGCGCAGGATCGTAAGCATCGATTCCCCAACAACTGCGCCTAAAATGAGCAAAAGTCCAATATACGAAGCTTGTGACGGAGGTGCAGAGGAGGGAATCAGCCATCCTGGCACCTGAATGCTAACAACACCCAGTATGGAGCAAACGATGCCTATTTTAATCGGATTCGTTAATTTTTCTTTTAAAATCATATACGAAAGGAAAGCAACGACCGCCGGCGTTAAGCTCGTCACAATACCCGCTTCCGTTGCGAGCGCGGTCCGCAGGCCATACAGCATGAATACGCGGAATAAAAACATCCCGAGAAACGCTTGCAGCAGTAAAAATAAAAAATCCTTTCTCCCGACTCGGAGCGAGGATTTGCCGCTTAGCATCAAAATCGGAATTAACAACAATAAAGCAATGACTAGGCTAATCGCCTGTGACAAAAAAACCGGCATCTGCATCGTCGTTATTTTGCCGGCTACTATGGAGCTTCCGATGAGAATAGCGGCAATGGTCAGCTCAAAATACGCAATAATACGAGAATGATTCACATTCAGCAACCCCTCTACTTTTGTTTCATGTATACTGTAGCAAAGGGTCGTTAACTGGTTGTAGTGCCATTAAACAGGCATTTTCATAGTACCACTTCAAAAGGAGTTTGGATATTTTGTGGCTGTCCATTGATAGACAAGCGAATTTGCCTATGTTTCGCCAGATTTTCAACTCACTCCAAGCTGCTATTCTCTCGGGTGAGCTGCCTGCTGGCTACAAGCTTCCATCTACTAGAGAGCTTGCCTCGCAGCTTCATGTCTCGCGCAACGTGATTTTGGAAGCCTATGAGCTTTTATTAGCTGAAGGATACATAACAGGCCGCTCTGGTGCAGGAACTTATGTAGCTCAAGGAGCCTGCTTGCTTGGCTTTACGAAGGCGTCACCGTTACCATTACCCGCTTCATTAGCAGAATCGACGAACACATCAGAGCTCGATTTCATCTCGTTTCGTACGGGCCTGCCCGCACTGAATCTTTTTCCGATGAAAAAATGGGGCTCTATTTTGCAAAGTGTATGCATGGATTCCTCTATTGCTGAATTAGGTTATGGCGATCCGTCCGGTGATTTAGAATTGCGTCGTCTGCTATCCAAACAGCTGTGGATTTCAAGAGGAGTTGTCAGCAATCCCGAACAAATTATAATTACAAACGGTGCGGTACAGGCGCTTCAGCTGATCGTTAAGCTGCTGCTGAGAGACGGGGAAGATGTTTTAGTCGAAGATCCGTCCAATGTAGATTTAAAGACGATATTAACTTCTACAGGAGCCGAGCTACATGGCGTTCCCGTTGACGATTCCGGCCTTTTAACCCACAAGCTTCCCGTAAACCTTCGGCCAAAATGCATCTATGTCACACCCTCTCATCAATTCCCGCTTGGCGGCATTTTACCGATACAAAGGCGGATTGAATTAGTTGAATACGCCCGCCAAAGCGGCAGCTATATCCTCGAAGATGATTATGACAGCGAATTCCGGTATGACGGCGCTCCTATCCATTCACTCCAAAGCTTATGTCCTAAACAGGTTGTCTATATTGGAACCTTCAGCAAAGTCATGTTCCCTTCGCTGCGAATCGGCTATATGATAGTCCCTGAACCGCTAGTGGAGCCCTGCCGTCAGCTTAAGCGGCTGTCTGACTATCAAACGCCTATGATTGAGCAGCTTGCTTTGATTCGTTTCATGAACAGCGGATCGCTTAATGCTCATATTTTAAAAATGAAAAAGTTGTACAAAAAGAGACGCCAGCTCCTGCTTGATGCTTTACATGAGCAAATTACCCTGCCTTACCAGATATGTGGACGAGCGGCTGGTTTGCATCTGGTCGCTCAGTTTGAAGCGCAGCTGCCGGAGGATTTAATGAACCGGCTGGAAGCAGCGTCTGTATTTGCGGCCTTGCTGCCGAATAACCGGATGCTGCTTGGATACGGGCATTTGGATGATCAGCAAATTTATGAGGGCGTCCGTCGCATTGGCAAAGCCCTCAAGAATTGAATGTCTCCAGCCGAGAAAAGCCGGCAAACCAAAGAAACCAGCTGCACCCGATTATCAGGTACAGCTGGTTTCTTTGGGCTAACCCTCTACTTCGGAGAAAGCACGTATTCGCTTCCGGCGCTCACCGTCCATGATACAAGCCCATCCTTGCTGAATACGTCTTTCACCTCATGGCCATCTTTCCTTACGATGAGCGGAATGCTGCTTTGCACGACACAGCTATTAGCTGCGGTAGCACGTATGCGAGCCTCAACAAGCAAGCCATTTGACCAGCGGATGTCCACCTCGAAGCCGCCTCTTGCACGGAGACCTGTCACTTCTCCATGAGGCCATGCTTCCGGCAAAGCAGGCAACACATGCAGGCTGCCCGCATGGCATTGAAGCAGCATTTCCGTTATGCCTGCAGCGCCTCCGAAGTTGCCATCGATTTGGAACGGAGGATGATTATCAAACAGATTTGGCAGCGTGGAATGACCTAGCAGATCTTGCACATTCGCATACGCCTTCTCCCCATCCTCAAGCCTTGCCCAGAAATTAATAATCCAAGCTCTGCTCCAGCCTGTATGGCCGCCGCCGCTTTCAAGCCTTCGATCTAACGTGACTCTTGCAGCAACTGCCCATTCAGGTGTCCCTCTAACCGTAAAGCGCTTGCCTGGATGCAGTGCGAACAAATGCGAGATATGACGATGTCCCGGCTCCGCTTCCTCGTAATCCTCCATCCATTCTTGAATTTGCCCGTGCTTGCCAATTGCGGGCTCCGGCAAACGGGCTCTCATATTGTGCCAAAGTTCCTGCTCCGATGAGTCGATGTCAAGCTTCTTTGCCGCTTCTGCGCAAGCCGTAAACAATTCATATAAAATTTGACTATCCATCGATGCACCAATGCATAACGTACCGGATTGTCCATTTGGCAATAAATAGGTATTCTCAGGAGATACGGAAGGATTCAATACGAGCAGGCCATCCTCTGTTTCCGTCAAGAAATCCACAAAAAATTGTGCCGACTCCTTCAAGGTTGGATATATTTGCTCAAGAAAAGCATCATTAAGGCCATACTCATAATGCTCCCACATATGTAGGCAAAGCCAAGCCGCACCAAGCGTCCAATACGAGGCTGGCAAATAAATATCCTGTGGAGCGGTATCGCCCCAAATATCGGTATTATGATGAGCGACAAAACCTCCACAATCGTACATTGCTCTTGCGGTTATTCTGCCAGGTTCACGCATCCGCTCGATGAGATCAAATAATGGCTCATGGCATTCTGCTAGATTGCCCGCTTCTGCCGGCCAATAATTCATTTGCGTATTAATATTAATCGTATATTTGCTGTCCCATGGCGGCAGCATCTTCTCATTCCAGATGCCTTGCAAATTGGCAGGAAGCGAGCCCGGACGACTGCTTGAAATGAGCAAATAGCGGCCAAACTGATAATATAAGGCCATTAATCCTGCATCGGCGCTGCCTTCTTGAACTAGCTTTAAGCGCTCATTTGTAGGTACATCGGCAGCATTCGAATGAGCAGCATCCGTTAAGCGAAGCTGTACCCGCTTTGACAATGAAGTGAAATCTTGAATATGGCGCGATTTCAACTCATCATAGCTTATTAAGCCAGCACGGACTCCTGCATGGACAGCGTATGACTCCGGGTCAGCATGACGGAAAGAAGTTGCTGCGGTTAATAGAAGCGTTACGCTATTGGCGCCTTCCACGATGAGATGCTCGCCAATAATTGATACTGAACCGCCATCCGCAACCGCGCGCAAAGAAGTTCGGAAATCAGATCCGCCTGAACCGCCGCACATGCCACGCATCACAATCGTATTCTCGTCTGCTTTCACCAGCTCGTCATAGTAGCGATTGCTGCCGCGCAGTAATCGAGCTTTAAAGCTGATGCTACCCGGTTTGTCTGCTGAGAATCTTGTAACTAGCGCTTCATCTGGGAAACTAGCAAATGTCTCACGATCAAAACGCACATCTCCTTTAGTAAAAGTTACACTTGCAATACCGTTGGTGATATCGAGAGCTCGGACATATTCTCGTACTTCTTCTTTCGAATCATATCTTAAGTTTAGCTCTAAATCTCCAAGCGGCATATAGTGCCTCTGCGTCTCGGGAACGCCAGATAAAGCCATCGCAGATAAATCATGCGCTTCATGCAGTCTTCCCTCTCGCAGCAGCTCACGAATTTTCGGCAAATGCGGCAGTGCATCTGGATTGTTGCGATCACGCGGTCCGCCATACCATACGCTGTCTTCGTTCAGAGCTATCCGCTCACGGCTTATGCCACCAAATACCATGCCTCCGAGCTTCCCATTGCCAACAGGCAGCGCTTCCTCCCAATTGGAGGCAGGCTCCTTATACCATAAGCGCGTTTCTTCAACCAGCGTCATCTTCCAATCCCCTTTTCATTCATTCATCTTTTATTTAAGAGAACAATCCATTACTATATTAATAATTCTACAAAAAACATTGGATGGCGGTGCCGCAGGTGGATAGAACAAGTGAACAACATGCGTTATCTGAGCTGCTGCAGTCGCTGCAGCTAAAATTGCTTATGGCGCATAAAACGCAAGTCTCTCTAAATTGGGGAGAAACCGACTCTGTTCCTGAATACAATAAGCTTTATTTTATTTGCGAGGGGGAAGGCTGGATTCGCATCGGCAACGACGACTATTATCCTAAACCCGGCCAGCTGTTTCTCACTCCTGCGCATACAAAGATATCGTTCTCCTCTTTAAATCATCGCCCATTCTTAAAGTATTGGTGCCATTTCAATATCATGGCAGGTCCACTTGATCTTTTTCAGTGGATTGGAGTTCCTCTCTGCATCAATATTAAAAATACGAGCAGCATGACGCGCTTGTTCCATGATCTCATCGAATGGCATAAACAAGATTCAATCGTTGCTAGGCTCCGCGAAAAAGCTGTATTGCTAGAAATCATAAGCTGTTTTCTCGAATCCGTTCCGATTCGCGTACTGCAGCACCGAACCGAGGAGATGAACCGTTTGAACGTCATACAGCAATATGTAGACAGTCGTCTTCATACGAGCATCAGCGTCGATCAAATGGCCGAATCTGTTCATCTTCATCCCAACTATTTCAGTTCCTATTTCAAAAAACATTTCGGAATGCCTCCGCTTAAATACGTCAGCCGCAAACGAATAGATCGCGCCAAACAGCTCTTAACGACAACTTCTCGCAGTATTAAGGAGGTTGCCGATCAATCTGGTTTTAAAGAAACGAATCATTTCACGAAATTTTTCCGTAAAGAAACAAATCTAACCCCAACCGATTATCGAACAGCCTATTCGGAGAAGCGATCGCTTCAAGGCGATAATTCAATTATAAAAGCGCATTCATAATGTGACGATGTAAGAAACTAAGGTATAAGGGTATAATTCTAAGGGTCTGCCTACTAATGGCAATAAAAAATAGGACAAGCAGCTGCAGCAGCCTGCTTTGTCCTAATTTTTGTTGCTTATTGATAATAAGAAGAGATCATTGTCCAATCAGCATCCGTTAATTGATTGATTTGCCATACCGCAACACCGCGCAAGCCAAACGCTTTCGCTAAATGTAGTTTGGCTTCGATGCTCTGCGTGTTCTCATACCAGAGCAGATGCGAGCCTCTATCGTCCTTAAACGTAATTTGATTCAAAAAGTACGGCAGCTGCATGACGGATTTCGTATCTGCAGCTGTTAAGCGACTTTCTACAGCCGCGATGGCTGGCGAACGGAAAAACTCTACAGTACCGTCTGCCTTTGTTGTCCATTGGTTAGCCTGCTTAGAAATGCCTAGCTTCAGCTTATCTGCTGGAATATACGAGAGTATATTTCGTACGGAATCACCAACAAGCGTAAGCGGCGCAGACGGCAATCCACTTTCCTCATGCGTAAATTCATAGGCCATCAATATAACTTCATCAGCCAGTTCGCCAATTTGTTTGTAATCATAACCTGCATAATAATAAGAAGGCGGTACAACTACCGTAAGTGATATTTCACTGCTTAGTTCAGCCTTAATTGCGCGAATCAGTTCAACGAAAGGCTGCTTATACTCAGCAGGTACCATGCCTTCAAAATCAATCGCCACTCGCTCAAAACCATACAAAGGATTAGCGGCTGCCTCGGCTACAGAACTAGCAAATGCTTTGCGAGCTTCAGCATCGATTATAAAATCACCAAGCTTCTGAAGCGTTGTATTTCCAAAGATCATTAGCGTCTTCGTAGAACCACTCGTTTCTGCCGCTGTTAGAGTCTGCTTCCAATCGCTTGGCGGAGACATAAGAACGGATGCTTTGCCCGCTCCCTGATAGTCAAGCTTAGCCCAGTCAAAGATAACCTCATCTGCGGCAGCGAATCTATCCAGTTTCTTGTAAGGTCCACCTGCTGCAAAAAAAGCTGATACCTCTAGCTGGTGGCTTTCGCTTTGGAAGTCGATCATCCGATCAACAATAGCGGCTGCTTCGCGTCGTGATAACGACTTTTTTGGAAGAAACAAGCCTTTATTATCTCCTTGCATAATGGAATCCGCGTATGTACGCAGCACGTATGGTGCAAGGTTTTTATCCACTTGATTCATATCGGCAAAAGCCGCTTTCTCGCTAGCTTCTTGCCAGCCTGTATCTAACCATTGCTGCTTCTCTTCTGCCGTTTTTCCTTGGAGCAGTGCAAAAGCCGTTAAAGCTGCTACTTCCTCACGCTTAATATTTTGGCTCGGATTAAATTTCCCATTTACGATGAGCAAATCCAACCAACCAGCGTCATATGCGGGTTTAATAGAGGCATAAGACCAACGATCCTTGGCTACGTCAGAGAGTCCAGCAGACTTCTCTTTATCTATCACCGGTTTAACGGATTGTACTAGCAACTTTACGAATGCTTCTCTCGTAAGTTCGGCGCTTGGACGAAAGGTTCCATCCTCATATCCAGAAACAACTCCAAGTGCGACTAAACGATAAATAGATTCGGCTGCCCAATCCTTCACAGTTACATCTCGATAAGGCTTTAATTGCGCATCATACGCAAACGCCTGCATGGCGTTTCCCAGCATAAACATCAGCAGGATTCCAATAATAACGGTTGTTTTCCCTTTGAACCTCACTACATCCTCTCCTTTATGAGCATAGCTATCACTCTATCGATTATTCGATAGAATCATATCCTATATTCCATAAAAAGTCTAATAGACCCAACTTTTGGGCGGCGAAATAACACTATCATTAGCCCTTTTTTCTTAAAATAGTTTTTAGTCTAGTTAAAAATGGTTATTAGTCCAACCTTTAAAAATGGTATAAACGTAAACTAAATGATCTAGGGAGGTGTCTTTAGTGAGCTGCTTGAATAGAAAAAAGCGCTGCAAAAACATACGTGTAGTAGTATGCAAATCCAGAAGAAGAAAAAAACGCTGTAATAGAGTTGTTAAAAAGATTGTGAAGGTAACATGTCCTCCTCCTCAAGTGAATGTAACTGCTCCGGCAGGACCAACAGGACCTCAAGGACCCCAAGGTATTCCTGGTTCAGTAGGAGCAACTGGTGCGACTGGCACTAATGGCGCAACTGGTATTACAGGCGCAACTGGTGCGACTGGTACTAATGGGGCACCTGGAGCTGCTGGCGCAACTGGTACGACTGGTACTAATGGGGCACCTGGAGCTGCTGGCGCAACTGGTGCGACTGGTACTAATGGGGCAACTGGAGCTACAGGCGCAACTGGTGGAGCCGGAGGAGTATTAAGCTTCGCCGATTTTTTTGCATTGATGCCGCCTGATAATGCAGCAACAGTTGCTGTCGGTGCAGATGTAAGTTTCCCGCAAAATGGACCTACTAGCGGAACTAACATTACCCGTACTGGTGCTACTACGTTTAACTTAGCTGTAATTGGAACGTATCAGATTTTGTTTCAAGTAAGTGTGACCGAACCGGGGCAGCTCATTTTAACTGTTAATGGCGCCGATCTAGCTTATACAGTGGTTGCCCGAGCAACAGGTACTTCTCAAATTGTAGGAATGGCTCTTGTACAAACGACTGTCATTAATTCAATACTCACCGTGCGAAACCCTGCGGGCAATTCCACGGCACTTACGATCACACCGCTCGCTGGAGGAACAAGATCTGTTTCAGCTCATCTTGTTATTACGCAAATCGCATAAGGAAATAGAATGGATCTCATAGCAACATCCGAAAATATAAAAAGGCGACTTTACATTCACTACGGAATGAAAGCCGCCTTTTTGATTTTAAATTCACTTCACAACATTAATCGCTGTTAATCTGTGACCTCCACTTAAGAGAAGTCCTTTCATCTATAGCAAGGAAGCGAATTGCTTAATGGCTTCCATTCGGCCCTTGGTTTTCCGTTTGAGCGCCGCCTTTGCCTTGATTCTCGGATGGAGCTTTGTTGCTTTGATTATTAGAGTTGCCTCCACCGATACCTTGGTTATTGCCTTGACCTCCGCCAATACCGCCGCCTTTGCCACGGTTTTCTCCTTGGCCTCCGCCAATGCCGCCGCTTTTGCCACGGTTTTCTCCTTGGCCTCCGCCAAACCCGCCGCCTTTGCCACGGTTTTCTCCTTGGCCTCCGCCAATGCCGCCGCCTTTGCCACGGTTTTCTCCTTGGCCTCCGCCAAATCCGCCGCCTTTGCCACGGTTTTCTCCTTGGCCTCCGCCAAATCCGCCGCCTTTGCCTTGGTTCTCACCATAACCTCTGCCAGCTCCGCCGCCTGCACCGCCACCACCAGCTCCGCCGCCTGCGCCACCACCAGCTCCGCCACCACCAGCTCCGCCGCCTGCACCGCCACCAGCTCCGCCGCCTGCACCGCCACCAGCTCCGCCGCCTGCACCGCCACCAACTCCGCCGCCTGCGCCACCACCAGCTCCGCCGCCTGCGCCACCACCAGCTCCGCCGCCTACGCCACCACCAGCTCCGCCGCCTACGCCACCACCAGCTCCGCCGCCTGCACCGCCACCAGCTCCGCCGCCTGCACCGCCACCAGCTCCGCCGCCTGCACCGTTACCAGCTCCGCCGCCTGCACCGTTACCAGCTCCGCCGCCTACTCCATTGCCAGCGCCTTTACCGTTGCCGAGTGATTTTGCTTTACCTTTCCATTTTGCTTGCGTTTTTGCCTTCGTTGCTGCTTTCTTCTCCGAATAGGAATAAGAAATCGATTGTAGCGTTTTAGCATCTACGGCGCCTGTTGTAGGCAAGCCATGTGTTTTTTGATAATATTTTACGCCGCGCACTGTAGAAGGCCCATAACGACCGTCAATTTTACCAGAATAGCTGCCCAGGGATTTCAGCATGCCTTGAATAACATAGACATCTGGACCCTTAGCATTTTTGCCAATCGCTTGACCAGTATGAGGCATACTGAACATCAATGTGATCGCGAGTAATGCTGCGCCTATGTACCTTGCAGCAAACCTCCCAATCTTATTGCGTTGTTCATCCAAACCAATTGCCTTTTTATGTTGCTGCATGCAAAATACACCATCCTTTTGATTCTTGAATTTAACTCCCCCCTTACTATCCCCAAATATTTAATTTCATTCCATATTGAATCAATAAAAAAAGCGGATCGCTTATTTGCGCTCCGCTACTCTTCTTCATCTTATTTGAAAATACTTATGCCAAACCACCGAGCTTGCACGAAATTTGTGATGCAGCTGCCTTTACATATTGGATCATATTAGGAATTTCATTCTCGTTAAGCCGATGGATAGGTCCTGCTGCAGACAAGCTGGCTACGATTCGCTGCTGAGGATCAAAAATAGGGGCAGCAATTGCAAAAGCATCCGTATCCACCTCACCCAAAGTAAAGCAATAACCCGCTTCCCTAATACGATGCATTTCTTGCAAAAGCAAAGGCTCGCCGGCATCTTCGCCAAAAAGCTTGCACATCTCTTCAATAACTTTGTCATTTTCATTAGCGAGCAGCGTTTTCCCAGAAGCGCCTGAATTAAGCGGCAATATTCTTCCATTTTCAATAGAAAGCCTGATCAAACGTTTACTCGTTACATTTTCGATACAAATGGCTTTGGAACCGGAGCGGACAAAAAGCACCGTCGTTTCATTCGTAAGCGCGGTGAGATCCTCCATAATCGGCCTCGCGATCGTAAGAAGCTCCTTCTCGATTTGCTGCGATAAGCTTCTTGCCAAATCAAAAATACGCAGACCTAGACCAATTTGCCCTCTGCCCTTACGCTCTACGAAACCATTTTTTATAAGTGTTTGAATAAAACGATATGCGGTACTGTCGGGGATGCCTACCTTCTCCGCAATTTCACTAACCGTGAGCGTTGCACCCGATTCAGCGAGCACGAATAAAATATCGATAGCACGTCCTAATGTTTGAGTTCCATTCATCATTGCACCTCAAAATATTTACAATAGTAGTCAATTATAAGGATCAGTATATCATACCCTTTGTTCTCCGCGTGCTCTGCGCATCGTTGATTTTTCAACTTGCAGCAAAATCGTATTTGTAGATAAAGCTAATAACGATACGAGCAGCGTGCCCCATACCATTTTTGGTACTGAGTTTTGATATAAGCCTTCGAATAAAATACCGCCTAACCCGCCGGCATTAATCCATGCCGCTATGGTTGCGATACCTATTACGGATACCGATGCTATACGAATGCCGCCAATGATGACAGGCAGTGCCAGCGGCAGCTCGATATGGACGAACAGCCTCCACTTGCCATAGCCCATTCCTTTGGCTGCTTCAATGATCGAAGGTTCAATCGATTGAAAGCCTGAAATGACATTTCGCACCAAAATCAGCTGACTATACACAACTAATGCGATAATCGCCGGCTTGCTGCCGAGGCCAACTAGCGGAATTAGCAAAGCGAACATCCCGAGGCTTGGAATCGCATAGATAATGCCTAGCACGGACAAAATAGGAACGGAAATCCGCCGATGCCTCGACAGCCAATACCCTAATGGCAGCGCAATAACAAGTGCGATAAATAACGAAACAAAGGTGAGATAAATATGCTCCAGCAACGAGGTTATTAAATCATCATAATGGCGGGTTAAATAGTCAATCATGCCTCTCACCTGCCGTTCTGCAGCTTCAATTGCTCAAGCGTTATTATGCCAATGATTTCATGTTCGGTATTTTCCACAGCCACATACGGTGCATTTTGCTGCAGCAGAATTTGAAGCGCCGACTTTAGACTATCACCAGCGGGCATGCGGGGAATATCAGATCCAGCCGGTTCTTCCAGCGCAACCATTTTCTCTTCTGCCCGAATCAGGTGAAGTTGTTGGAACAAATCATCGGCTTGAATCAGTTGCGATACGAAAGCATTATTGGGCTTGGACATGATGGCAAGAGGCGTATCATACTGCTGGATCGTCCCTTCGTTCATCACGATCATATGATCACCGAGCTTCATCGCCTCTTCCACGTCATGCGTCACAAACAATACGGTTTTGCCAAGCTCACGTTGTATTTGCTTAAAATCATCCTGCAGCTTCGTACGCGTAATAGCGTCAATCGCTCCAAACGGTTCATCCATCAGCAATATAGCTGGATCACCTGCCATCGCTCTAGCAATCCCTACACGCTGCTGCTGCCCACCTGACAGCTGCCGCGGGTAAAGCTTCTTATAGCTTGCTGGCAAATGAACAAGATCCATTAAATAATCGATTCTCTCCGCTGTTTTTTGGCGTTCCCAGCCCAGTATATTAGGGACCGTTGCAATATTTTGTTCAATCGACAAATGCGGAAACAATCCTACCTGCTGGATTACATAACCGATGCTTCGGCGAAGCTCCGTCACGGGCAAGCTGCGAATGTCTTTGCCAAATATCGAAATCGTGCCTGCCGTCGGTTCAATAATTCGGTTTACCATTTTTAGCAAGGTCGTTTTGCCGCAGCCTGATGCACCTAGAATCGTAACAAAGGAGCCTTGCGGAATAATAAGGCTCGTTTCATTAACGGAGGGATTCGCAGACTTTGGAAATGTTTTGGACACCTGCTCAAAAATAATGGCCTCTTTGCTCATTTTATATCAACTCCTGTAGGAAGGGGGCTTCCCCAATATGGAGAAACCCCGCTGCATTTAATTATGAATTATTTTTTCAATAAACCTTGCTCTTCCAAAAATGCCTTCGCTACGTCCGCATATTCTTTTTTGTCGATATCCACTTGCGCGTTCAGCTTCTGAACCGTTGTGTTATCCAGCTTTGCAGAAATTTTGTTCAACACTTTAGCAATTTCAGGGTCCTTCTCGTTCAGCTCGCCGCGAAGCACTGGAGCTACGAAGTAAGGAGGCCAAAACTTCTTATCATCCTCAAGCAATACAAGATCCGGATTCGTCAAATCGCCATCAGTCGTGAAGCCAACTGTTACATCCGCTTCGCCATCTAGTGTTACGCGATATTTGATGCCGTAATCAAACAGCTTGATGCTTTTGAAGTTCATTTTACCGTAGAAAGTATTTAGTCCCTTTAATCCGTCTTCACGCTCTTCAAACTCAGGAACAGCAGCGAGGTTAAGCTCAGGAGCTAATTTCACCAAATCTGATATTTTGTAAAGATTATATTTTTCAGCAATTTTCTTTGTTGTAACAAGACCTTGTGAATCGTTTGCGTTTGTTGGCTCCAGCCAAACCAGGTTGAATTTCTCTTTGTAGCCTTTTGCTACAGTATCATATACGGTTTTGGCATCAGAGTTTGGCGGCAATTCCAATACGTTGATTAAACCTGTTCCTGTATACTCCGGGTAAAAGTCGATGTCGCCTTTTTTGAGCGCTTCATGGGCAACGAGTGTGCCGCCAAGATTGAGCTTGCGATCTACCTTGTAACCTGCGTCCTCAAGTGCCAGTGCGTACATCTCGCCCAAAATCAATGATTCCGTAAAGTTTTTCGAGCCGACTTTAATCTTTTCTTTGCCTGAACCTCCCTTAGAAGAACAAGCGCTAATAACGAGTACCACACTTATAATCAATAATGCCAAGCTTACCCATTTCTTTTTCATCTGAATTTTCCCCTTTCATTATACACGCTGATATTTGGTTACTGCTCTTTCAATTCCAGCAAATCCGATCTCCGATAAAATAGCTAGCAGCGCTACCGGCAGGGCCCCGACAAGCAGCAATGAGAATTTGTACATGCCAAGACCGTTGATAATAAACGTTCCCAGCCCGCCTCCTCCGATGAATGCGGCCAATGTTGCACTGGCGATAACTTCTACAGCGGCTGTTTTTAGTCCTGACAGCAACAGCGGAGCAGCTAACGGCAGCTCGATTTTCCGCATAATCATTTTCTCTCCCATACCGAGGCCTGAAGCAGCTTCAATAATCGCTGGCTCAATACCTCTAAAGCCCATGTATGTATTAATGAGAATAGGCGGACAAGCAAGCAGCGTTAATGCAACTAATGCCGGTGCAAAGCCAGTTCCCATGATCGGTAAAATAATGACTAAAACCGCAAGGCTTGGGATGACTCGCAAGGAGTTGAACAGCCCCATAATCGGACCGGTCAGCCACTCTTTCTTGGCACATAATATGCCGAGCGGCACACATACGACGAAAGCAATAAGGAGCGCGTAGAAACTTATGCTTAAATGCACCTTGACCGCTTCCAAAAATCTGTCGCTGTTAGCATTCACATATTCATAAGCTTCGAGGAACACATTCACCCGTTTGTCATCCTCCTTCCCCTAAGTATTATCACTAATCAATAACTTGTTACCACTATTATTAAACTTTATACCCCATTATGTCAATCGGAATTATTAATTTATATCCTTTCCTAGCTGAATAAGGGTTTGCAGCAGTACATTTGCTCCTGTTTCACAGTCCTCACGGCTGCTCCATTCAAGCGGATGATGACTGATTCCGTCCTTTGAGCGCACCAAGATGAGCCCCATTTCCGTTAATTCACTCATGACCACCGCATCATGGCCTGCGCCGCAAATCATATACTCCGCAGGCAAACCTGCATCCTCACAGCTATCTGCAATCACTTTTGTAATATACTCCGACGTTTGAACAGGCACAGCAGCATCTAATATCCGGATAGCGTAACTCAGCCCTCTTGCTGCAGTAAGGCGTGACAACTCGCTTTTTATCGCAACCTCCAGCTTATTGAGCGACTCCAAGGATTCATGCCGCACATCGAGTGTAAACACCGCTTCACCCGGAATTACGTTAATTGCGGCTGGCGCAAGCTTAAACGTCCCTGTTGTTACGACGCCCCCATACTTCACTGCGATTTGTTCCACAGCAAGCACAACTTCTGCTGCGGCAGGCAAAGGGTCCTGTCTTAACTTCATGGGCGTTGTTCCCGCATGGTCCGCTCGTCCATGAATGGTCACTTCGAACCAGCGATGTCCATAAATCGCTGTTGCAATGCCAACCGCTTTATTCAGCTCTTCCAGAACTCGTCCTTGCTCAATATGAAGCTCAACATAGGCATGAATGGCTTCTGATCTGCGACTTGCAAGAGCGGCTTGATCAGGGTTCAAGCCGCCATGCTCCATCGCTTCGCGAAGCGACATGCCGGAAGAATCCGTAAGATCCAGCCACTTTTCATCCCAAGTATTTGCCATCGCACGGCTTCCCAAATAGCCGGCTCCAAAGCGTACGCCCTCTTCGTCCGTAAAGCAAATAACCTCGAAAGGTCTATCATGCCTGATTGACTGCTCCTTGATCGTTCGCAAAACCTCAATACCGCCAAGTACACCAAGCGCTCCATCGAATTGGCCTGCTTGAATGACCGTATCGATATGAGAGCCCGTCACTACAGCTCCTGTCCGCGGCTCCTCCCCCTCCAATCGCCCAATTAGATTGCCCGCTTCATCCTGCCTGACTTCTAGTCCCGCTGCTTTCATTTCACTGATAATAAATTGCCTCGCTATAAATTCCTCATTGCTGAGCGATAGACGTGTTACACCGCCGTTTGGATCTGCGCCGATTAAACCTAAAGCTTGTATTGAATCCCATAACCGTTTACCGTTGACCTGCACATGCTGAGCCTTAGCCATCTTGCCACCCGCTTAAATCCTCCTTATCAAAATAAAGCAATGCGGCGGCTAGAGCCTGCGTTCCCGAAGCAATATCATCCTCATCGGTCCATTCCTCGGGACAATGGCTTCTGCCATCCTTGCTAGGAACAAAGATCATGCCAATTGGCGCAATACGCGCAAGCTGGTTCGCATCATGCCCCGCCCCGCTTGCGAGGTGAATAGCTGGAGCAACAGAAGCACAGGCTGCAAGCACTCCACCCAGCACAGACTTTTTGACAATGACGGAATCTGACTTCGACAGCAGCTCAAGCGACAAACGAAGGCCTCGCCTTGCAGCAATCTGGATCGTCTCCGCTGCAAAAGCGGCGTACACCGCGTCAGCCACCGTACGATCAAGTGAGCGGATTTCAAGCTCAAACCGAACGAGGCCGGGCACGACATTAGATGCATTCGGCTCATTCGTCACTTTGCCGATCGTGCCTACGGCTACGCTCGCATGATCGTTGCAGTGACGTTCAAATGCTAAACCAATCTCGCAAAAGCCTGCCAGCGCATCGTTCCGAAGCGTCATCGGCGTCGTCCCTGCATGATTTGGCGCACCTTTGAGCGTGACACGATAGCGATGAATACCTACGATACCGAGCACCGCTCCAAGTTGATGGCCTGATTGCTCCAGCACCGGACCTTGCTCGATATGAAGCTCAAGGTAGAGCGCTACATCACCCAGCTGCCTCGCCTCACTCATCAGCCGTTCGACATTTCCCCCTTGTTGATTAATCGCATCGCTAAGCTTCAGCCCAGTATCATCGCGAAGCTCCAGCATCGCTTCAGGCAATTTGCCAACCATCCCTCTGCTCCCAATCGTGGAGATGCCAAACTCACTCGGCTCCTCTGCCGTGAAATCGACAATTTGCAGCGGATGCCGAAGCTTCGTTCCTGTTTGTTGAAGCAAACGGGCAATTTCTATGCCGGCTAGCACTCCTATGATTCCATCGAACCGCCCGCCGCCAGTAACGGTATCTGTATGCGAGCCAATCATGATAGGCGCTAAATCCGGATCGTTGCCAGGCAAGCTGCCTATTAAATTTGAAGCTGCATCCAGCGAAACAGACAGGCCCGCTTCCTCCATTTTCTCGGTCAGCCAGCGCCTGCCGTCAGCATATTGCTTCGTAAATGGACGACGCGTCCAGCCGGGTTTAGTTGGATCAACAAATATTGATAGATGTTCAATATCAGACATCATTCGAGATACACTTGGCACCAGTCTATCCATTTTGCTACCCATCCCATTCATTCCTCTCTCGCAAAATGATTAAGCAAGATGCTCTGCTTTAATAAATTCGCCATGACTCGCCTTGCCGGTAACAGCTCCCGCTACATACACAAGCGTTCCCCTTACGAACGTGTGCGTCACTTTTCCTTGCATACTCATGCCGTTATAAGCACTCCAGCCAGCACTCGATTGAAGCTCACGCTCATCTAGCGTCCAAGCTGCAGCAGGATCGATAATCGCGATATCGGCATCGTAACCTTCAGTTAATCTGCCTTTGCGATGACCAAGCCCAAATACGTCAGCAGGCCTTTGACTGATCAGCCTGACCATGTCGGTAAGCGCTAATTTTCCTTTCGCCACTCCCTCGCTGTAAATAATCGGAAGCAAATGCTCTACTCCGGGAGCACCTGAAGCATTATTAAAAATATCCGCGTCTGATTTACGCCCAATTAGCCACGGAGCATGATCGGAAGTAATCATATCGATCGATCCGGTTTTCAATAAGTCCCATAAATCCTCTTTATCCTGCTTCGTGCGAAGCGGTGGATTGATTTTACCCTTCGCCTGCAAACGCGGCATATCTTCTTCACTAAGCGTCAAATAGTGGGTACAGGTTTCCGCAGTGACTTTCGCTCCAATAGAACGGAAATAGTCCACCAGCTGAAAAATACGCGGATACGTACAATGATATAAATGCAGTTTGACTCCTGTCTCATAAGCAAGCTCCATAGCGGTCAGCGCTGCTGCTGATTCACTTACTTTCGGTCTGCTCCAGCCATGCGAACGTGGATCTGCACCTTGGGAGCGATATTTATCAATATATCTGCGGACGATCTCATCGTTTTCTGCATGCACGCCAACCGGACAACCTGTTTCAGCAATGACCGCAAACGAATCAAGCAATTGTCCGTCATCTATTCGCGGAAAGCGGAAGGAATCCGTATTAAACATCGATACTTTAAAGCCGCATGCACCGGCCTCGGCAAGCTGGCGGATATGGTCATAACCGTCTTGCTTATGAATCGTAACAAGCATCGCCATATCAACGATGGATTGCTGTTCTAGCTGTTGTTTTTTTCCCTCGAAAGCAGGAAGCGTACAGATCATCCCCGTCGCATCATAAGGCATTTCAATAATCGTCGTTACGCCTCCGGCAGCTGCAGCTGCACTCGCTGTGTAAAACCCTTCGTCAAGCGAGCTGTAACAATGGACATGAGCGTCGACTGCACCAGGCAGCACATAGCTGCCTTCGGCATTAATCTTTTCTGTTGCGGCAGCCATGTCCGTGTCGTCTCTATCACCAATACGAACAATTTTACCGTCCTTGATTCCAACTGCGGAATGGTATGCGACGCCCCCTGGAAGTACGAGATTTCCATAAATGACGAGATCATAGCTGTTATTCACCATTTGCTCCTCCTTCCAATTGAATGCCACTGCGAATAAGCTCATACATAGCAGAAATATCTGGGGTTAGCGGACGATCTTCCGTCAACATAGGCACTGCACTGCGAATTTGCGAATAAACAGCGGCCGAGCCTCTGCCTAATTCAGATTGTATACTGCGTAAATCAATGGCTTGGGCTGCATGCAGCGCTTCCATCCCTATAATGTAGGTTAAGCGATCGATGATGTCTTCGAGCTTACGAATGACGAGCGGTGTATTGTTTGCATGATCCTCCATGTCGCCTGCCAGCGATAAATAATCAGCAGATACCGGATTAGAGAGCAAGCGGATTTCCGCATCAAGGGAGGTGTATGTTTTTTGAAGCGTTCCGAAAGCGATAGACTCTGGATTTGGTGCTAGAAACCTCTCCAGACCGGTAAAGGATGGCGTTCCGAGCTTAAGTGATCTGTAGCAGCTTATTTTGGATACATGACTTAGCGCTATCGCAACCATCTCAAACGCCACGGTCCATGAGGTTACGTCAAAGTTTGAGGAGGGCACTACTCTTCTTTCATCTATTAATACACAAGGATTATCATCAGAACCGTTTAATTGAATGAGCAGCAGCCTTGTCGCATAAGCAAGCGCATCACGAGCTGCGCCATGTACATGGCAAGCACTGCGAAAGCTGAGCGGATCTTGAATTTTATCGTTTTTACTTGACTGCTGTAGCGTTCCGCCTTGCAAATAACTTCTCACATTTGCCGCGCTTGCTGCAGCTCCCTCGAATGGCCTTACCTCAAATAACGCCGGATCAAGCGGATTCATGCATCCCCTAAGCGCTTCAAGCGACAATGCAAAAATAGCATCTGCCGTACCGAGCAGCTTTAAAGCCGCTGCTGCTGCCAGTGCACCAGTGCCCGCGGACAGCGCATTGGAGCTTACAATTGCCAGTGCATCCTTTGGCCCCAGCTTCACAGGAGTAATCCCCGCAGCTTGAAAAGCCGTTTCCGCGCTCATCATCTGGCCTTTGTAATTCACATTTCCTTCTCCCATCATCGTTAAGCCGATATGAGACAAAACCGAGATGTCGCCTGCGCCAACAGATCCTCGAAGCGGAATGATCGGATGGATAGCTGCATTAAGCAAATCCTGATACATGAGTACGACCGCAGGCTGCACACCTGTACAACCAATAAGCAATGAATTCAGCCTGGCAACGAGCACGGCCCGCACCTGCTGCTCAGAAGCAGCAGGCGCAATAGCCGCCGAATGGGAATAAATAAGATTGCGGTTAAACTGTTCATACATCTCCGTTGTAATGGTTCGATCTTTATTAAGACCTACGCCGCGGTTTAGCCCATAGATCGGAATGCCTTCGGCGGCAAGCTCATGAATGAGAACATGAGCCTCCTCTACTCGCTTTAATGCATGCTGTGAGCACTCCACGCGATAACTTTCCAATGCAATTTGCTCAAGCTCGCGAATCGTGAGCGCATTGCCATCAAGCGTAACCACTCGTTCGGACGACTTCGTATCATCCAAACCGATACCATCTATAACTTCATTCATAACAGGCACCTTCTTAGTAGATATCGATAAATTAGAATGATCGTGCTAGACGATACCCTTCAAGCCATATTCAGCAAGCGGTATGCCAAGCGCTTTTTCCACTTCTGGATATACGGTCGGGTCTTTCACGCTGGAGCTTAAAGGCACAAATTGCTTATCGATTGCAAACAATGCGATCTCCATGCCTTCCTTCACGCCGCCTACGCTGATCGGCAAACCTGTTGCTGCTTCAAAGGTCGTAATGACATCCGGATAAGTTGTAAGTCGCTTGCCGTCTGCATCATCCACAGCCATATATTCATTCATGACATGCATCGTCAGTTGACCTCCTGATCCATCCGCCATTGTAATGGTGCCAATATCGAAAGCGCCTGAATAATGAACGTCCTTTTTCAATACGACACCGCGACCGATGATCTGTCCATTTGTTTTGCTGCAAACCGTTTCCATAATCGCTTCCGCGCCATTCGGCTCAGCCTCGATCATCGCATAACCTAGATCAAGCGCTAACGAAATGCCGCCAATCGCTGCATGCTCCTTCACATAAGATGCTTGAATCGGATGGCGAGCAGAAGCGATAAATCCTCCCGACATGTCTGCTGCTGTCCGCAAAATGTTCGATGTCTTAGCTGGCGTGCCTTTTACAACGAGCTCCAAATAAGAACCCGTATCTCTGCGTCCGCCAACAACGACCTGAATCGTTTCATAATCGGTGCGGGAAGCAAGGCCCATCGAACCCATCTTGCCTGTTGGATGCGCACGAATATCACCAGTCGCATCAACGACAACCAGACCGAGCGCCGCAGCTGGAAGCCAGCCATTAATGGTGCTCGACATGCCGTTTTGCGGTGTCATAACCCCCACAACCTTGCCGTCATAGTTGTCCATCAGCAGTTGAACAGCCTTAATATAATCAATGCCCCACATTTCCCAGTCATTGCCTGCTGGTGCGCCGATCGCCGTCGCTGTCACAATAATGGCATCATCAGGCAGCTCATCAACCGAAACCAGCTTTGGTCTAGCAATGCCTACTGCTGCTCCGCCAATCTCAAGACCATGATCAACCCAGCCCCCGCCTCCGGATGCGAATACTGCCCCTCCTCTTACTGCTGCTTTTACATCCTCTATCGTTAATTCACGCATCATGCATTCTCCTTCCGATTCGTATCAATTCGACGTATTCCCTTTTTGCTTACTTCATCCAGCGCTTCCTCATAACCAGCGTCAGCATATCGTAGGACGCCAAGGCCTGTGTCATTGTCTAGCGTCGTTTTTAATCGAAGCTCTGCATCGGATGTGCCATCTGCAACGAGCGTGACACCCGCGCTTGTCATATATCCGCTGTAGCCACCGCCGCCAGAGTGTATCGCTACAAGATCAGCCATCGATGAACAGTTAATCATTGCATTAAGCAGCGGCCAATCCGATATTGCATCGCTGCCATCCTTCATGTTCTCCGTCATAATATTCGGGTGAGCCATCGCTCCCGCATCGAGGTGATCACGCGAGAAGGCAATGGGACCGCTCAGCTCGCCAGCTTGAACCATGGCGTTCACCGCTAGTGCCAGCTTCGTCCGATCGCCATGACCGAACCAGCCAATGCGCGCAGGCAAGCCCTCGACCGGAACATACTGATTCGCTAAGCGAATCCAGTTGACTACAACCTCGTTATCGCTGAAATGCTCCAATATATATTGATCAATCTTGCGAATATCACTAACCTCACCGCTCAAAGCGACCCAGCGGAACGGCCCAATCGCACGAGAAAACAGCGGTCTTAGAAACGCTTCGGTAAACACAGGAATATCAAAAGCATTTGTAACTCCATTTTGTACAGCCTGCGAACGAATATTGTTGCCATTGTCAAAAACGACTGCACCTCTGCGCTGAAACTCCAGCATCGCCTCAACTTCTAATGCGATTGAAGCTCTTGCATCCGCTTGAAGCTGATCCGGTTTTGTTCTGCGCAGCTCAGCTACCTTATCTAAACTGTAGCCTGAAGGGATATAACCGTACATGAGATCATGCGCCGACGTCTGATCGGTGACAACGTCAGGCTGAATGCCTCTGCGAATCAGCTCAGGATAAATATCGGCTGCGTTGCCAAGAAGACCGACTGACAAACTCTCCTTATTCGCACAAGCTGCTTGAATCCATTCCAAAGCCTCATCCAAGCTTGCCGTTTTTTTCTGCAAATAGCCGACCTCGATACGTTTGTCGATTCTAGCCTCAGACACTTCTACGCATAAAATAACGGCACCCGCCATCGTTCCTGCAAGCGGCTGTGCGCCGCCCATTCCTCCGAGACCGGCTGTCAAAATAAACTTCCCAGCCAGATTGCCGTCGTAATGCATTCTAGCTATCGATTGAAAAATCTCATAGGTTCCTTGGATGACTCCTTGTGAACCGATATATTGCCAAGCTGCCGCGGTCAAACCGCCCCAAACGATTAATCCCTGCTCTTGATATTTATAGAAATTGTCGCTCGTTGCCCATTTGCCAACAATGTTGCAATTCGCCATTACAACAATTGGAGCGTACTTATGCGTTCTCATAATGCCGATAGGCTTGCCTGATTGAATGACCAGCGTCTCATCTTCCTCTAATGATTTGAGCGTACTGACAATTGCATGATAGGAGTCCCAATTACGCGCTGCTTTCGCGAGGGCAGCATAGACAGTAAGCTCTTGTTGGTTTTCGCCATTTTCAAGAACATTCTCAAGCATTCGCAGCAGCGCCTCCTGCCTCCAGCCTTTGCAACGCAGTTCAACGCCTCTGGCAGCTACAATTCGATCCATATCCGATTCTCCTTATTATCATTATTCAATAATTAGTTTCTATTAATCAATAAATTAACAAACGTTTCCTCTCTAGTCAATACAAAAAAACAAGTTTACGTCAGTTTAAGTAACGCACTAGGAATAAGATGCTTTATAAATATAAAGGTTACCTCATTTTTTGCAAAATAGAACCTGTAAACTAAACCCATCAATCGGTTTCGTATGTGGCTGAAAGTTTGCTGAAAGAACGAGTAAACAGATGCATCTTTTTCTAAAAAGACAGATAATAGAGGGGTAAGCTGCGAAAGGGGAATTTGAAATGGTGTCCTTCAAAGGGATTAAAATATTGCTTGTAGATGATGAACCAACTATCGTGCAATTTCTGGAGCTCGGGCTCATCAACGAAGGATTTGATATTCGATTCGCCTATGACGGGGAATCCGCTTTGCAGGAAGCGAGTACCTTTCAGCCCCATGTCGTCATCCTCGATGTGATGATGCCCGGGCTGAATGGATTCGAAGTATGCGAGGCATTAAGGGCTACCGGCGATAATATCGCTATTATTATGCTGACAGCAAAAGATGAGATTGAGGATCGTGTCAAAGGCTTAACCCTTGGAGCTGACGACTATTTGGTGAAGCCCTTCAGCTTCAGCGAGCTGCTTGCCCGCATAGGTGCAAGACTGCGGAATCAGTTTCCTAATTTGCTTGGTGAAGCTGTGTATGGACCGTTCCGGCTCGATGACCGCCGCAAAGAACTCATTTATATGGAACAGGTTCTTGAGCTGTCTCCTACCGAATATGAGCTGCTAAGGTTTATCATTCTAAATCATGGTGTCGTGCTTAGTAAATCGCTCATTTTAGATAAGGTATGGGGATATCAATTCGGTGGAGAAGAAAATATTGTCGAGGTGTATATCCGCTCGCTTCGCGACAAATTGGACGACAAGGAGCATCGCCTCATTCGAACACTCCGCGGGGCCGGCTATCGGATGGATCTGCCATGACGCGTATTAAAAGGTCAGACGTCACTCGTTTCTTTGCTCCACGTTCACTAAAATATCAGTTATTATATCGGTCGCTGCTTATACTAGCGGCTTTGTTTCTATTAATTGGCGTGCTTCAATATTTCATTATGAAGGACTTTATTTTTCAAAATAAAGCCGATGCCTTAAATGCTCAAATCATGTCGATGCCCATGGATTGGTTTATGGATGGGAAGGATACGAATAACCGCCCTGAAACGAGCAATCAGGGTGATCCCGCTAATCCGGCTGAACGGCCGCAGCGTGATCGACGCGACTCGCCCATGTTCTATCAACCGGGCTTGTCTATCGTCCTGATTGATCCAAACGGTGTCACCGCTGACGTATCGAAGGATAATAACCTTAACGCCCCGCTTCTATCAACGGACGAATATGAGCAAATTAGAGATCAGCTTAAAGCGCATAAGCAAATTGGTTATAAAATCTTGAACAATGCCGAAGGCATCGAGCAGCTAGTCGTCTTCCGTATGGCTGGACCGCCAGGCAGAGCCGAAGGCCTCATTCAAGTGAGCGCCGAAACCGATTCACTGAAGCAGCTGCTCATGACACAGCTTGCCATATTCGCTGGCTTATCTGTCCTTGCACTTGCAGCAGGGCTCGCGCTTTATTTGCCGCTGCTTCGGCGTACGCTTCGTCCTTTATCTCGCGTCGTTGTGGCAGCGCAGCAAACCGATGCAGGCAGCTTAACGAAACGAATTCCCGCCAGCCAAGGACAAGAGGAAATCGATCGTTTATCCGATGCGTTTAATGGCATGCTTGAGCGCCTCGATCATTCCTTCGAGGCGGAACGGAAAACAACTGAAAAAATGCGGCGTTTCGTAGCGGACGCCTCCCATGAGCTGCGTACGCCGCTTACTTCGATTCACGGATTTCTAGAAGTGCTGCTGCGCGGGGCGGCCTCGAATCCGGAGCAACTCGCGCGCGCGCTTAACAGCATGTTTCTTGAATCCAATCGTATCAACAAGCTGGTCGAGGATTTACTCGTGCTGGCGAAGCTTGATCAAGACCCGCAGCTGCAGCTGGCCGAAACAAAGCTGGATGCGCTTCTGCTCGAGATGGAGCCGCAGTTACAATTGATTGCTGGCAATCGCACAGTAGAGCTGCTTCTCACTCCTCATGTGAGCGGTCAGTTCCATGCGGATAAGCTGAAACAGGTGGTGCTCAATTTATTTTTCAACGCGGTGCAGCATACCGATTCGGAGACAGGCGTGATCAGCATCACGCTTGCTTCGTACAATAATCAAGCTGAAATACGCGTTGCCGACAATGGAACAGGGATTGAGGCCGTGCATCTGCCTCATTTGTTTGAGCGCTTTTATCGAAACGAATCATCCAGAACGCGAAAGAAAGGCGGCGCAGGTCTCGGGCTTGCCATTACGAAATCGATTGTAGATGCTCATAGAGGTACAATTACAGTAGACAGCTTGCCCGGAGCAGGAACAACCTTCCGCATTTTGCTCCCAACCACCCCGCTCCAGCCGGTTGATATGCAAGATTAATTTAGAAAAAAACAGGAAGAGGCAGTCTCAAAAGTAGATTTTCTACTTTTTGAGACTGCCTCTTCTTCATGATTTATTATTTATTCCGCAGACTGCATCTCTGCTAATGCCCGCTGAGCTAATCCGTTTAAAGTAATGTCATCCATCGGCGGATTATGCAAGCCTGCGCGAACATCGCGGTACATCCGCTCCAGCGGAAGCGTGCGAGACAAGCTGCTTCCCCCCACTATTCTCATGGCAAGATCAACGATACGAACGGCTGAATTGGTCGCCACATATTTAGCGAGGCCCAGCTCTGGCTTTAATCCGCTCCGTCCCTCCGGTTCCCGGTCCCAGCGATCGGCGATGCTGTAGAGTAAGGTGCGAGCCGTTATTAGCTCCGCTTCCATTTCGCCAATTTGCCGCTGGATCGTTGGCAGTTCGGATATCGGGCCTGGCAAACTGTTAGGCCGATAGTTTTGGGCAAAGTGAATTGCAAAATCACGTGCCGCATGTGCAATGCCGATATAACAGGCAGGAATATGAAGCAGCGTTCCGCCATCGAAGGCCGTCCCGCCTTTACGATTAATTTCTGCGCCTTCAAGCGTACCGCTGTCTGGCACGAATACTTGATTCAACAGGAGGTCATGGCTCCCTGTTGCCCGCATGCCGAGTGTATCCCATGTTTCTTCAATACTTATGCCTGCACCCATTGGAATTAAAAACTCGCTTGCACGATTTTCTTCTTCCATCCATGCAGATATGGTGAAATAAGACACATCAGGACTAAGCGTGCTATAGGTCTTGCGCCCGTTAATAAGGAAACCTCCAGCCGTTCTTATCGCTGTAGTTTCCGGCTTGCCGCCTCTGCTTGGGCTTCCAGTTGCTCGCTCGCTTGCATAATGATTTATTGTGGCGCCTTTGCTTACAACCTCCTTGCAAAAGCTGGCGTATAAAGCTTCGGGCCATGGACGGCTTATCCGCATTTGCATTACCTGCCCCAGATGCCAGCCCGCGGCGAGCGCCGTTGAACCGTCACCGCGGGCCAAATGATCCTGCGCTAGTACAAATTCATACAATGACGCTTCATCCCCGCCATATTGCTTCGGCACAGTAAGCTTCAAATAACCGCACTCCCGCATATCGGCAAAGTTGTCATGTGGAAAAGAGCCTTCCCTATCATGCTTAGCTGATCTTCCTGCAAACTTGCTCGCCAGCTGATCCGCTGTCGCCGCGATTTCCGCTTCGCGCTCATTGCGAACGAACCGATCCTTTTCGATTTTCACCTGCATAAAGCTGTCCAGCCTCCTATCCACACTTTCATATCTGTATAGCAATCTTTCCTTTCAGTTTACACCCATCCTGCCAAAATAAAAATGAAAAAAGGATTAAATTGCTTAGGTTATCTAAGCAACTAATCCTTTGTAGAGACGTCTATTACGATATACATGATATGGAGGGCTTTCAGATGAAAAAAACTACTATTGCATTATTAGCGCTAATGTTGTCTGCCAGTATATTTTCAGTTAATCACATTCATGCAGAAGCAGCAAATCAGCCATTCGTAATAGAGGGAAAAGTGGTTCAGGGACGCACTTTAGTTCCAGTACGCTATGTTGCTGCAGGGTTAGGGGCTGAGGTTAATTGGAACCAACAGTCCAAAACGGTAACCATTCTTAACGGAAAAACCGAGGTTATGCTCAAAATTAATTCAAATAAAGTGATGCAGAATGGTACTGAAATCACGATTGATGTTCCTGCTCAAATAACCAAAGGGGTTACATACGTCCCCATTCGCTTTATTTCACAGACCTTAGGCGGCACCATTAGTTGGGATGCCGAACGTAGATCAGCAGACGTTTCTTTAGGCGACAAACAAGTTAGAATTACTACAGAGTCTACTTTTAACTTGTCTACGATCCCGCAAGAACATATTAATACGCTGATCCAAAAAGCGAACGAAGCGACTAATCTATCTTCCTATTCACAAATAAGAGCCCATTTTAAATCCAATTTTACTGGGACATTCATTAATAAAATCATCAAACAAAATGGACTAGAGTTCAACGTTCCATTCACAGGTACAGCATACAGTCATTCCGAAGGAAAGGAAGGATATATTAATCAATATGAATCCCCCTTAAATGCTGGAGGTATGATTGTCGAGCGAAAAATCATCCTTAAACAAATTCAAAATACATGGATGGTCGACGATATTATTTTCTCAAGCTCGGCACCTTAAACAAGTATAAAACCAACGATTTTGTTTAATAAAATATTTCATTGCGTTCCATTACTCTTCGATCTGCTTTATAATCTTGGCGGGATTTCCACCTACAACTACGCTATCTGGCACATCCTTTGTAACGACAGCACCGGAAGCAACAACGACATTATTGCCGATGTTCACGCCAGGGTTTATAACGGCTCTCCCGCCTATCCATACATTATGGCCAATCGTTACCGGTTTTCCGTATTCAACGCCAGATATTCTCTCCTTTGCATTCAAGGGGTGAGTTGCTGTGTAGATGTGTACTCCTGGTGCAAGAAAACAATTGTCGCCAATCCGAATGTCGCAAACGTCCAATAGTACACTATCAAAATTAGCATAAAAGTTTTCTCCAACATGAATGTTGTAGCCGTAATCACAACGGAAAGTGGGCTCGACATATAGAGTTTTGCCTGTGGACCCGAACAATTCCTTAAGCAGCTCCGTTCTTTTATTATCCTCTGTCTCCAAGGTTTGATTGAATAACCTCGTTAGTCTGCGAGCGTTCATTCTATCCGCAACCAGCACAGCATCGGCTGCATTATAAAGCTCACCATTCAGCATTTTCTCTTTTTCTGTCTTCATTTGGTACCACTCCTGTTTGTTGTTTCAAATTTAAGCAGAAATACGGTTTGTCTGATCACTACATTCGTTTATTTTCTTGTTCCTGAAATCATGAGGCCTAAAGCAAGTTTCTGTAATCCATACAAATAATCTTGTTTCCAGTCGCTCACAGTAAGCTCCGGCAAATGTTCTTTAGGAATATAGGCTGCGCTTCTTAATGTTATTTGGTCGGTTATTTGCTTATTTATTTCATCATTGGAAAAAATAATCGTGTGCGGGTTTATTGTAGCTGTAAATGAGGCTACCAACCGACTAATCGCATCAATCTTTTTCTCATCATGAACCAATGCAGTTTCTGTTCCATCCTCGTTATTTAGGGCTTGTACAAAATTTCGGTCATCATACTGAGGAACGAAGGATATTTCTCCTGAGAAAAACGTACTGCCTCGCACGACATCACCATTTATCATAATGCCGGCACCAGGACCATTTTGACCCAAATACAAGTAAACCAAGGAACCCTTGTCTTTATTGTTTCGGTTGTCGTAGTACCCAAGGACAGCCGCATTCATATCATTCTCTACAACGACAGGTATGGATAAACGCTCCTCAAAATATCCTTTTAAATCAAAATCATGAAACTGCTCATAGCTTGGGATGAAAATAATTCGGCCATTATTGACTGAACCCGGCACACCTATAGCTACAGAGCTGATTTTGGGATGCTTTTCTATAATGCTTTCAAGTAAATGAGATAAGCTCAAAGCATCATCCATTAGCACACTTGAAGTACTGCCTTGTTCCTTCTCTTCACCTAAACAATTAAAAATGGTATAATTTGTTTCCGTTTTCTCTAAAAATATAGCCAAACCGAGCATGAACTCGGGATTGTATGCGTATCTGTTTGCTCTTCTACCGCCACTTGAATGGTCGAGACCAACTAAAATGAGTTCACCGTCCTTTTCCATTTGCGTGAGAAACTTACTAATGGTAGGGAAGCTTACTCCTAGCTTTTGACTTAGCTCAACCTTCGTCGCACTCCCATGCTCCAGAAGAGCCGCTCGAATGCTGCGTAAAATAACTTTTTTCCATTCTTTTGGAGTTGCAAATAGCTCATTTATGATGATCACCACCTCTAAGCGCAATACTTATTAAATTTATTTAATAAGTTACACCGATAATATCAGAATATCGTCTTGGATAAAAGTAATCTTCAGGAAAAAATAAGAGATGCTTAAAAAAGTTTTCATGTTTATTCTATAGAATAACACGTAAAGCAATTGTTCTGGTAATTACCGCACAGAGACAAGAAAGGATGTTTTGATGTATCAAGGAAAGCAGCGAAAAATGATTATTTTACTGTTGGTTTTATATACCATATTAATCTTCTATTTCTTATATGTCGGATTCAACAGAGCTGCTTCTATTCATGACAGCGGCTTGCGATATAATCTAATACCCGAGAAGATTCATTTATTCCTCCCTATGCAGAGAGAGTTTTCATTTTCGCTTTTTGAGTTCGGCAACTTTGTAGCATTTATACCTTTTGGAATTATGATCCCGCTTCTGTTTCGTTATCGTTTTCTGGGTTTTATACTGCTATTTATTGTATCGATTACCATACTTGAGACGCTGCAGATGTTTTCCCGTTTAGGCTCCTTTGATATCAACGATATTATTATTAATACGTTAGGTGCTGCAGTAGGCTACTGCGCACAAAGGTTTGTTCGACATGAGCGTGATACATTCAAAGGCTTCTGCAAAATAATAATAACAGCATTTGTACTTGCGATTGGTGTCATCGGCAGTATTGGAGGCATTAATAATTATCTAGATAAAGCAAGCAGCGAGGTTATCGCTTTAGATAAACTGCCATTAAAGGCTGGAACTGTTCTTTGGGATAAAAGTCTCTCCAGCTTTCCCGCAGCCCAAGAGAACGTTGAGCCGAAACTAAATATGTACAGCCGAAACAATACACGAACAAATGAGTTTACCTATCTTTTAGACGGCAAATATCACATGATAGCAGGTAATCTCGCGATATCAAAAACCTTAACTCAAAGTGCCGGCAATGGAAATATCGATCTCATTTTTAGCGCAGACGGAACCGTAATCCATTCATTTGGATGGAGTTTCGATGGACAGGAAGAGCTTCCTTCCGAGTTTTTTCAAATCCCCTTAAATGGAGCAAAGGAACTTACTATAAAATTTGTTAATCATACATCCGATCGAGATGTCCTGCTGTGGGACATTGCACTTCATAAAGTAAATACCGGACAAAAAATAATAAATGGGATCAAACAAAAACTAAAAACATTATTTTAAATGGAAAAAGCCGAATTTCTTAGCTTGCAAAGAAATCGGCTTTTTGTAATGTCACTTCATTTTTCAATCTGCAGCTCCGTGCTGAAGCACAAACTCATCCAGCTTTGCACCTTCCACGTCATAGGCTTGATAAGTTAAATTGTCGCCGTTTACCGTAATCCCTGCGAACATTTGCTTCTCATTCTGAAAATGAACCTTATGATAAAACTTATCTTCCTTTTTCTCATTGAATTTTTGCCCTGCTGTATTGGTTACCACATATACAGTGCCCGCTCGGTTTTGCACCGCTTGATCACCGTCGCCTGTGATTTGACCATCACGAAGCGGATAGGATCTGGAGTACTCATGATTATGACCCTGCAGCACCAAATCAACCTCAAATTCGTCAAATAGCGCTGTCCAATCCTTCACCTTCTTGTTCGTATTGCCTCCATAAGGCCCTTGATGCAGAGCAACGATTTTCCATGGCTTATCCGTGCTCTCCAAATCTTTTTTCAGCCAGCTTGTTTGCTCCTTTATATTCGATTCCGAATTTAAAATAACAAAATGAACAGAACCATAATCAAACGAGTATGTCGTTCCCGCATTCGATCCCTTCGCCCCACTCGCAGGTAAGTTGAAATGAGAAACAAATCGCTTGGCATCTCCATCCACTTCATCATGGTTCCCCGTAACTGGCATAAATGGAACCTGTATTACCCACTTGCCTGCTTTTGCGAAAAGCTCGGTCCAGGCTTGCTCATCGGTGGGCTCTTCTGTCAGATCACCATTATGAACGATAAAGGCAGAGGATGGGAAAACGTTAAACGCCTGATCCAGCGTATTTCCCCACAGCTCAAAATCCTGCTCCGTCACGCCTTGCGAATCCGTTATGTTTATGAAAGTAAAAGCATCGCTTGCTTCAGCCTCCGTCCTAAATTGTGCAGCATTACTCCATGCCTCTTTTTCTCCGCTGCCTACTCGGTACGTGTATGTGGTTCCCGGCTTAAGGCCGGTTGCTTCTCCTTTATGAACACCCCGTAAAGTATCCTCACCTATGTCAATCGATGATGACGTACCCTTAAAGGTCATTACAAGAGCCTCTTCCCAATCGCTAGGGGCGGCTCCTTCAATGATCTGAACAATTGAATCGGAGTGTGCTTTCGTACTATGCCAAGTGAAGGCGCGGCTAGTTTTTGGATCGCCCTTGAACGTAGTCACAATCGCGGCTGGCTTCACCGACTTATTGGCCTTTAACCATTCCATGCCAATGGCTCCAACAACTAATAAGGCGCAGCATATGAGCAGTATCATCATGTCTTTTCGGATTTTTATCCTAGTCACACTCCTTCTTCTCTATCTAATTTTAATTATATCTTAACAAAAAGCTGTTGCACGGCGCATTCAGCAATCTTTCAGCCAGCCTTAAGTTAAGAATAAGTAAAGGCCCGTAGAATAACATTTGTAAGCAGCGAGGGGCGCTGAACATGAAATGAGGTGTGAGATGAACAAAAACCTAAACTATCGCCATGAATTGAAATTTTTCATTAACTATCATCAATACTTTATTATTCGCCAGCGGCTAAAGGATCTGTTGGAACAAGACAAACATGTCGGTCCGTCAGGCGAGTACCATATTAGAAGCTTATATTTTGATGATATAAACAACAAAGCTTTGCATGAGAAGCTTGGCGGCATTCGCGATCGGGTCAAATATCGTATCCGCATATACAATGGCCAAGACCATGTCATTCATTTTGAGAAAAAAATTAAATTCAAGGACTACATCGCAAAGGTGAAGGAACCGCTAACGAGGGAAATGTACGACAAGCTTATGGATGGCGAATACGACGTCCTTAGAGGGCCGGACAAGCCACTTTTGAACGAAATTCACAATGAAATGAAGCATCATTTGCTGCGTCCGAAGGTCATCGTCGATTATGTCCGTGAGCCATATGTTTACGCTAACGGCAACGTACGCATTACGTTCGATAAGGAGCTGCGCACCGGGCTTCATGCCGTTAATATTTTTGATGAAAAGGTGGAGCCCGTACGCGCACTCGACAATGATTTAATCATTCTTGAGGTGAAATATGACGAATACATTCCAGCCTTTATCCGAATCGCTTTGCAGCTGGAAGGACTAAACCGGCAATCCGCATCAAAATATGTCATCTGCCGAAAACATTTGAAGTTCAACACATGGGAGGATTATTAAAATGGAAACCAAAACAACTGCCGCGGCTGCAACGGAGACGACAACAAATTTTGCCGATCTTTTAAAAAATTCAGTACTGGATAACTTTGCTTCTGATATTAGCCTTTCGAAAATATTGATTACACTGGGCGTCGCTTTTTTACTTGGCTTCTTCATTTACTTGCTTTATAAACGAATATTTAGCGGTGTGCTTTATTCAAAAAGCTTTAACGTTTCGCTGATCGGCATGACCATGATTACAGCAGTTGTCATTATCGCGATTAACTCCAATCTCGTGCTGTCGCTCGGTATGGTTGGCGCTTTATCCATCGTCCGTTTTCGTACTCCAATTAAAGATCCAACCGATTTAATTTTCTTATTCTGGGCTGCCGTTGCAGGTATCGTTACAGGCGCGGGCTTCTTTACACTAGCGGTAATTGGTTCGGTTGTGGTTGGTCTTATTCTATTCTTCTTCGTTAAGGGCGGATCGGTGGAAACCCCTTACCTGCTTGTTGTTAACTGCGACAGCGATGCTACCGAGCAGCTTGTTCACAAGCAAGTCGGCACGCTCGTTAAGCGTTATAACGTGAAGCAAAAAACAGTAACGCAGGGCAATATTGAAATGACGCTGGAAATTCGCCTTCGCGACGAAACCGGACGTTTCGTTAACCAACTGACGGAGCTGGCTGGCGTGCGTAACGCCGTACTTATTAGCTATAGCGGGGACTATGTATCCTAATTATCGGGAGGTGTTTTCATGAAAGCGAAAGCGCGTGTAATCTTATTATGCTTTTGCTCCATTCTCCTGGTTACTTTACTCGCTGGATGTGCCGCAGGTGGTACATCCTTCAGTCTCAGCAGCTCTGGTGCGGCAACGGGTACAGATGAGAAATCAGCGGATGAGCAAAAGCTAGATGAAACGGTTTTTCCTAAAGATAAAATCGTAGATGTAAAAATTACGATCGACGAGGACGCGTTCCAAAATATGCTGGACAACGCCAGCGCGGAGGAATATAAAGAAGCCTGGGTCGAATATAACGGTCAGAAGTTCGAAAACGTAGCCATTCGAACGAAGGGCAATCTCAGCTTGAACAGTGTCGTAAGAATGACCGAATCCGATCGGTACAGCTTTAAAATTTCATTCGATGAGTATGTTAATCAAACCTTGCAAGGAATAAGCAAAATTAATTTAAATAACAACTACAGCGATGCCTCTTATATGCGAGAGTTTCTATCGTATGAGCTTGCTGAGCAAATGGGACTTCCAACCCCAAAATATTCTTATGTCAATGTTTACGTCAATGGCGAGCTTTGGGGCTTTTATTTGGCTGTCGAGCAGATTGGCGATGCCTATCTTGAACGTAATTTCGGCAATGCATATGGCGCGCTTTACAAAGCAAACGGCGGCACCGGCAGTGAGCTCAACTGGTTAGAAACGATCGATTCCTATACGGGCCTCGATTTGAAGTCCGACAAAACAAATGATGATATTTTGCTCGATATGCTGGATGAACTGAACAATGGCGCAAGTTACGAGAGTGTGCTGGACGTTGATGAAGCGCTTAAGTTCATCGCCTTAAACGCAGTAGTCGGCAACTTTGACAGCTACCTCTCTGAGAAAAAACATAATTATTATTTGTATGAGGATGATGGTATTTTCAGCATTTTGCCATGGGATTACAATATGTCCTTTGGCGGTTTCGGCGGCTCCAGTGTGCTCATTGATGAGCCAACTACCGGCGCGATAGCTGATAGGCCGCTTATTGACAAGCTGCTTAAAGTGGATGCCTATAAAGATAAATATCACGAAATCGTTACAAGCATGTTAGAAGGATATTTGGCAACCGATACGTTTCAGGCAAGGGTCGATGTAATTAAAGCTATGATCTCAGATTATGTAAAGGCAGACCTTTCCTCCTTCTACACGTATGAGCAATATGAGAAAGGTGTTGCTCAGGTTGTTTCCTTTAACTCGCAGCAAACCAGCACCATTGCACAGCAGCTCGCCGGTACCATTCCTGCAGCAGGCGACGGATCTGGCAGCGGCGGCGGGATGGGTGGTGGCATGGGCGGAGGTGGCGGTTTCGGCGGCAATCGGCCAAACGGGCAGCAGGGTAACACTCAGGGCAACACCGGAAACAGCAATGCTGCTGTTAATGCAGGAGCTGGGCAGCAAAATGCCGGCATTACAGTGAACAAAGAGCTGAGTCCGCAAGGTGCTCTGGCAGATGGCGTCGTTCAGCAAGTAGTTGATAACACTACCTCCCCTACTACACAGAACACTCAAGGCAATGCAGATGCTGCTGCTCCTGAAGGGCAGCTCCCTCAGGGCAATACAGACGCTGTTGCTCCTGACGGGCAGCTACCTCAGGGCAATGCAGATGCTGCTGCTCCTGAAGGGCAGCTACCTCAGGGCAATGCAGGTACTGCTGCTCCTGAAGGGCAGCTACCTCAGGGCAATGCAGGTACTGCTGCTCCTGATGGTCAAGTCCCTCAGGGCGATGTGGGCATGGCGCCACCAGATGGTCAAATGCCTAATCAGCAAGGCGGCATGCAAGGCGGGTTTGGCGGCCAAAGACCAAACGATATGGGTGGCGGCATGGGCGGAGGCTTCGGCGGCCCTGGCACGCAGCAAACTCAGGCACAAGGCAGTCCTAAAGAAGCCGCGACGGCTGGGATCGCCATCGTGATCCTGCTTCTCTCCTGTGCATTCATCGTCTTCTATAAACGTAAACGACTATAAGCATTCTAGTTCAAAAAAAAGATCGCGAACCCTTTGCCACAGTGGCATTCGGGCAGCGATCTTTTTCAATCCATAAGAAATACCTTTTCGCCTACTTCAATGTCTCCTGTCTTTTTTACAGAAGCATACACCCCGAAGTTTAAATTCATCTCTGTGTTAATTTTTTTCAATAAGGAAGCATCACGTGCTAGCGAATCTGGATCAAGCGTAACCATGGAGCAGCGATCACAATATTTATCCACTTGCAATTCAGCACCGCCTACCGTTATTCGTCTGCCTATCCACTCTTTTTCTCCAAAAGCGCCTTCCTCTACTGTAATGAGTATATTTGCTCTAAAGCGCCGCGCGTCCAGCTGTTTTCCCCATATCGCTTCGAGCTTTTGCAAGCTCTTATCGGTGATGATGAGGATACTGCCTTCATCCACCGCTTTAAGGTCAGGACTTTGTGCCTGATAACTGCGCATCCGCATCTTCTTCTTGGAGTACTTCTGCATTTCAGCTAACAGCTCCTCGTCCCAGTTGAAGGTCTGACCCTCTGGAGAAGTTATTTCTACTACGGGATGCTCTGCGCTCGTGCGTTCATCAACCAGCTTCGTTTTGTATGCCAGCATCGCCGGAATTTCTCTTGCAGTAAAGAAGCTATCCCAGCCTTCTTTTGTTTCATCATAAAAAGCATAACAACGGTCGCCCATTAATCCGTATCTATCGATTTTACAGGCATCCAGTTCCTCTCCTGCAAATGACTTAATCGGGTACCTGCTTATGCCACTAATTTCACCAATCAACGTTAATGTCAATCCAACAACCTCCATACATCCGTTTTCTTCCATTCACAAATATCTTTGATTATAGTATAAACACAAAAGACGCGCGATAAGCCAAGTCCACCTTTCGATACAGAAAGGGTTTTCGCTTATCACGCGTCATGTCGTTTCACATGATTGGTTCAAACGCAATGTAATACGATTAGAAAAAGAGGTGTATTAAATCCTCCATGCTCCAATGCTGAAGCTGATTAGGGAATCCCTTTGGAGCAGTAGTACAAGCCGCCAGCTTATAACTTCGGTTCAGTTCATATTGTTTGAAAAAATAAGCTTCCGTTCTCGGAGTTAAAGCGATGGAGCTATCCTCGCCAATATGTATAGAGAAGGAATCCAGCGGTATGGACAACCCTTTACCTTTTGCTTTTATGTAACTTTCCTTCAGCGTCCACAGCTCATAGAAATAAGCGGTTCGCTCCTCCCCTCTCAAACAAAACAAACGTTCATATTCCATTTTCGAAAAATATGATTTTGCTATACTTTCATCTATTTCACATATTTGTTCCACATCAATGCCTACCGGGGAAGAGCTTATAAATAAGGCAACCCAATCTCCAGCATGCGAAATATTAAAGTGAAAATCTTCGCAGCCGATAAGTGACGGCTTACCATATGAATTGCAAGTAAACTGAATTGCTTGATTGGATAGGTCTAGGTTTCGCACAATTGCAGCACGTACAAGCACTTCACCAAATAACGTCCGATAAACATCACATTGCTGTCGCAATCGACTTATTTTTAAACGCTTCTCTTCTGATACGAGACTTAACAATTGCCGGTAGTCATTCGACGTGATGTTTTGAGGTGTTTTCAAAACCATGATCTCAGCCTGCACGATATGCTGCTCCTTTCCCCCTCAACTATTCCTAAAAGCACTCGTCTGAATCTATCATAAACTCGAATTTCCATAACGCGCCATCACTTCATGAATAGCTTTTGCTCCAAAACGAATAGCCTCAACAGGCACACGCTCATCTGCAGCATGGATCAACTCCGAGAAATTCATGTCCTCTGGGAGCGTCATAGGCAAAAAACCATACGTTTGAATACCTAATGTTGAAAAATGTCTCGCATCTGTTCCACCCGGCAGCAGCATCGGAATGGGCACTGCAGCTTCATCCGCTTTCTTCAGCACATCTGACAGCAATTCAAACATTCCCATTTCCGGGATTTCTGGACAAGGGTCATGACGAATCACCTCTAACGTTATTTGATGTTGTATGGCATGATCGTACAGCTCGGCAATGAACTGCTCTGGAGTAAAACCGGGCAGCAGCCTCCCATCCATCTCCACGATGATTTCACTGGGATGCACATTGATTTTTTCGCCACCATGCACAACCGTAGCACTTATTGTGTTGCGAAGCAGCGGCTGAAACAGCTTTCCCTTGTCACCCATTATCCTCAGCATGAGATTGCTCAGGCGTGGCCGAAGCAGCCCTTTCAATAATAACCTCGGCAATAGAGGCAATGCCGATGCCATGGATTGAATCATATACGACGCTGCGGGCGTGACATGAATCGGCAGCTTGACCTTATTTAACGCTCCCAGCATATAGGCAAGCTGCGCCATGCTTCCTTCATTTTGGCGAAGAGAACCATGTCCGCCTCCTCCTCTAACCGTAGCTCTAAGGAAACAAATTTGTTTCTCTGCCACCATAATCGGATAAAATTTTTGGCCGCTTACTTGAAAGGAGAAGCCCCCAAACTCTCCAATCGCATAGTTCACGCCCGCAAAGAGATAAGAATGATGTTTAACTAAGTAAGAGGCTCCTAAATCCCCACCTGCTTCTTCATCACTTACAATAGCCAAAATCATATCGCCATGTAATGCTGTTTTCTCTGCGTGGGCTTTTAGAAAGGCGGCAAGCATCATCGCTACACCGCCTTTCATATCTAGGCTTCCTCTCCCCCATACGTAACCATCGATAATCTCACCCCCGAATGGATCGCGGCTCCATACTTGCTTCTCTACACCTACAACGTCAACATGCCCGTACATGAGAAAAGGAGGTGCATCTCCGCACCCCTTTAATCGTGCAATTAAATTAGGTCTATGCTCTTCTCGAGCAATAATGATCGTATCGCTGATTCCCGATTCAAGAAGAAGATCACGAATAAAATAAATACAATCTCGCTCATTGCCTGGCGGATTCGTTGTATTAAACCGTATTAATTGCTGCAATAGATATTGAGGTGACTCATATATTGGCCCGTCCAAGCTGCTAATCATCGTAAAGTCCTCCTTGGCATGGTTGACTTCCCTTTTACATCCTTTAACTTCTATTAGAAGCTAAAAATCGACTCCCTAATTTATCCTTAAGGCCGTTGTCGTGAAGCACTTGTTCCAATCGATCCTGCTGTTCGTTCTCTGGAACAAGCTTCGTATGGAACGCAGAGATCAGCATCTCATAAGCCTTAACCAGATCCTTCCACTCTGCCCTGCCACGAGAAAGCTGAAGCTCATTCAACATCGTCTGAACCTCGCGGTAAGGTGCAACTACACCTTGCTCATACTGCTCTAAATCCCTGTTCCGATTACGCATGCACGTAACGATAGTCAAACATTGAATAATAAAATCTAACGAATAGTCTTGCCCCTCATCCCGGCCCTTCTCAAGGAGCTGTTCCCTATCCGGTTCGTGGTCGAAAGAAAGCACCCTCAGGGCTGTACTATTGTTGGCTAGTTTCTTCAATATCGATTGGGGGCCCATCTCAACCGCTTCCGAAACCCCGTTCTCCAGCAAAAAACGGATAACCGCTGTCCATTGAACGGGTGCGGTAATCTGCTCAGTCAGCACTGCTGGAATCTCATCCACACTCCGATATAATCTTGCAGTCACACTGGAAACAACCGGATGTTGGAGTGTTCCAAGCTTCAGTCCTTTAAGCTCCTCTGCAAATAGCTGCGCTGCTGGTGCCATAAGAGGACTGTGGAACGGCGCGCTCACATGAAGCGGGATGACAACGCCTCCCCGCTTGGAGATACGCTGCACCACTTCGTTCAATACTCCTTTATGTCCAGAAATGACAACCTGATCATCTGAATTAATATTAGACACTACAACAATTTCAGCTCCACCCTGAAACGAGGAACTAGCGTGCTTGCAGATCTCTGCAACTTCAGCTGCGCTAAGCGACATTACCGCCGCCATTGCACCACTACCAGCATCGTCCGCATCACGCATGAGCTCACCACGACGATGAACGATACGGACAGCGCTGTCGAATGGGATACCACCTGCACAAGTCAAGGCGGTAATTTCTCCAAGGCTATGACCGGCTAAAAATTGCGGAGCCTTCCCCAGCAGGTCTCTGTATATTTTGTACATTGCCATCCCTACAGTTAATATAGCTGGCTGTGCATATTCCGTCCTTGTCAATTCCTCCATGCTGCCCTCAAACATAAGTTTTGTGAGATCCATGTTCATCGCTTCGCTCGCTTCATGAAAGATCTCTTTGGCGAGCTCATATTTCCTATACAAATCCTTGCCCATGCCAACATACTGTGAGCCTTGACCGGGAAACAGCAATGTGCCGCCTACCATACGCTTTCAGCTCCCTCTTCTAATTCTGCCATTACAACTTTGAGAGATGCTAGATACAGACAGAGCAATTCATCCACACTCGCTATGTCCCATGAACAAGCATCATATAGACATCGGATGTTTAACTCGTCTTCACTAAACTCAAGCTGAAGCGCAAAGCCGATTAGCGGCATATAGGACTCCATTCCTCTCAAGTCGGTTGAAGAGAACCATGGTATGATTCCATTGTCCAATGTAAGGAAACCAGCTGCTGTCGCAAGCGAGGAAAAGGTATAATAGTCGCCGCTTTCCCGTTGATTAGCTACTTCAGGGATCATTTCCACAACCGTCATATAGTGGGACATATTCAGCGTCACAGGCACCATCCGATCTCCTACACCGTCTTTGACGATGACTGTAACTTCATCGGACATCGTAATATCGGATAGCACGTACATATAAAGGACAAGCAATATATCGACGATATCTGATCCAATGTCTTCTGATAGCTGCATCAATTTCCCGAGCAGCGCTTCATCCAGCTTGCATGAACGGGGAATGGCTGCATGATCTATACCCGTTTCTCTGCTTATGATGCGATTAGGGAAAGTTAAACCTTTCAGCCCTGCTAGTCCATCCATATCTCCTTCTTCACTGAATGGTGCATCCATTAGCGCAGCCATTCCGCGGAGTGTCGCATGTCCAAACAGATCTGCAACGGATACACGAGAAGGGTAGTGCTGCTCCAAGTTGTGATGTAAAGCAACAAGCAGAATGGAGTTGCCTCCTACCTCGAAGAAGTTGTCTTCAGCGGCAAAATCGACGGTATGCAGCACCTCTTGCCAAAGAGCCGCTACTTTCCGCTCCGTATCGGTATCCAGCTCAAGCAGCTGCAGAGCAAATGCAGCATTATCCTGCAAACGAGCCACTTCACTCTGCTTTGGCAGCGCCTTGCGATCAATCTTTCCATTATTATTCAATGGCAATGCTGCAAGCCAAATGTAACGCTGCGGCACCATATATTCAGGCACTCGACTTGCCATAAAGCTGCGAAGCTCTGATGTCGACAATTCAGACTCCGCTGCATAATAAGCACATAACAATCCGCCATTAGACTGCTCCTCTTCCAGCAGCACCGCCGATTCAGTAACGTCCTCGTGCCGTGCGAGCATCATTCCAACTTCCTCCAGCTCGACGCGATGTCCGCGGATTTTCACTTGAAAGTCACTGCGCCCGAGAAATTCGAGGTTTCCGTCGTTTAAGTAGCGTGCAAGATCACCTGTTCTATACATTCTCTCACTGGGATAAAAAGGGTCGCTAACGAACTGTTCCTCCGTAAGCTCCGGCTTCCCAAAGTAACCTTGGGCCAATCTTGTCCCTGCTATACAAAGTTCACCAGCTACTCCAGGAGGCTGAAGACGTCCCACCTTATCCAAAATGTACGTTCGCACTCCAGCAAGCGGTTTGCCTATTCCGGGATGATTATCCTCTATCCGCTGTATCGTTGACCATACCGTCGTTTCTGTCGGCCCGTACACATTGTATATTCGAAGCTGTGGATAAGGCTTCAGTCGATTCCATAGGGTTGGAATAAATGGCTCCCCCCCAATGATCAAATCTTTTAAATAGCGCAAGCATGATCTCTCTTCTTTGCCAGCCAGCAGCATTTGCAGTCTCATCGGGGTAGTTACCATCATCTCAACATCATGTTTGACGATGAGACGATCCAGCAGTTCTGGGTCTCTGCGCTCCGCTTGTGATGCTAGAATCACCTTCATCCCATAAAGAAGCGGCATAATTAAGTCATGTATAGATACATCGAACGCGGCGCTTGCTAAAGCAACAATCGTTTTTCCTGGTACATATTCTACTTGCTCTGCCATTCCTTCTATGAACCGTATCGCACTCTCATGCTGAATCATGACACCTTTTGGTCTGCCTGTTGAACCTGATGTATAGATCACATAAGCTAGATTTTGAGAGGAATTATCCTGCTCCATGCTGCTTGAGAGTATGTGTGAATCCTTCTCTTCCCCGCCAGCAGCGCACTGCTCGTCTCTCTCATCGATACAAACAATATTGCCTTCATATTGAGAAGCTTTCGAGAGGTAATCGTGCTGCGTTAACAAAACCGGAGCCTTAGTATCCTCCAGCATATAATGAATGCGATCCTCTGGGTATTCCAAATCAATGGGCAAATAGGCGCCTCCAGCCTTCCAGATGCCAATGATGCCAACTACCAGCTCGACCGTTCGCTCCACCATCAGTCCAACCACAATTCCTGAACGCACGCCTTCGCTACGCAGTCTACTAGCAAGTTCGTGTGCCCGCTGATTCAGCGTGTCGTAAGTAAACGACTCCTCGCCGCAAATAAGTGCAGTCTCATAGGGGCGAGATTGAGCCTGCTTCTCGAATAGGTGATGCAGGGTCATGCTTGATTCACCAGCTATTCTCTTTCTATGTAAAGGCTTAGCTTCAGTGGATGAGCATGAACCAACACAAAGTGATTTTATTAATGCTTGAACTTCATCTTCATCCAATATGGCTGCATCTCTAAGGAGAATGTCGTCGCCTCGAACTAACAGCTCCGCTGCCCGATGAACATGATTAGCTAGATTTTTCATCATTGTCGTGCTGTAAGCAGAGCTATTGTATGTCATAGTAAGCGTTATGGCGGGTGATTCTGACTCTAAGACACTGTACGAAAAGAGCAAACCAACCCCTTCAGCGCTCGGTTTCCCATAACTATTTTCCAAGGTTACGGCTACAGCCTGTCCCGAATTGAAGCTGCTTGTTCTGGCGGAATCGATAGTTTCTAGTTCCAAAATATGTCCCTTATTACTGTCCTCGAATTCATTCAGAGCTCCGTCTAATTGCTTTAGCAATGACTGAAGCATATTTTGCTCATCTACCCTGATTTGAAGCGGAATCCATGTCCCGTCCATATGACTTCCGAATCTCTGAGACGGAATGCCGATCGTTAATCGGTTATCCCCTTTATATTTATAAAGCATGATGTAAACCGCAGTAAGCAGTACGCTATACAATCGCTGATTGGACTGTTCAGCATATCGGAGCAGCATTTCTGTGAGCTCTTTGGGTAAATGGATGCGCTGCTCCATAGAACGATACTCCGCTTCTCTGCTAAGCAAATCTGGGGGAAACCCTCCATCCTCTCGCCACAAATATTGATTTCTCTCACCAGCGTCTATGACTACCTTATCCATATTTTTTGCTCCTCTCTATTGTGAATGGATGATTTCTTTGCCAGCCAATATCCTCAGGAGCGTATCATTTAGGAGCGAAACGACTTGTTGTTCCCGTTCATGTATGAAAAAATGACCTCCTTCGAAGTTGACGATTTTACAGGTCTCCGTCGTTTGTGACTGCCAATCTTCTGAAGTCCCGTACAGGCTGCTGTCCTCAGAGCCATTCATAACAATGAGATGAAGAGGGAGCGGCGGCTTAACCTCTGGCTTGTACGTGCCAACCAGCTTAAAGTCAGCTCGCAATATGGGCATAAATACGTCTCGCAGCTCCTTATGCTCGAATAGCTCAGCAGATGTTCCGCCAAGGCTTAATACTTCTTCGATAAAAGCTTTATCGGGAAGCTGATATATTTCTCGGTTCACATGGCTGGAATGAGGCGCCCCGTACCCTGACATAAAAACTACGGATGGGAGCGTCAATCCTGCTGCATGAATGCTATGAATTAATTCATAAGCGATCAAGCATCCCATGCTGTGGCCGAATAAAGCATACTGATTTTGTGTATAGTCATGGATTAAATGCAATATATCTTTAACTGCCTCATGAATATCCTCGTAGAGCGGCTCACTCATCCGGCTTCCTCTCCCAGCTAATTCAATCGGAATCAATTGAATAGAAGGATCGAGCTGCCGCGACCATTTCTTATAGACCTGAGCCGAGCCCCCCGCGTAAGGCAAACAAAGCAACGGTATACTATCCATAATTAGGAACGACCACCTTGTTAGGAAGCGATTTGATTTTGTTAAACACCACTAGCTAGCGTACGCCAAAATGTTTTTTCCATTGCAAATAGTTTTTCTGCTAGAGCTATCTCTCTGTCTCGCTGAAATTTATACGTAACAAAAGATTGCTTGATCGCATGCCAGCCGTCACAGATCATCTCCAATTGATCCTTAAGGGATTCGTATAATGTCACATTTATTTTCTTCTGCTCTCGCAGCGTTCGAATAAGTCCTTCATTTGCAATATGCCGGTTGCATATAATGTTGATTCCAATGAGTGCATACGTAATATGAGCGCTATATTTATCCGGGCTTGAATCTACTTGCCACATTCCCTCCATAGAGAAATCATCAAGCTCCCGCGTGAGCCGCTCCGCATTGTCAACAACTTCCGATAAGTTCAATTGATACGGTTTAATCGTTGGATGAAGATTATAAATATAATAGGCAGGGCCATTATAGTTTTTGTTGATATTGTATTCTGAATTTTTGAATGCTTTTCTGAGCCGATCCTCAGGAACCTCATGTTCATTGTAGCCAGCAAGCGTATCGTCAATGACATAGAAGGATGAGCGTTCATTATCGTAACCATTAAACAGCGAATAATGGTACCAATGAAACTTTTTCCAAGCCATGCTTCCCGGCAGCCAATAGAACAAATCGACATTCACACTTAAATTGCGCCCACCGTCAAGCACCTCTTTTATTTCATCTATAAACATTTCCTTATCGCGGAAGTGCCCCGGCTCAATCCACTTAATAACACCGGTTAGTGGGAATTTGGTCCAATCGTCGAGATAATATAGCGTATCAATCGTCGGATATCGAAATTGCTGGTCTGTCGCTGCAGACCAAGGATAATATCGATGAATGTTCAAATATGCCGCATATCGATAGCTGGGATGAGCAGAAACAGCGATTGAATAGGCTTGATTGAGCATACAGTTCGCCCAGAATTCATTAAATGGTTGTCTGTCCAACGTAACTTTCATCCGCTTATCCTCCTTAATAGATCCAAACTCGTATCATTTAATCATTTCTCGGCGGTACTGCACGAAGGAAATACCTCCGAGAACGATGTTATTTCGGACCATCTTGCAGCAATAGATCGCTTAGTTTCATCAGAGGGCTGGCAGCAGCCGTCATTTCCTCTACGGTTGCACAATAATGCTGAGCCATGCGCGTAATCGTATCTGAGTGAAACAGTGCTGTGGCATACTCCAAGCTGCAAATCATTTCTCCATTACTCTCCACAACCTCCAGCGTCAAATCGAATTTACTAACTCCTGGCTCGAACGGCTGAAGCTCAAAGGTTAAATCGCCTCCTTGCATGACAGAACGATCCATATTTTGCAAAATGAACATCGTGTCGAACAAAGGATTTCGACTCTGATTTTTCCCAAGCTCCAATCGCTTCACCAAATCCTCAAACGGATACTCCTGATGCTCCAGCGCTTGCAGTACGTCATTATGCACATCGGTGATGTAACCGCCGAGTGTTCTTTCAGGCTGTGGTCGGCATCGAATCGCAACTGTATTAACGAATATACCGATTTGCCCCTCAAGATCGACATGGTCACGTCCCGCTGTTGGCGTGCCAATTATAATGTCATCTTGGCCGCTGTACTTGCCAAGCAAAAGCGCATAAGCACCAAGCAGCACCGTATACAAAGTTGTCCCCAGCTCTCTTGCCATGTGCTGCGCTCGTCTCGTAAGTTTCTCATTCAACCTAAAACTATATCTGCGCCCCTCGAAGCTCTGCATCGCTGGTCGCGGATTATCCGCCTGGAGCTCCAGTATTGGCAGTTCGCCTGAGAACATATCCAGCCAGTGGCGCTCATTCGCCTCGTACCCTGGACCATTTAATTGAGCTTTCTGCCAGACGGCATAATCTCTATACTGCACCCGCAGCTCTGCAAGCTCATTGCCGGAGTACAATTCGATCAATTCTTTCAGAAGCACACTGACCGATACACCATCCGTAACAATATGATGCATATCAAGCAGCAGCAAGTGAGAGCTAGAGCTTAGCGGAACAAGAGCTGCCCGCAGCAATATGCAGCTACCAAGATCAAATGGACGGATGAACCGCGCCATTAATCTAGTAATGGTTTCATCCATTCCCGTTTCTGACAACAAACGTTTGGCAGTCATTCGTGCCCATGCATTACCCTCCAGCTTAAATGCCGCAGATGGATGAATCCGTTGCCTGAATTGTCCATCCTCATAATGGAAAGACGTCCGTAAACTCTCATGCCTCATGATTAAAGCGGTGAACGCCTGCTCCAGCTTCTTCGCATCCAGATTCCCACGAATATGCAGTGCAAAAGGGACATTATACATCGTTGCTTCTCCAGACAGCAGAGATAAAACATATTGCCTTCTTTGAGCGCGCGACATCGGGAAATACGCCCTGTCCATCTGACGCGGAATCGATTCATACGTTTGCTGGCTTTGACCTTCAATTACTAGAGCGAGCAACTCTAGTGTCGGATTTTGAAATAATTCTCTCAGCGGCACGCGCACACCAAATTGTACGCCTATCCGACTGACCAATGTTGCCGCCTTTAACGAATGTCCCCCTAACTCGAAGAAGCTATCTGTCGCTCCGATGTTATCCGTCAATAGCAGCTCCTGCCAGATTATAACCAGCTTGCGCTCCGTCTCCGTACTCGGCTCCCGGTAATGTCGTACATTCCGTTCTGTCTGCTGCGGTCTTGGAAGTGCCTTGCGATTTATCTTGCCTGTTGGCGTCATCGGTATTTCATCCTGCAGCATCACATAGGTTGGAATCATATAAGCAGGCAGCTTGCCTCTCAGATGTTGGATTAGCTCCTCAGTTACACTGAGAGAATGCCCGCCTACGCTCTCTAACCATACGGTTTCTCCCTTATGGATACTTTCGAGTGCTGCTGCAACATAATGATCCGCGTACGAGGTCATATTTGGCAGATCAGCATCATCAGCCTTTTGTAGGACAACATAAGCGCAGAGAACAGGCTCACCCTCAGGCTCTTGAAACGCGATGACAACCGCTTCCTTCACACGCTCATGCTGCAGCAGCTGCTGCTCCACCTCACCGGTTTCAATGCGATGTCCTCGTATTTTCACCTGATGATCGCGGCGGCCTGCGTATACAAATTCACCATTCGCCAGCCTTCTGCCAAGATCACCCGTGCGGTACATTCTCTCCTCTGCATTAAACGGGCTTGTGATGAATACTCCTTGATCCCATTCCGGATGACGAAGATAACCCCGACCAACGCCCGCTCCTCCGATGCAAATTTCACCAATCACACCTGTTGGCTGCAGCTGCAGCTCTGGACTCAGTACGACCATTGCTGCCCCTGCAATAGGTGTGCCAATCGTAATAGCTTCACCGCTAGTTACTTCGCACACCGATGTCCATACTGTTGTTTCCGTTGGGCCATAGAGATTAAAAATACGTGCACTCGTCACCGCACGCAATCTCTCCAGCAGATCCATCGTCAACGGCTCCGCGCCAATCATGACTAAGCTTAAGGATTTCCAAACCTCGCTTTGGCTCACCTGCGCCATCCACCACTTGAAGCGTGATGGCGTAATTTGCAGCACCTCTACCCGATGCTTCTTTATAAGCTCCTGCAGCAGATGAGCATCTCCCCGTTCCTCTTCATTGCAAAGCACCATTTTCATCCCCATTGTTAATGGGAGCAGACTCTCTACGATGAAAATATCAAATGATACGGTCGCCATTGCCAATAGGCTTTGGCCTGCTTCGAATGGAATTCGCTCACGGAATCCACTCACGAAGCTTGCCAGTCCGCGATGCTCGATCATTGCACCCTTCGGCCTGCCCGTTGAGCCGGAAGTATACAGTACATACGCCAGATGCTCGGGAAGGCTTATATTTCCCAGATTCCCTCGTTCAGAGCTATACAGATCAGCATCATCCAAAAACCATTCTTCTGCTGCGCTCATGACAAAACCCGCATATTTCCTTTCTGTCAGAAGCCATTGATCGCCGCAATCCTCCAGCATCCACTGAATGCGCTCAGCAGGGTATGCCGGATCAATAGCGACATAAGCTCCTCCTGCTTTCAAAATGCCAAGAATGCCAATCATCAACAGGGGTGAACGGTCTGCCATCAGCGCTACGATTCGCTCTGGTGCTACCCCGCGGCTGCGAAGCGTATGTGCCAGCTGGTTGGATCTATCATTTAGTTCGCGATAGGTCATCTGCTCCGATTCAAAATGGACTGCAACCGCATCTGGAGTTTTTGCAGCCTGCTGCTCTATCTCTTCAATGACGGATCGCCATTTGAACGGGACACCTGGTAAAGATGAATCTTGGCCCTGCAAACTCAGCGGCATTTTAGCGGGTGCATCTCCTGCAGCTACAGCCCCTTCAGCATCAGCCCCACTGCTCTTCATCCACGTCATACTATTCAATGCCGCAAGCAGCTCCAACTTTTCTTCATCGTTTAGCAGCTCTAGTTCGCCAAGAGTCCGCAATTGATTTTCGCTCGACGTCATTGCTTTAATAATCACGCAGTAGTGGTGCGCCATCCTGATGACCGTCTCCTCATGAAACAGATCCGTTGCATATTCCAAGCTGAAGGCAATGCCTTCCGCGCGCTCTACAGCTTCAAGTGTCAAATCAAACTTGCTGACACCGTGTTCAAACGGCTGCGGCTCGAAGCTCAAACCGCCCGCTTGCAACGCTGAATGTTCCATATTTTGCAAAATAAACATCGTATCGAACAACGGATTTCGGCTCTTGTCCTGAACGTGGTTTAGCCGCTCCACCAGCTTCTCGAACGGATACTCCTGATGCTCCAGCGCCTGCAGCACATCCTCGTGCAATTCGGCAACGTAGCTGCTAACCGTACGATCGAGCTGTGGTCGACAACGAATGGCTGCTGTATTGACGAACATGCCGATGAGTCCCTCCACATCAACATGATTACGTCCAGCTACTGGCGTGCCAACAATAATATCCTCTTGTCCGCTGTACTTCCCAAGCATAAAAGCATACGCACTCAGCAGCACTGAATATAGTGTCACACCTTGCTCTACCGCCAAACGCCGCGCCAGCTGTGCAAGCTCTCCGTCTAGATGGAAGACATGTTTTCGCCCCTTGAAAGTTTGAACGATCGGGCGTTTCCTATCTGTCGGCAATTCCAGCAGCGGCAGCTCGCCTTCAAACTTCTTCAACCAGTAACGCTCATGCGCCTCGATTGCTTCGCCGCCTAGCTGTCCCTCCTGCCAGACCGCATAATCTCTATATTGCACCCGCAGCTCTGGCAGTTCATTTCCGCCGTATAATGCTGTTAATTCCTTTACCAGCACACTCATTGAAACGCCATCAGTCACAATATGATGGATGTCCAGCAGCAGCAAGTAATGCTCTTCTTCCAGTTGAAGAAGTCCTGCCCTTAGCAGCAGTCCGCTTTCCAAATCAAAAGGTCTTATAAACTTCGTAGTAAGCTCATTCAGCCATTCGGATTCAGCGCTTACATCATCACTAGATGCTCCCAACCACTTGCCAGCTGGTACAAGCTCCTCTACAGCATCCTCGAAATGAAATGCCGTCGCTGGATGAACTCGCTGCCTGAATTGTTCATCCATATAATGAAACGAAGTTCGTAAACTTTCATGCCTAGCGACCAATGATGAAAACGCAGCTTCAAGTCTCGAAGCGTCCAGATTGCCCCGAATTCGCAGTGCAAACGGAACATGGTACATCGTCGATTCTCCTGTTAGCAGCCCCAGCAAATATTGTCTTCTCTGCGCATGCGACATCGGATAATGCTCCTGATCCATCTGGCGAGGAATCGATTCATATGTTTGCAGATGTTTACCTTCAATTACTTCAGCAAGGGACCCTAGCTTTGGATTTAAAAACAGCTCCCTCAGCGGCACATGTACACCGAACTGCTCGTGGATTCGGCTCACCAGCGCTGCAGCCTTGAGCGAATGGCCGCCAAGCTCGAAGAAGCTGTCCATCACGCCAATATCGTCCGATTTCAGCAAATCTTTCCACAGCTCGGCAAGCTTGTGTTCCGTTTCGTTTCTTGGCCTTAAGAACTGGCGCTCACTCCGCGCAACCTTATGAGGTTTCGGCAGCGCCTTTCGATGCAGCTTTCCGGTTGGTGTCAGCGGTATTGCATCTAGCAGCATCACATAAGCTGGAATCATATAGGCAGGCAGCTTGCTGCTGAGATGGGTCTGCAGCTCCGAAATCATGTCGGAGAGGTTGTGCTCGATAATATTGTTGTTACAACTAGAGTCGGAAGCGTGTACAACATACGCGCAAAGCGCGTGCTCGCCCTTCTCCTCCTGAAATGCAATGACAACAGCTTCCTTCACACGCTCATGCAGCAGCAGCTGCTGCTCCACCTCACCGGTTTCAATGCGATGTCCTCGTATTTTTACCTGATGATCGCGGCGACCTGCGTATACAAATTCACCGTTCGCCAGCCTTCGGCCAAGATCACCCGTACGATACATCCTCTCACTTGCATTAAACGGGCTCGTGATGAATACTCCATGATCCCATTCTGGATGGCGAAGATAACCCCGTCCAACGCCTGCTCCTAAGATGCAGATTTCACCAATCACACCCGTTGGCTGCAGCTGCAGCGCTGGATTTAACACAACCATTGCTGCCCCGGAAATAGGCTTGCCAATCGTAATGTTCTCACCGCTAGTTACTTCGCACACCGAAGTCCATACCGTTGTTTCCGTTGGTCCATAAAGATTGAAGATACGTGCATTCGTCACCGCACGAAGTCTCTCCAGCAGGTCCATCGTCAACGGCTCCGCTCCAATCATGACTACGCTTAAGGCTTTCCAAACCTCGCTATGGCTCACCTGCGCCATCCACCACTTGAAGCGTGATGGCGTAATTTGCAGCACTTCTACCCGATGCTTACTTATAAGCTCCTGCAGCAGATGAGCATCACCCCGTTCCTCTTCATTGCAAAGCACCATTTTCATCCCCATTGTTAATGGGAGCAGGCTCTCTACAATGAAAATATCGAAGGATACGGTCGCCATTGCCAATATGCTTTGGCCTGCTTCGAATGGAATTCGCTCACGGAATGAACTTACGAAGCTTGCCAAACCGCGATGCTCGATCATTGCACCCTTCGGCCTGCCCGTTGAGCCGGAAGTATACAGTACATACGCCAGCTGCTCGGGACGGCTTACGATCTCCAGATTCCCTCGTTCCGAGCTATACAGATCAGCATCATCCAAATACCATTCTTCTGACGCATTCATGACAAACCCGGCATATTTCCTTTCTGTCAAAAGCCATTGATCGCCGCAATCCTCCAGCATCCACTGAATACGCTCAGCAGGGTATGCCGGATCAATAGCGACATAAGCGCCTCCTGCTTTCAAAATGCCAAGAATGCCGATCATCAACAGAGGTGAACGGTCTGCCATCAATGCTACAATTCGATCCGGTCCTACTCCGCGGCTGCGAAGCGTATGGGCAAGACGATTCGCTTGCTCATTTAATTCGAAATACGAGAGCGTCTCCAAACCAAATAAAATCGCAGCGGAATGTGGCGTTTCTGCCGCTTGCCGCTCTATCTCCGCCATGATGCTCATCCAGCAGGGATGCTCTTCGGTGGATGCGGAGAAATGTGTATTATTTGCTGTCATCTCTACCATCTCTTTTGTTTCATCGAGCAGTGCATCTCTTACCTTCTCCGCGATGTCATTACTCTTCTGTTCCGCTTCATCATCAGCGCTTGCTGACAGCGAAGAAAGCTGCAATTGCTCTGCCTCATCCAATAATTCCAGCTCACCAATCGTCCTCTTTGACCCTTCGCTTGATGTCATCTCCTTAACGATTGTGCAGAAATGTGCGGCCATTCTCTCGATCGTACTCTCATGAAATAAAGAGGTTGCATACTCAAGGTTGCATGTAATCCCCTTCCCCGTCTCCACTGCTTCCAGCGACAAATCAAACTTGCTGAATCCGGTTTCGTACGGCTGCGGCTCGAAGATCAAATCCCCCGCCTGCCTTGCTGGCTGCTCCATATTTTGCAAAATAAACATCGTGTTAAATAGGGGATTGCGACTTAAATCCTGTTCCATATCAAGCTGATTTACAAGATCCTCGAACGGAAATTCCTGATGCTCCAGCGCTTGCAGCACATTCCCGTGCATTTCAGTAATGTAACTGCCAATCGTCATTCCGAATTGCGGGCGGCAACGAATGGCGACCGTATTGACGAACATGCCGATTAGCCTTTCTACATCAATGTGATTGCGTCCGGCTACGGGAGTACCCACGATAATATCCTCTTGTCCGCTATACTTCCCAAGGAGAACCGTATAAGCGCTAAGCAGCAGCGTATATAACGTCGTCCCTCGTTCCCTTGCCAATTGCCGCGCCCGATATGCCAGCTCCTCGTTTAGCTGAAAAGCATACCTTCGGCCCTCAAAACGCTGAACCGCCGGACGCTGCTTGTCTGCAGGCAGATCAAGCACCGGGAGTTCGTCCGAGAACATGCCCAGCCAATAACGCCTCAGCTTCGAGTAATAGTCACCGCTTAATCGTTCCAGCTGCCAGACTGCATAATCTCGATATTGCACCGTCAGCTCTGGCAAGGCCTGCCCGTTGTATAAATCGATCAACTCTTTTATGAGCACGCTCATCGATATCCCATCCGTCACAATATGATGGATATTCAGCAACAACAAGTGACGGTTTTCTGCCAATTGAGCAAGACCGACTCTTAGCAGTGAGCCGCTTCCGAGATCAAATGGATCTGTATATTGGGCCATTAATTCATTGATCCGTACATCTGCTCCGATTGCAGTTGACGCGCGCTGCCATAGATCAGCCTGCTCGCCTTTCATAACCATTTCCGTTAGCTGAAATGGATTAGCAGGATGAATTCGCTGACAGAACTCTTCACCCACATAGTGGAATGATGTTCGCAGGCTCTCATGTCTCGTAATTAGAGCAGTAAACGCGGCTTCCAGTTTCTTTTTTTCCAAATTACCTTGGATGTGAAGTACAAACGGAATATGATACATCGTCGATTGTCCGGCAATGAGCTCGATCATATATTGGCGTCTCTGTGCAGGAGACATTGGATAATGATCCCGATTTGCTTGCAGTGGAATGTTAGCTCCTCCGATGCCCAGCTCAGAATTTAACAGCGTTCCCCCTGCCAGCCACTCAGCCATACTCGCAACAGACAGTCGTTCAAATACGATGCTCAGCGGCATTTCAACATGAAATTTAGCTTGAATCCGGCTTACCAATACTGCAGCCTTCAGGGAATGTCCACCCAACTCGAAAAAATCATCATAAATACTAATTTGCTCCATGCCGAGCACATCTCTCCATATTTCAGCCACCTCTGCCTCCAGCGAGGTTCGCGGCAGGGTAAGCTCAGCAACGACTCGTTGCTGTAAAACAGGTTCTGGGAGCGCCTTGCGATCCACTTTGCCATTAGGTGTTAATGGTATCGCAGCGATCTCCATAAAAAACGAAGGGATCATATAGTCTGGCATTTTACTTTTCAAAAAGCTCTTAAATTCCTGAGCTCCTATTGTTTGATTTACAACCATGTATGCGCAAAGTTTTTTATCGCCTGCTTGATCCTCATGAGCGATGATAACCGCTTCGTCTACCGCCTCATGTCTTTGAAGCTGCGCACCAATTTCTCCAAGCTCGATCCGAATGCCTCTCAGCTTGATTTGATCATCCATCCGGCCTAAATACACCGCATTTCCGTCTGGCAGCCACTTAGCTAAATCACCGGTACGGTACATGATGGTGCCAGGCAGCAGCGGGTGTTCAACAAACCGTTCCGCGGTCAATTCCGGTTTATTAACATACCCGGCAGCAAGGCCGCTGCCGGAGATGCATAGCTCCCCAGCCGTTCCCACCGGTGCAGGCTTGTCTCCAAAATTTAAAATGTGAACAGCGACGCCATGCATCGGTCCGCCAATTGGCACATTAACGCCGCTGGCAGCAGCTGATTTATACACATACATATTGGAGCAGATCGTCGCCTCAGTCGGACCATAGCCGTTAACCATTCGTATATTCGGATTTAATTGAACAAAAAGCGCAAGCGTTGTATCTTTTATAGGTTCAACACCAACAAGCAGCTTGTCCAAGGAAATCGTCATCCTCGATTGTTCCAACGATTGCGCCACATCCCGAAGCAGCGTCGGCGGAATATAAGCAAAAGTTATCTGCTCTTCTACTATTACTTTAGCTAGCTCTCTAGGGTCAAGCAGCTTAGGATTTGGATAAAGGACAAGGGATGCGCCAAACATAAAAGGCATAAACAGCTCGCATACGCTCACATCAAACGAAATATTGGTAAGGCTTAAGCAGCGGTCTCTTTCATCAAAATTTCCGTCATAAAACAGCTTCAACGAATGGCTGAAGTTATAGAAGCTGCGATGCGGAACCATAACCCCCTTCGGCTGCCCAGTAGATCCCGAAGTGTAGATAACATACATAAGATCATCTGCTGAAATGGATACGTCCACATTGCTTTTATCCCCGTCATATATCGTTTCATCCGTTAATCGAATTTCCTGAACGGATGAATACACATTTCTATGAACCGAATCGTCTACTAAGAGCAAACTTGCTCTGCTGCCAGCAAGCATATATCGAATTCTCTCCTGCGGATATTGAAGGTCGATTGGCATGTATGCACCGCCAGCCTTCATAATCGCAAGCATTCCTGTCACCATTGAAATCGAACGTTCAGCCATCACACCGACAATGCTGTTAGGGCCAACACCGCAGCGAACAAGCTTACGCGCCAGCGCATTTGCTCGCCCATTCAATTGCTCGTACGTTAATGACTCCCCTCTGCACTGAACGGCGACTCTTCCAGGAACCCGCCTTGCCTGTTCTTCAAAGCTGCTGTGGATACAGCGAGCGCTAGGGAAAGCAGCCGCACGACTGCCAAATTCCGTCAGCAACTTGTTGTAATCTTGAGGGGACAACATTTCGCACTCGCCTAATGTATGGTCTGGATAGTCCGTTACATAACTTAGCAACGTAATGTAATGTCTCATCATCGACCTTACGGTCTCTTCGCGGAACAAGTCCTTGCCATATTCGACTACCAATCGCAGGGTACCTTCATTTTGCTCCACGGCTTGAACCATCAGATCGTATTTCGCCGTCCCATGCGGGAACCTCTCGTGCCGATAGGTCAATTCTTTACTCGAGTAGTTGGGAATGTTCAAATTTTGCATAATAAACATCGTATCGAATAACGGATTGCGGCTGCTATCTCGCCGATCCACCATGGACGCTAACTCTTCAAATGGAAAGTCCGAATTTTCATAAGCCTCTGTCGATGCTGCTTTTATCTCTTCCAAAAACTGGGTAAACGGTTTGTTTGCCACGGGATACCCACGCAATACAAGTGTTCCGACGAACATCCCTACCAGAGTCTCAGCTTCACGGTTGACTCTCCCCGCAATCGGTGTGCCTACAGCAATATCTTCCCCGCCAGAATACTTTGCAAGAAGGGTATAATAGACGGATAAAAGCACCATAAATAGCGTAGATTCCGTTGATTTTGCCAGCTTTCGCAGATTATCCGATAACTCGTTGTCCACATATATATCAAATGTTTCGCCGCGATTACTTTTTATCAGAGGACGAGGAAAGTCAGTCGGAAGCTCCAGCACAGGCCACTCCCCTTGGCATTGCTTCATCCAGTAACTTCTCTGTCGCTCCATCCGCTCCGATTGCAGTTCCTCTCTCTGCCACGCAGCGTAGTCTATATACCGCAAGGTTAACGGCTCAAGACTCTCTCCTTGGTAAAGCATCATAAGCTCTTTGAGCAAAATACCTGCTGAGAAGCCATCCGAAGCAATATGATGCATATCCAAATACAACACATGTCGCTCAAGATTAACGGTGAGTAAAGCAGCGCGAAGCAGCGGCGCATGACTCAGGTCAAATGATGTAAACAAGCTATGCAGCGTTTCAAGCACCGTTTCTTCGGATACCTGCAGCCGCTGAAGGGAAAAATGAACATCAGAATGAACGAATTGACAAATTTCACCGTCTACTATGGCGAATGACGTTCTTAACATCTCATGCCGTTTTACTAATGAATGAATAGACGCTTCCAATCTGCTTGCATCAATTTCCCCTTCTAAATGTAAAAGCTCCGGCAAATTATAGCTTCTATCGCTAGGCGATGCAGCTTGCTGCAAGTACATTCGCTTTTGCGACGAAGAGATCGTATAATACTCCCGCTCCGCCACTCGAGGCATATGAATTACTTTTTCCGTTTCTGGCGAACCGCTCCTTAATCGCCGCTCTTCCACAACTCCAGCAAAATCGCTAAGTGTAGGATGTCCTAGCAAATGCTGCACTTCTAGTCGAATTCCCCAGCTTTGACTAAGTGAATTAACAATTCGCAGCGCAATGATCGAATCACCGCCCAATTCATAGAAGTTAGCATCATTGCTGAGCTCACGATAACCGAGCAGTTCCCCCCATACATTAGCGACACTTTGCTCCGATTCCGAGACGGCACCTTCACTGCACAGCCTCACATGGTTAACTGCCGATTCATGTTTAATCTCTCTCAGAGGTGCTATATTAACACTGCGATCATCTTCCTCTACCCAACACGGATAGGGATCAAATGAATATACAGGCAGCGGTACCCTTCTGCGTCTCTCATCACGATAAAGCTCCTTCCAATCTACTTTAGCACCAGCTGCATATAACTGAGCTAACTGTGTACTTGCATCATCGTTGCCCCGGTCACTGCGGACAACCTGCTCTAAGAGCTCTTTTTGCTTTCGCTCGTCATTCCCTCCCGTATGCACTGCATTTGAATCGCCGTAACAAATATTCGGCATCATCGTGTTTTGCAACCGCTCAACATCTAAGGCTTCCAGCCTATTTCTAAGCTCAACTTCATTTTTGGCGACGATCGCCAAACGATATCGATAATGTCCGCGACCTATCGCCGCACTATAGCAGATGTCCGATAAGCGCCATTCATGCTGCTCCTGATCGGCAAACCAAGCACGATAATTAATAATGGATCGCTTAAGAGCCGATTCGCTTTGGGCGGATAGGCAAAAAACTTCATTTTTTTCTTCCCCATAAGCTGCATTCGCTACCTCGTCCAACATAACGTGATCATTCGTTGACATTGACGGTGCTTCTTCCAGCACAACATGGCAGTTGGTTCCGCTCATACCAAATGCGCTAATACCGCATTTACGCGCACCAAACTCATCACTCCAATGCGATAGCTTGTCGTTGACATACACTGGAGAATCAACAAACGATATTTTGCGATTGGGGAAACGATAATGCAGCGTAGGTGGAATCTGTTTATTGCAAAGGGAAAGAACTGCCTTCAGCAGCCCCGTAATACCAGCAGCATGATCGAGATGTCCGATATTGCTTTTGACTGAGCCAATCGCACAGAACTGCCTCTTGTCTGTGAAACGTCTAAATGCTCTTGTAATGCCGTCAATTTCAATAGGATCTCCCAATGTGGTTCCTGTACCATGCGCTTCCAAATACATGATCGTTTCGGGATCAATGGCTGCATCCTGCCAAGCACGGACAATGACATCCTCCTGTGCCAAGGCGTTGGGCGCAGTGATGCCTACGGAGCTGCCATCCTGATTCATAGCGCTCCCTTTAATGAGTGCATAAATATGATCCCCATCCTGCAGCGCCTTTGCGAACGGTTTAAGCAGCAATGCGACTACACCATCCCCGATACCGGTCCCGTCAGATCTGTCATCAAACGGCTTTGCACGGTTATCGCTTGACTCGATCCCAAGCCGAATGCCCATATCGATCGGAAGCAAATTGAGCTTCACACTTCCAGCGATAGCAGCATCGCATTCACCGCTGCGAATGGACTGACATGCTAAATGGACGGCCACAAGAGAGGATGAGCAAGCGGTGTCGACATTAAGTGCCGGCCCTTTCAAATTCAAGAGATAAGAGATGCGGCTTGCGATCATTGAACTTAAATTGCCTGGCGCTGCCATTGCGAGCGCTTCTGGATTTACCGTCTCAATAATACGTTTATAATCATGCAGCGCATCGGCGTTATGACCGATAAATACACCTGTTCGTGAGCCATGGAGCGCTTCGCCCCCATACCCGCCATCCTCCAATGCGCTCCATGCGGTCTGCAGAAACATGCGCTGGTTCGGACTCATTAGAGAAGCTTCCTTCGGAGACAATCGAAAAAAGGAATAATCGAAGGAAGAGATATCCTCCAAATATGCACCATCAAATATTGAAATGGTTTCATACAATGCGCTCAGGCGACGAAGATACGGTTCCAACTCCTGCCGCCTCGACTGCGGGAAGGAACGTACACCGTCCACTCCATTTTGCAGCATATCCCAAAACTCTCGGTGTGTGTCTGACTTCGGAAGCTTGGCAGAAATGCCGATGATCGCAATTTCTTGGCTTGCGGTTTCCAGCACCGCGTCACTACTTGCGTCTCCTTCATTTTCATTGCGATTTGGTTCCAACAAATCCAACTGGAACATGCTGCACACTCCTCTTTTGCGGTTGTTTGCAGTGGCAATGTGATCACTACCATAAATCATTGATTTAACTCGATATACTTTTATTGTGCCGCTTCAAATTCTCCGATTGTCTACGCAGCAATATATACAATTGCACAATAATCGCTAATCCGCTTATGAACGACAGAATAAGAAAAGTTTCGGGAGAGGAATCCTTCATAAAATGAGAGACGACATACAAGGTTGCTGTACTGAACACATGCGCGAGCAAAGATGACCATATCGATCCAGTGGTCACGCGAATTACACCATAAATAATCGCTCCAAGAGCAGCGAAGGCCCCAATGGTTACGCTCATAAATACAGTGCCAAACAACAAAGCTTGCAGCAGCACAGACCATGCAGAGGAGAATCGTTGGCGGAATACATGGATCAGCATCCCCCGGAACAGCAATTCCTCGAGCAAAGAACCTAGCAATAAGCTGCTTAATACAAATACATAGAAATTCCCTCCACCAGCTACAAATTGAACCAAATTCGCAATTTCCGGGAAATTCTCAGCGATCCAACCAAGCTGTGTGAACACCGCGATGAACAGACCAAGCCAAATTCCTGTCCCAGCAGCCATCGCTGCTGATTGTGGTCGAACGAAGCCGAGGTCTTGCATTCGAATGTTTTGCCAGCGAAGCAGCGGTACATAAATGGCGATCACAATCGTATTCGCTGCGATAAGAGAGCTCGCTGGATTTTTGCTAAGCCACGCACTAAACTCATCATCTTGAATCCAATTGTTCAACGCCCAATTGGTGAATAAAACTACGCAGATATAAATAGCTAAATAAAGTAGAACTTTACTAATTACGGTTAAAGTTCTCATGTGTGAATGACCTCTTCGTGACTGTTTGGCTTGCGAAAGCGGCGATTGCCCAAATATAAGCCATTTGCAATCATGGCACCTGCAACTGCCATTACAGCTGACAATATGAATATATCGTCACTCTTCGGGCCTAGATGCCAGAGCAAGTATTGAACTCCTTGGCAAGCCACCTGCGCGGCAATCGGCGCCCAGATGGAATCAAACCATACGTACAAGAGGGCAAAAATGATAGCGCCAAGAAACCCATACAAGGAAAGTGGAATATCACCTAAGAAGAATAAAACGCCATATAACAACCCTTGCAGCAAAATCGCAACGGCGACAGGCAGAACGCCTCTAAAGCTGTTCAGCAGTAAACCTCTGAATAACGTTTCCTTGTATACGTTGCCTAGCAATAAAAAAACGAGGAAAACATACCATTCTGCCCGATTCAAATATTCGAATAACTCTTGGAATTTGAACTGATCAGACTGGATCGCAGGCAATTGCGAGAATGCTACAGTGAACAACCCCGCACCCAAACCCACCCATAGCGACAAGGAAATAGCGCTGCCATCCATCTTTTGAAATCGGGCTTCCTTGAATAGGTTTTGTTTAAATATTAGCTTTATTGCAAAGTACATAAGCGGAAAACCAATAATGTCATTTAATATAATGACAATAAGCGTATTTTGTTCAAACCAAGGACTTAACGGGTAGATATAAGCAAAAAATAACTTGGTAACGGTAAGAAACCAGGCGAAATACAACCCGATGACTAGTAGAACACGCCCTATCGATACAGTCCAATTTCTCATCTTATCGCCCTCTTCCAACCGTAATCGGGTCTGCTTGTACTGAACTTGCACCTTTTTCGAGCCCTCTGCGCCAAATATATGCCGTTCCTCCTACGAGAAAGAGCAGGCTTCCAGCCGTTAGAACATACAACGCGGGTTCTCCTATTTCGTTAATCGCTTCATGCCATCCAACGTATTTTGTTATAAAAATAAGACTCATGGCTGAGGTTTGTACAATAATTGGCGCCCATAGGCTCCCTATTCGGATATACAATATCGCGTAGATGAGTCCAGAACCAAAACCAATGAATGACAGGCTGAGGCTTGGCTGAAAATAGGCGTAAACCAATGCTTGCAAAATAAGCGCAGCATACAGCGGCATCACTTGACGTAATTGTCCGTAAATTAATCCTCTAAACAAAATTTCTTCATAGATGGGGGCAATAAGCCCCGCACCTAAAATAACGAATAAAATGGAATCTCCCCTAATGAGATCATCTACGAGAAAGGGGATGGACGGAAAGTGCCGAGCGATGACATCAATTTCAATTAGACCAATACTAAACAGGCATCCGGCTGCCCCCATAGCCAGCATCAACCCGGCATCTTTGACCCCGATCTTCTTGAATCCGCTAACTTGAAACAAAGTTTGTTTCTGCTCTTTCCATATGCTTCTCTTCAAACGGAAAACAAGCATATAGATGAGTAAAATGGAGGTAAATAATATCGCCATGAACATCGCCGGGTTACGATCCATAAACTTGGCAAGGCCGAGTGTAGCTTCATACTGATAGGTTGATCGCAGCAGATAAAGCAAAGCGTAGAAGATACCTAAATACCATGCGATATTCCCGAGCATAAACAAGATCTTTTTCAACGTAATGCTCCTTTGCATATAGGGTTGTCCTTACTGCTTGCCGCCAGCTCTAGCATTAGAAGTCTGCTGAAATTGATGAACGGCCATTCTGAGCAGTTTAATATAGCCCTGAGCCCATGCCTTAACCTTTTCTTTCTTTAATCGACGTGCATTAAATTCCCATAAACCGCTCATCCCTTTACCTGCTCCTCCCCTGCCGCTGTCTAACGTCAGAATGATATCGAAGTGGTGCATGAGTTGATTTTCGGGAATGAAGCCTGTGCGCGAGCGATCTACAAACAAAGGCGTTATGCGGGAACTATTATGGCTCCCAAGCTCTCTCTCCACTTGATTCCAATCGTAGGAAATTTTCGTATCGTCAAACAACGAGTCGGCTGCTCGGATTAGTTCGCTAAACTCCAGCACCGTACTAAAGTCAAGCGCTAAAGGTGTGAGCCGTCCCCTTGATGTTGCAACCGGCATTACCAGATCATTAGCGCCTGACTGCTGCTTCCAGAAGAGCAGATAGATTGCTAGTGCAACGGTTGTAATGGACACGGACTCCGAATATGCCATTTCTGCCAGTCCCTCAATTAAATCGTCCTCAAGGGTGAATTGGTACGAACCATTCCGCTGCGCAGTGTATGTGTTATTGAAGGAGTCCTCACCTGTAGCAATTCCAGCGTAATGCCAAGTGCGAGAAAGATTGCTTTGGGAATCAATATATTCCGCAAGCGCGGCAATCGTCGGATAATTAAATAGATCCGTCACCTTGAGTAAACCTGGGTACAGCTCTTCCAGTCGCTGGTGGGTACGGACAAGCAGCAGCGACTCTCCCCCAACATCAAAGAAATTATGATGCGTCCCAATAGCGGTTCGGCCTAGTACTTCTCCCCAAACGATAGCAATGGTTTTCTCCGTTTCGCTTGCTGCCTCCACATAACGCACGCCTGCATCCAACCGCTCGTCTGGCGCTGGCAATGACTTGCGATCTACCTTGCCATTTGGAGAAAGCGGCATTTGATCCAGTTCCACATAGACAGCCGGAACCATATAATCGGGTAATGTTTTAGCCAGATGATAACGTAATTGTGCAGTAGTGACTGCATCACTCGTTACGACATACGCGCATAGAAAAGCGCTTTCCCCCGCAGCCCCGTCACGCTTCATGACAACGGCTTCCCTCACGTCTGGATGACCCGTAAGCGCATGCTCGATCTCCCCGCATTCAATGCGGTACCCCCTAATTTTCACCTGGTGATCCATTCGTCCCAGAAATTCGATGCTGCCATCAGGCAGCCACCTCGCAAGATCGCCTGTACGATACATGAGCTCGTTAGCTGCGAATGGATTTATGACAAACTTTTCCGAGGTCAAATCAGGACGTTTCCAATACCCCCGCGCCAAGCCAGCTCCCGCAATACACAGCTCTCCCGCCACGCCTACCGGTTGAACCTGCATAACATCATTGACCACATATAAGGAAATATTGTCGATAGGTTTGCCAATAGGCACGCTCGTTAAACTTTGCTCTCCTATACACTCGTAATAGGACACATCGACCGTCGCTTCCGTTGGACCATACAGATTAATGAGCTTCGCAGCATTAGGTTCTCCGATTCGCTCTCTAAATCTCTCTACTTGATTGACCGTAAGCGCTTCTCCACTGGCAAAAACATAACGTAAGCTCTCAAGCTTTTTACTATCCTTAACAAGGCCCGGGTAATCCAAAAACAGATGAAGCATAGAAGGTACAAAATGTAGCGTAGTCACCGCATACTTATTAATGGCATCATATATCGCCCCAGGGTCCTTTTCTCCGCCTGGTGCAAGCAAGCATAGCTTAGCGCCTGAGAAGCTCCATAAGAACAACTCCCATACCGACACATCAAACGTAAATGGCGTTTTTTGCAAAATCACATCATGCATATCAAGTGTGTATCTGTTTTGCATCCACGTAAGGCGATTCACTACGGAATGGTGCTCAATCATTACCCCTTTCGGCTGTCCTGTTGACCCTGAGGTGTACAACACATACGCTAAGCTGCGCGATCGATGGATTTTTTCTAACGGCCCATCATTTTGCTCATGCTGCAGCGCTTCCTCTATGTTCAATCGTTCAGAGTCTAGTGACATGTTGCCGATCTGCCCGTCTAAGCCCCGAGTCAAAACAATCCTTGCTCCCGAGTCATCCAGCATATATCGAACTCGCTCTTCAGGAAGCCCAGGTGAGATCGGGATATACGCCGCTCCTGCCTTCAATATGCCGTAAATCGCAATGATCATGTCTACAGAACGCTCCATGATGACGGCTACAGTATCCTCATGCTTCACCCCGTGCTTTCTCAGAGCTCTTGCCAGCCGATTGGCCTTCCCATTCAGTTCACGATAGGACATTTCCCCAGTCTCATAGATCAGGGCAGTAGCATGCGGTATCCACTCAGCTTGTGCTTCCAAGTAAGACTCAACGGTTATATGGCTTGGATAAGCGGTAGCCGTTTCGTTGAATTGAACAAGTTGAATGGCTTCTTCATCCGAATTCAGCAAGCTTATCTGGTTTAAAGAGATATGCGTATCTTTTGTAATTTGCTCCACAATTCGAATATAGTAACTAATCATTTGGTTGATTGTTTGTTGTTCGAATAGATCCGTTGCATATTCTACAGTAAGGTCTGCACCATCCTCACGCATTGCAAGCTCAAACGTCAGATCCAGCTTGGATACAGCGTGCTCCAGCGGCTGCGTCTTTATTTGCAGCACATCAGCTTTCATTGCCGGCACATCCATATTTTGCATAACGAACATGACGTCAAAGATTGGATTTCGACTCAGGTCTCGCTTTACATCAAGTGCGGTTACACAATGCTCGAACGGCAGCATCCCATTATGCATCGCACCAAGCACCTTCTCCTTGATCTGTCGGGCAAAATGAAGAAAGCTGTGCTCGCCAGATGGCTGGCTCCGGATAGCAACGGTATTGACAAACATCCCAACAAGCGGGGCTGTCTCTGGATGGGATCTTCCTCCAATCGGTGTACCAGAGATGATATCCTCTTGCCCCGTCAGCTTATGAAGCAGCACGTGAAAACAAGCAAGCCATAATGGAAAACTAGTCATGCCAGCCGTTGCTGCCAATGACTCTACCTCGGACATTAACGAGAGAGGCAGCGCATGAATGATTTTTCTCCCCTTAAAGCTTTGTTCGGCTGGCCTTGGCTTGTCCACTCGCAAATCCAGAAGCGGCAGCGTTCCCGCCAGCTCCTCTCGCCAGTACTGCTCTTGCCTATCCCGCTCGCGGCTCTTCATAAAGCCCTGCTGCCATACAGCTACGTCCTTGTACTGGACTTCAAGCGGCAGCAACGTGCCGCCTTCATAAAGCTTGGTGAAATCCTGCGCCAGCACTGTCATTGAAATACCGTCAGATACGATATGATGCATATCAAGCAACAGCAAATGCTCTTGCGCGCCATTCGTAATAAGCGAAGCGCGCAGCAGCGGAGCAATGCTCAAATCAAATGGCTGAACGAATTTTTGCATGCTGCTCCATCCATCCACTTGATCCGTTTTTGTTACATCAACTCGCACCATTACTCGCTCATGAATGCGTTGCACGGGGGCGCCATCGCGCCATTCAAAGCTTGTTCTGAGCGGCTCATGACGATCAATGAGCCGCTGCAGCGCCTCTTGCAATCTCTCAACGTTCAGTTCACCACGCATACTGAGTGCGAGCGGCAAATTGTAGGCTGTACTGGAAGGCTTCATATGATGCAAAACGAATAGTCGGTTCTGCGCAAGCGACAATGGGTAAACATCCCTCTGCTCGGCCCTTGTGATAGATGCTGCAGTCCTTTTCGGCGATCTATCAATGAACGACGCCATCTCTTCTAGGACCGGGTAGGCGAACACATCCTTTAGTGTAAATGTGACCTCTAACTGCCGCTCCACTGCACCCGTTAACTGCGCTGCGCGCAGCGAATGTCCGCCAAGCTGGAAAAAATGATCGTCGGTGCGTACGATGTGAACACCAAGTATGCTCTTCCATAGCTCTGCCAGTCGGAGCTCCGTCTCACCGCGCGGATCGGCGCCGCCAATAGAATCAGCAAACGTCGGCTGTGGAAGGCGACTGCGGTCTATCTTCCCGCTAGCATTAAGAGGAAAGGAATGCAGGCAGGCAAACAGGGAAGGAATCATATATTCCGGAAGCATCCCCCTTAGCCTCTCCTTCAACTCACGTTCATTGCGTTCAAAAGAAGAAACCACATATGCACATAAGGCTGGTTCTCCCGTCCGATCCTTCACGGGCATGACGAGCGCATCGGAAACCTCCTCCAGCTGCATCAGCGCATGCTCAATCTCTCCACATTCCATTCGAAATCCTCTAATCTTCACTTGATGATCGAATCGACCCAAATACTCGATATGACCGTCAGCAAGCCAGCGCGCGCGATCTCCAGTCAAGTACATTCGTTCCCCAGCAAAAAAAGGATCAAGTACAAATTTTTCCGCTGTCAATTCATGACGGTTCAAATAACCTCTAGCGAGTCCCACTCCAGCGATGCAGAGCTCGCCCGGAATTCCAATGGGCTGCAGCCGCCGCTGCTCATCCACAACGTACAGCCGAATATTTTGAATCGGTGAGCCAATTGGAACAGATCCTTGCTTATAGTTCGCGCAGTCATATGAGCTGACATCCACGGTCGCTTCAGTCGGTCCGTATAAATTTATGAGTCGTGGACTTTCGCTGCCTGCAGAATGTTGGCTGTAGAACCCTTCCACCTGTGCAGGCTTCAACGCCTCTCCGCTTGCAAATACGTAACGCAAACCTCCGAAAGGCTTGTCCGCCTTAACTTCCGATGCATACTGGAGATATACGCCCAGCATGGATGGGACAAAATGCATGACCGTCACCGCTTGCTCACGGATGACTTTCATCATGACCTGCGGCTCCCGCTCCCCCCGCGGTTCCAGCAAGTAAACAGATGCCCCTGCAAAACTCCACCAGAACAGCTCCCACACTGAAACATCAAAAGTTATAGGTGTCTTCTGAAGAATGACATCTTGCGAATCAAGTGGATATTGATCTTGCATCCAATGTATACGGTTGATGACCGCAGCATGCTCGATCATAACTCCCTTTGGTTTTCCAGTAGAACCTGATGTATAGATGACATATGCCAAATGATGCGCGTTCACTGCAGGCTCCCATAGCCATTCCTCAGTATCATGGGAACCCTTGTCTTCAACAGCATCTATATCTATAATTTCACCATTAAACGGCAGTTGGTTCATCCATTTGTGCTGGGAACATAATATATTGGCTCCGCTATCTTCAAGAATGTACCCAATACGCTCCTCTGGAAAATGCGGATCGATAGGCAAGTAAGCGCCCCCGGCTTTTAGAATGCCTAAAATCGCTGCCATCATTTCAAAAGAGCGCTCTGCAACAATCGGGACGATTGTGTCAGCTCCAACACCTTTCTGACGGAGCAGCAGAGCGAGTCGATTTGCGCATTCATCAAGCTCACGGTAAGTAAACATGCCCTCGTTCGATCGAATAGCTGGAGCATCAGGCGTCTTGCGCACCTGTGCCTCAAAACAGCCATGGATGGTTTCGCCACCAGGATACGGCCTTGCTGTATCATTCCATTCTTGAAGAAGCATTTGCGCTTCCTTCTTCATAATTAGGCTGAGGGAAGAGCATCTCATACCTGGCTCATCCGTCACTTGTTTCAGTATATTGAGCCAATGGTCCGCCAGCCTCATCATCGTCGCTTTATGAAATAATCGCGTATTGAACTCTAGCTCTGCTCGAAGGCCTCCGTCACCATGAGGATAAAGATCAAGTTTAAAATCCAATTTAGATGTCATGTTTTTACCTGCGCGTATAGGCTGTACCCCTACAGTGTGACCCTTTACTTCCAGATCATTTCCGATCTGGTTGTGCAAAATCATCATCGTATCGAACAGCGGGTTTCGTGAGGGATCCATCGTCATTTGCGCAGCTTCAATCATCTGGTCAAAGCTCACATCTTGATGTTCGAGTGCTGCAAGAAGATGATCATGTGACGCCTTCGCAAATTGATCAAATTTCATTCCATCGCCTATTTTAAGGCGAATTGGAAGAAAATTATTGAACATACCGATCATATTAGCCGTTTCGGGATGTGATCTTCCTGCCGCTAGCGCCCCAATAATCAAGTCATTTCCACTTGTATACTTTTGAAGAAGCAGAGCGTAGGAAGCAAACAACAGACTATTTAAGCTAATATTGAGCGTATCGGATATAGATTGAAGCCGAATTGCTAGCTCTGAAGGGACATGGAATCCAAACGTCTCCCCCTCTAGCGATTGCCGTTCCCCACGCGGGAAGTCAAGCGGCATGTCGAGGCTCGGGGGTGGATCGCTTAACTCGGTCTCCCAATATCGGATGCTCTTGCGCATGCGTTCCGTATTCCCTTGGCTTGCTCTCCATACCGCATAATCCTTGTACTGAATATGCGGCTCTTCCAAGCGCTTGCCGTCTAGTCGTTTGACTAGCTCTTCAATAAGCAGACTCACCGAAATGCCATCAGCAATAATATGATGGATATTTAGAAGCAAATAAGTTTCTCCGCATTCGCTGCTGAGCAGCCGTGCGTCAAGGAGCGGTGCTTGTGAAAGCGGCAACGGCTTGGTAAATTCGCAGAACTGTTGCTCCAAATCTATTGTTGTATCGCTTAACTCTTGAAGCTCGAACGAAGCATACTCATGTATAATTTGACGCGCCTCACCGTCAATAAGCTGGAATGATGTACGAAGCGGCTCATGCAGAGCAATAAGTCCTTTTATGGCCCGTTCCATATCCGTTCGCTGAACATGGCAAGTTAAGCGCAGCGCTAGCGGGATATGATAGGCTATACCCGCGTTTGCAATTTCTTCAATGAGAAAAACACGCTGCTGGGATGGACTTAACGGATAAGATTGAGAAATGTTTGTCGGTATTATCGGTTCATATGCCTCTTTATTTGCGCTGTCAATCCATTCTGCTTGCTCTCTAACTGTTGAACGTAGAAATACTTCCTTGATCGGCATTCGGACATGATATTGCTTATAAATTTCCGACACAAGCGTTGCAGCCTTCAATGAGTGACCGCCGTGTGCGAGGAAATGATCATTAACGCCAACAGCCTCTACCTTCAAAACCATTTCCCAAATGGTTGCAAGCTGAATCTCGGTTTGGGTTGTAGGCGGGACATAGGCTGCTGCCATTACGATGCTCAGTTTGGAAAAGTCAGGCTCAGGCAATGCGTTTTTGTTAATCTTGCCGTTAGAGGTGAGCGGGAGCTTCTCCACCCGCACGAAGACTGCCGGAATCATAAATTGCGGCAGCTTTGCTCCCAGTTCTGCTTGCAGCCGATCTATGGAAAGTTCACCATTTGCTACGATGTAAGCAGCAAGCTGTGGATCGCCGCTGCGGTATTTCAGCATAACTACTGCTTCCCTAACGTCCTCACACTCTAGCAGTTTGCTCTCAATTTCCCCCAGTTCTATACGAAATCCACGCAGCTTCACCTGGGTGTCGAGCCGATCCAAAAACTCTAGATTACCGTCAGGCAGCCGCCTAACCAAATCCCCTGTCCTGTAAAGCTTGGTTCCCTCCTTAAAAGGATGGGGAACAAATTTATTTGCAGTAAGCTCCGGCAGGTTCAAGTAACCTTGTGTTAAACCATCGCCGGCAATACATAACTCCCCAGGCACAAGTGGTGGGAGCAAGGCACCATTTTCGTCCAATACAAGTGCTTCTGAATGTGCGATAGGCTTGCCTATTGGAATTGCAGCATTGTCCTGCTCTAGCGAGTCAATCGGATAACAAGTAGCGAAAACAGTAGACTCTGTTGGACCGTACACATGAAGCAGCACGCCTGAACCGACGATCTGATAAGCTCTTTTAATATGCGAGGCTGATGCGCGTTCACCGCCAAACAATAGATGACGAAGGGAAGGCAAGTCCTTCAATCCAGAGTCAACGAATGCATTAAACAAAGCTGTAGTCGCAAAAAATACCGTAACCCTTTGTTTCTTCATCAATAAAATAAGCTGATGGATATCAAGCAAATCGTTTTCATTCACAAGGACGAGCTTTGCGCCGTTCAAAAGTGCCCCATAAAAATCAAACGTCGATCCGTCAAACGCATAATTCGATAACTGCAGCAGCGCATCCTCATTCGTGATTCGGATATAGTCAGTATCCCGAGCAATGCGAATGACGTTTCGGTGCGTAGTTAAAATTCCTTTTGGCCGTCCTGTGGAACCAGAGGTGTACATCACATAAGCTGCGTCGTCCCCTGTTACATCCACATTATAATTATGTCCCTCTGCCTGTCTCCACTCGTTCCTCATAGCATCCATGTCAATCTTATCTACTGGCCTATTCCCAGCTTGAGCAAGCTTGCCGCCTATATGGCTTGTCTGAGCATCTACTATCATTGTAGAAATATCAGCGTCTCCAAGCATAAACTCAATCCTGTCGATAGGATAACTCGGGTCGATTGGCACATAAGCGGAGCCGGTCTTCAACACAGCAAGTATCGCAACTGGCATATTAAAGGATCGATGAAGAAGCAGCGCCACACGTGAATGCGGAACTACTCCATGGTTGATGAGCCATCTAGCCAGAGCATTTGCCATTTCATTCAGCTCTGTGTAGGAGAGGGTTGCCTCATCCATAACTATAGCCGGGAGCTGTGGGGTATGAGCCACCTGCCTCTCAAACAGCCTGTACAGTGAAGTATCGTTAGGGTAAAGTGCTCGACTCGACTCGCTAGTAGCCAAAATAAGCTGGCATTCATCCTCGTCTAACATAGGAAGCATCTCAACAGTCGTCTCAGGGGATTGCACTGCTGCATCAGCTAATGTTTTATAATGGCGAGCAAATCCTCTTACTGTTTCCTGACTGTACAAGTCGAGAGAATATTCAATAGATACTGTAATGCCTTCCTCCGAAGCTACACATTCCCAGGTCATATCAAATTTAGATGTACCTGTTCCTATCGGCTCAGGCTTGAATGTGACATTCGCTGTATGAAACTGTGGAATTTCCATGTTGTGCAACGTAAATACAGTGCTGAACAAAGGATTACGGCCATGTTCTTGTTTTGCCTCTGCCAGCTCTACAATTTCTTCGTAAGGGACGTCCTGATGGTCTAGCGATAACAATATTTGTTTATTGATCTCTTCAAAGCATTGAAGGATCGAAAGCTCCTTGCCAGCCCGAAGTCGCAGCGGCACCATATTGACGAACAGGCCCACGATACCTTCCATCTCCGGCCTTGTTCTCCCTGCCGACGCAGTACCGATCACCATATCAACTGCTCCGGTGTACTTGCTCAGCAGTATAAAGTAAACGGAAGTTAAAACGGTATACAACGTACCGCCTGTTTGGAAAGCTAATTGCTCCAGCTTAGCTGTAAGTGTTGCATCGAGTACAAATTTTTCAATAGCTCCCTTGTAGCTAAGAGTGAGCGGACGCCGATAATCTGCCGGGATGTCGATCTCCCCCGCTCCCTCCTTGAAGATTTGCCGCCAATACTCTCTCTGCCTTATCATGCGCCTATCTTCTGCCCTGAACCTTTTCTCCCAATCAGCAATATCGCTGTATTGAAAAGAAATTGGAGGCAGCTCAGCCCCTTCATACATCGCAATAAATTGCCCGATTAATATTCCCATCGATGTGCCATCCGTAATGAGATGATGCATATCAAATAACATCAGATGGCGGTTATGATTGAATGTGATTAACTCCATTCGGAACAACGGCGCCTTAGACAGCTCATAGGGCTGCAGAAATGCACTAATTTGGTGCTGCATATCACTCTCTGACCAGCCGCGGCCGTTTGTAAGAATAATGGGCAGCTTTACTGAATCTGCAATGCGACCGACCACGATATCATTATCCATAACAAATGATGTACGTAGTGAAGAATGCCTGTTGATCAAAGACTCCCACACCTGTTGAAACTTACTGAGGTCCAGCTCCCCCTCAATGCTTATGCGCTGCGGAAGATGATAACGAAGGAGACCTGAATTCATTTCCTCAACAATAAATAATCTCTTCTGAGCAGATGTAGCGGGATACCAATCCCTCGTGCCTCCATTTGAGATCATTTCGCACTGGTCATTTCTGTCATTTCTTTGATCTTCCCCAGCAGCCGCTTCAGCGACATAAGCGGCCAGTAACCGAACAGTATGATGCTGAAACAACTCGCTCAGAGATACATTTATGCCAAACGTCGACTGCAGCTGGGCAGCTACATAAGCTGCGCTCAGTGAATTACCGCCATGCTCCAAAAAATGATCATCTATTCCAATGCGGTCTGTCTTCAGCACTTTTTTCCAAATAGACAATATGCGATGTTCGGCATCCGTTTCAGGAGCTGCAGCAGCCGACTCGGGAGCTGTTTCTTCCATAATCGCTGCCAGCGACTCCAATTCCGAAATGACTGAGGAGAATTGTCCGCTCTGCATACTCTCAGCAAGAGTGTAACGCTGAATTTTCCCAGAGGTAGTTTTCGGAATACGCTTCACTGGAACAATGAGCTCCACTTGGAGTCCAGTTTTTCGATTTAGCAATCGCTGCACGCTTTGCCTCAGCGGCACAAAACCGTTAAGCTTGCCTCGAAATTGAATAAATATGGCGATCTCATCCTGCTTCGTTACTTCATTCTGAATCGCACTGACAGCTACTTTGCCTATTTCTGCTCCCTTAATTTCACTTGCCAGCATTTCCAAATCATGCGGGTATACGTTCTGTCCATTGACGAAAATAATATCCTTCATGCGGCCAGTCACATACAATCTGCCGTCTTGCATAAATCCAAGATCACCGGTATTCAGCCATCCGTCTGTCGATAGAATGACGGCGTTCACATCAGGGCGGTTAAAATAACCCTTGGTGACATTCCTCCCTCTAATATGGAGGAGCCCAACGTGCCGATCTGGCGTTTCCCGGCCAGACTCGTCGCAAATTTTAAGCTCGCATTCGGATACAGGGAACCCGAGCTCAACGATTTCTATTTTATTGGGATCATCCGCTGGAGCATCCTGAATAACATCTCCGATATTCAAGCCCTTTCGGCTTACATATAAGGTATTCAAGCTCTCCTCCACATGCGGAAATGTAACGGCCAAACTTGCTTCCGCTAGTCCATAGACGGGAAATATACATTGTTCTCTAAGCCCATAAGGCTTCATCTGTGCGAGAAACTCGCGGCAATTGCTCGCGGATATTGGTTCCGCTCCGTTAAAGATAAGCCTTACCGAGCTAAGGTCCCAGCAGGTGGCATTCTCCGGTTTAAAATGCTGTAGAAAGTGAACATAACCAAAGTTAGGTGATGATAGACAGGTAATGCGATGCTGATGCGTCAGCTCCATCCACTTCATCGGATGAAGCACGAATGTCGAGGTCGGCATCTGCCATTGATTCATAAGCCCAAGCATCGGAGTTAGATGAAATCCGATCAAACCCATATCATGCGTAAGCGGGAGCCAGCTTAAAGAGGAATCAGCCTCGGTCGACTGCGCGCCCTCCAATATCGACCGCATATTCGAAAGTAAGTTGCCATGTGTCAAAACAACACCCTTAGGATCACCTGTGGAACCAGAGGTGAATTGGATAAATGCAACATCATCCTCGGTTGCCGCATAGACTGTCCCTTGGCGATCTATAGCAGCTGCTTCATCCAAAACATCCTTGATCGGCAGCATTCTTTTTTGTAATAGCTGTCCTGCGGCATGCTCTTCATTTTTGAGACAATAAGCTGCAACAGATTCCCATATTTCTGGCTCGCACAGCAAATACGGATTTCCAAGTTGGCTGCTTACTTGAAGAAGCTTCTTCCTTCCTTCGTCAGTTCGTCCCGCTGTAAGTGGAACGGGGATCATGCCGCCCAATAGGCAGGCCCAAAACAAAACAAGAAATCGTTCATTATCTTCGGTCTGCAGCACAACATGCTGCCCTTTGCCAAGCCCTCTTTCCTGCAGCTGACCGAGTACTGCACCCGCTGCCTTGCGTAGTTGCCCATACGACACGAATCGATCCTTACCCGCCTCGCAGAACGTAATGCCCGCACCGCTCGTTCCGCTTGCAATGAGTACCTCTGAGAGATTTCGGATGATATTCATATAGCTCCCCCTACTTTTTGTCTGTGGCATTATACCGTTGTAGAGTGCAGCTCTTGATACTTGTCCGTCACAATCCGATTATTCTCATCCATAATGACCACATCGGGCTTGTACACCCTCGCTTCATGATCTTCCATCATGGCGTAGGAGATAATAATAACGAGATCTCCTGGCTGAACCATTCGCGCAGCCGCTCCATTTAGACAAACCATGCCTGAGCCTCTTGGGCCAGTGATCGCATACGTCTCCAACCGCGCGCCGTTATTGATATTTACAACTTGTACTTTCTCGTTCTCTAAAATATTGGATGCGTCTAAAATATCTTGATCAATCGTGATGCTGCCTACATAATTTAAATTTGCTTCCGTAACGACCGCACGGTGAATTTTGGATTTGTGAATTTCTCTAAACATAAATAACACACTCCTCATAGAATAGTGAATTTGGTTAATATACCGATAAATAATAGTGCTTTAACACAACCTTAAAGTTACTTTTATTTGTATTTATTACAAATTTTAAAATAAAAAAGACAAAGAAATCGCTCCGTTAACATGAAAGCGTTAACAATAGTTTGTTAATAACTTCTGAATGCATTCGACTAAGTAGTTTTGGTTGAAGGTATAGCTTATGCAGGTTGAATATTCGAGTTAAAATAACATGTGGGTTAACTTGTTGGGGAGACTGACAAGCAAGTGATTAGCAATGAAATCATTTACTAGAAAAGAGCTGCGCAATGAAAGAGGTGTGGGAAAATGCTGTAAAGGTTTAGCTTATTTTGATATCAAAGAGCGTGGTCATCCTGACTAATTTGATACTAATATCAAAAAAATGATACTTTTTACCATTCGAACTCATACCTATAGTAGTTGGATTGCACCTATGAAAGAAAGGGGATTTTTATGTTAAAAAGGGGTGGAATTCTCTTTTTTTGATTTATATGGTCACTATTGTGATAGATTCGCGCATAATAAACGATTTCGTGTAAGACAATAGGGGGGTTGTTTTATTCTCTAACGAACTGTATTGAGCTTATTCCATAGAAAACTACGCTTCTTTCGTTTTAACAAATCTAATTAATGTTCGGTGAAAATAAAGTATTTGACGGGAGTCATTGAATTAACGCGATTTTTGAATTAAAGGATCGTCAGCTTTTAAAAAATAAGTTTTAGACTAACCCCATAACAAAAGCAGCGGCGAACCAAGACCAGATAAATAAAGTCTTAGACTGCCGCGGCTATTTCAACTAACGTTCTCCGTTAGTTCATGACTTTTCACTACTTAGGATGGCTTCAAATATTTTTAACCCTGTAACGTCTATCATAGTTCCTTGAGAAGGCTCTTTTTTAGTAATCCATTTTATTAATTGAGCAACATAATAATCCATAAGAGAATTCGAGAAAAAAGAATAATTGGATAGCAATACAATTCCTACACGGAGTTCCTTGTTGAAAGCTAGATAACTGTTAAAACCAGCTGAACCCCCATTATGCCAGAGGATACCTTTATCTAGAAGTTTATCCTCACCCCAGCCAAAATAACGGTTTGAATTTCCGATCCATATAGGGATATGACTTTTTTGCAGTGTAGAGGCTATCGGATTATCATCATTTAGATTGGCTTGGACAAATAAACTCAAATCGTTAACCGATGACTTAATCCCCCCAGCTCCTTCATGTATAGAGAGATCCCAGTGAGGGACTCTCTTCCCAGTTGAAGCATGTCCATTCAAAAACCTTCTATTCTGTTCTGAATCAAGTGTAACGGCTGTCTCATTCATCTTTAATGGGCTCGTTATGTATTTTTTCAACAGTTCATCATACTTGCTTCCTGACACCTTGCATAGAATATTCCCCAGTAAGCCCACACCGATATTGGAATATTCAAATGAACCAATACTATCCGTGTAATCAGCATTAGATAGAAAAGCAGTTAAATCTTGCTCGGTATACATTGAATAAGGATTCGATCTTTTTTTAGCCAGATTGTGGTTTGTTGCCAATATAGGTAAACCAGAGGTATGAGTAGCAAGGCTTTTCAAGGTAATCTTATTCAAATAATCGTTTTTAACGTTTGGCACAAACTTACCAACCATGTCATCCGAGGAAAGCAGTTTTTCCCGTTCCATTTCTAATAAGAGAATGGATGTGAAAACTTTGGTTATGGAGCCGATTTCAAACAACATATGCTCAGGAGGAATCGTACTTCTCTTTTGATTATTACTGAACGAAAAATATTCAATACCGCCATCTCTAATAATCCCGATCGCAAGATGTAAATGTTTCTTATCTTTGGTGTAATCTGAAACAAAATTATGTAAATCCTTCATAGTAACAGCTACTCCTTTTAGTTTTATGATGCTTACAAAAATCCTCGGTTGTTGAAATCACGCTAATCAACCTATTTGGATGCTGAATTATGTACTCGTTTCCATTTCTTTATATTCCTGCTCGTTACTTCAATTAGAAACGGCAGCTGAGCATTAGACCAGCTAATGTAGTGTATTGAACAATCGTTTCCCGTTAGCTTAATTATGTGATGTACAGGTTATCGTAAAGACTTCCCATAAGGTTTCAAATATTCACGCATCTGCTTATTGGATAAGGCTAGGGCCTCTTCTCGTGTTGTTGCGGGGGCAGATAGCATCTTTCCATTCTCAGTGTTCCAAACGGTCTGAAGATTTCCATCTTCGGATTCAGACTGTTGATTGGGCGTTGTTATAAGGAATGTTACTTGACTAAAGTCTTTGTTCGCGAATATAGAATGTGACTGGTAAATTTCAGCTCCTACAGTTGTTCCCCGTTCGTCATAAAGAAAATAAGGATAGGCTATTGAGCCCCAGCCGTCTCTAGAAAAATGAATTTCTATATTGCGCTGATCCTGAGGCACTGGAATTTGTTCACCTACAATTCGTACTACACCCTTAAATATTCGCTCTCTTTTCAAGCTCGTATGCACCTTGCCCTGAATTATAACAGTCGCAGGCTCTATCCCCGATTTTACATCTTCATAACCTAACTGATACTTAACACCAATCAGCTTTACATCAATTGTGCTGGGGTGCTTCACATACATGACCCAGATTGCGCCAATGACGATAATAATCAAGCTGATTGATACAATCCATCTTTTCGTCTGCAACTAGCTTCATCCCTTTTATGGAACTCATTTACTTTCCTACCTAATTCATATGATTAATATAGTCTTAAGTTGCGCTAAACTGCCCGTTAGCTTAACCATAAACTCGCTCTACCTGGAATTAGACTTGATTCAAAATTAGTCGAAGAATTATCCATTGATCGAAACTCGATTTTAAAGTCGGATTCACCAGTAATTTCTTCGAGAATTTGCATAATGAAATTGGAGTATCTTTGGTATAACCATTCCGTAGTAAAGTTGTTCGGACTGTAAATTAAATATGTACTTTCCACGTACTCTGCCTTCGTACTCTTAAACCATGTATTGAAGCTTGGAATTGAAATTTCGCTTTGTATTTTGTCCAATGCTTTTGTCCAGACATCAAGTTGTTCCGTTACTTCTATTTTAGTATTCTTAACTTCATGAATTACTGGCTCCCCATATACCCTTTCACTTAGAAGAAGTTCTTCAACAGACTTGCTGAAGACCTGTCCTAGTTTTAGCAGAACTTCGATATCAGGCAAACATTCGCCTTGTTCCCACTTGGAAACGGCTTGATGGCTTACGCCCAGTAAATTGGAAAGTTCTACTTGCGTTAATGATAGTCCCTTCCGCAAGTCCAATATGTTTTTACCGACTTTTACATTATCTAACACTGTGGATCACCTCCATTACTCAACTTAAGCAAATAGTATCATAAAGAAAGCGAAATCAAAATCGAGTATATGTTGAATTGAATGTACCATTAAATGCAACCGTGGGTTGCAAAGGATGTTGAACTAAACTGCCCGTTAACATTCCTGTAGGTGTTAGTAGATTCAATTTGCAGTAAAACGAACGCCCCGCTAGGATGAGTATGTACTGGGTTGGAGCCCTCAGAACTCACCTTAGGAGGCGTTATTATGAAGTCTAGACTAACTAAAGC